>JAIPJL010000028.1 GCA_021734165.1 bacterium | reverse complement strand
ATCAAGTTCAGCAGTAACTGCGCCTGGTTTTACGTAATCATAAAGCTTCACAAAAACCGAAGCAAGCAGAGCTCCGGCGCTACGCATCCTTTTAATCTCACGTTCGCTCTTTAAAGATATCAAACCAGAGCTTCCCTGATTCTGCCAAACACCTCATCCGGAGTTCCGGTACCATTAACTATTAATAACTGGCTTTTTCCACGATAATACTCAATAACCGGCTCGGTCTGGTCATGATATACTTTCAATCTGTTTGCAATCGTTTCAGCATGATCATCGTCGCGTTGATATATTTCCCCACCGCATTCGCATGCATTTTCTTTAGGTGGATTGATACCAAGCGCAGGATTATAAACTTTACCGCATTCACGGCAAACTCGACGTGCTGATAGTCTTTTTATAACCTGTTCATCATCAACTTCTAACGATAAAGCCCTCACCTTTTCATCACGTAGGATTTCATCCAGTCCGCCTGCTTGCATAACCGTGCGGGGAAAACCATCAAACAGCACACCTTTACCAGTATTTTCCTTCATGAAATCACGAATGATTCCGAGAATCACATCATCGGGAACAAGTTTCCCGGCATTCATATAATCTTTGGCGAGTTTTCCAAGTTCGGTACCATCTGCTACAGCAGCTCTTAAAAGATCTCCTGTGGAAAGATGTAGAAGGTTGTACTCTACCTTTATTTTCTCAGCCTGTGTGCCTTTTCCAGCTCCAGGCGCGCCTAATAGAATTAGAATCATAAAGAACCTCTGTAGCTACACTGGTGATTACTCCAGTTTACATCCTTCTTCTGCCACGCAGTTTTCCTGATTTCATCAGACCATCATAGTGTCTCATTACGAGGTGGGCTTCGATTTGCTGAAGAGTGTCAAGGGCAACCCCGACAATAATCAACAAACCTGTACCACCATAAAAAGATGCAAAGCTGTATGAAACATTGATCTGTTTAGTCATCAGCGTGGGGAAGATAGCTATAAACCCCAGAAAAACAGCGCCGGGTAATGTAATCTTAGAAAGAATATTATCAAGATATTCCGCGGTACGCTTTCCAGGTTTAACCGATGGTATCAAACCACCGTATTTTTTCAAATTATTGGCTGTATCAACAGGATTAAATGCAACTGCTGTATAGAAATATGTGAAAAAGACAATCAGTAGCATGTAGATAGCCATGTACATGTAAGAGTCATAAGCAAAAGCATTCGTCATCCAATCTCTGAAACCTCCCTCAGGCATGAATGTCGCAAGAGTTGAAGGTAAAAACATTATAGTTTGAGCAAAGATAATCGGCATCACACCGGCAGTGTTAACACGTAAAGGAATATGTGTGGACTGCCCGCCGTAAACCTTGCGTCCAACAACACGTTTTGCATACTGAACATTTATCTTACGCTGACCTTGTGTTAAAGCAACTACCGAAGCAATTGTAATAAACATTAACGCCATCAGGAATAACTCTGTAAGCGGTTGGCGCAGGTCTTTCATCAGCATCTGTAATTCATCAAGGAACGCATACGGGATACGGTCAATAATACCAATGAAAATAATTAAACTAATTCCATTTCCGATACCGCGCTCAGTTATCTGTTCACCAAGCCACATTATAAAAACAGTTCCGGCAGTTAAAGTAATAACCGTTAAAAGTGAAAAACCAATACCTGGATTTGGTACAACCTGAAGCCCGCTCTGAGTCATGGGTATCTGAGCGAGGAAAACACTTACGCCGGTTGACTGCATTGCAGCGATAGCAACTGTGAGATAGCGCGTCCATTGTGTGATTTTCTTACGTCCTTCTTCGCCTTCCTGCTGAAGCTTCTGAAGCGCAGGAATGACAGTTCCCATTAACTGGAGTATAATTGAGGCGCTGATATAAGGCATAATTCCAAGAGCAAATACAGTCGCTCGCCCGAAATTACCTCCGGCAAACATATCATATAATCCAAAGAGCGTATTCTGTTGCATTTTCAGGAACTCACCCAGTGCATGGGCATTTATTCCCGGAACAGGAACATGGCCACCAATTCTATAAATTACGAATATAAGCAGAGTAAAGAAAATACGCCGCTTAAGTTCGGGGATTTTAAATATATTTTGAAATTTCTCTAACATTTTACCATTAAGTTAGCGTTTTAAAATCAGTGGTCATTAAGCAGCTATTTTTTAAGCTGTGTTCTTTTAATACCCTTTTTAGCCGGTCCCTTTTTCACTCTTTTATCAACCGGATCGAGAGGAAGAATATCAATGGTTCCCCCTGCTTTAGCTATCTTCTCACTCGCGCTTTTACTTACCCTATGTATAGATATCTTTAAAGAACGATCAATTTCACCATTACCAAGTAACACAACCGGGAGACGTCCTTTCACCAATCCGGATTCCCGCAGTGTTTCAGGATTCACCATTTCACCTTCAATCCTGCTAAGATCACCAACGTTTATCTCGTTATATCTGGTTCTGTCAGGGACATTAAATCCACGTTTTGGTATGCGGCGTTGAATCGGCATCTGCCCGCCTTCAAACCATGCAGGTTTCTTATATCCCGCGCGACTCTGAGCGCCTTTATGACCTTTTGTAGCGGTATCACCGTGACCGGAACCGCGACCACGACCAATTCGCTTGTTTTTTTTAATTGAACCAGGCGCTGGCTTTAGTCTGCCAAGATCACCTGTATCGCTATGCATCGTTCTCTCTCTCCGTTTCTGTTTCCGATTCAGGTTCCGACCCGGAATTTGCTGCTTCAGAAGTGTCAGTGTCTTCAGGCGTCTCTATTTCTTCCAAAACAGTTTCAGCCTCAGTGGGCACTACTTCATCATTGGTTTTTTCATTTCCAACTGGTGGTTCAACAGATTCAATCTTAAGTAAATGGACAACCTTATTGAGCATACCACGAATAAACTGATTATCTTCAAGAATGCGGCTATAATTCAAACGACGTAATCCAAGCGCCTTTATTACACGTTTCTGTCTATAATTCCTGCCAATAGCAGAACGTACTAATGTAACCCGTAAATACTCAGGCATTAATAACCTCCTTGACGGGTATCGGATGTAAACTAAAAACTCTGGCAACAGGCATACCGCGTTTTTTAGCCATCATGCGTGCGCTATAGAGTTTCTCTAATCCGTTAAACGTAGCTCGTAAAACATTAACATGATTATTTGTGCCAATGGATTTACAGAACACATCACTCACTCCAAGACATTCCATAACCGCTCTGGCAGATCCACCTGCTATTATACCTGTACCAGGAGTAGCGGGTTTGATCACAACTTTTCCAGCGCCAAATCGTCCAACTATAGAATGCGGCAAAGTATTTCTTACAATCGGATAGGGTTTCATACTACGCCTGGCGTTATCTGTACCCTTTTCAATTGCATCAACCACCTCGCGCGCTTTGCCAAGACCAAAACCAACCCTGCCTTTCCCATCTCCTACAACGACCAGCGCATTGAAACTAAAATTCCTGCCGCCTTTAACGACCTTGGCAACCCTGTTAATGTGAATAACCTTTTCAATGAAGGCTGCTTCAGGAGCGCCTGCCTGATCTTTATTGGATTTATCTTTGAATTTTCTCATTATACAGTCACGTTAAAACTTTAGACCTGCGGTGCGAGCGCCATCAGCAAGAGCTTTTATTCTGCCGTGATACCGTCGTCCATTTCTATCAAAAGCTACTTTTTCTATCATAGTATCTTTAGCCAATTTTGCCAGATGTTCACCAACAACCTTTGCTTTTTCAATTTTACCAGTAATATTTTTAAGTTTTTCAATCAACTCAGGAGTCAGAGTAGAACAACCGATAATTGTCCGCTCACCATGGTCATCTCGCAGTTGAGCGTAAATATGCTTGTTGCTGCGATAAACTATTAAACGAGGTCTATCTGCACTACCAAGTACACGTTTGCGAACTCTTAACCTGCGTCTTTGATGCCTCTTCTGTTTTCTAAGTAAGGCAACTTTCATATCTGACATATATTTTCTCCTGTTGCCTGATCGTATGTTTATTCTATAATACAAACGCGATCAGGACTTACATTCTCTTTTACTTAGTTGTGGATTTTCCGGCTTTGCGACGAACATGCTCATCCGCATACTTTATGCCTTTACCTTTATATGGTTCAGGTGGTCGTATAGAGCGTATCTTTGCTGAGATATCCCCAACAACTTGTTTATCAATGCCATTAACTGCAAATTTTGTAGGAGCGGTTACATTAAATGATATTCCATCAGGAGGAATAAAAATTACCTTGTGTGAAAAGCCAACCATCAATTGTAACGCTCTACCCTTAAGTTCGCAACGGTATCCAACTCCAATTATCTCGAGTTCTTTCGTGAAACCCTTACTAACACCGACAACCATATTTGAGACAAGAGAGCGCGATAATCCGTGCAATGCTTTTTGTGTGCGACTCTCATCACTGCGATTGATACTCAGCAAACCATCATTAAGAACTGCGCTGATGCCGGAAGGAAGCTCATGCTGCATTTCTCCTAATTTACCGCTTATCTTAATAATGTTGTCTTTTATTTCTAATTTTGTCCCATCTGGTACTGGGATGGGTTCTCGACCTACTCTTGACATTCCTTAACCTCTCAACTCACCGGATCGATATGATCCTTTTTTACCAGACTTCACACAATGGTTCACCACCAACACGTGACTCACGCGCCTGTTTATCAGACATAACTCCTTGTGGAGTAGTCATTATCAGAACACCAAGTCCATTCAAAACCGCTGGAATTTTATCAACGCCGTAATACAAACGTAAACCGGGACGTGATATTCTGTTGATGCCATCGATTACACCATCCCCTTCGGGGGTGTATTTCAGATATAGCCTCAAGATTCCCTGTTTATCGTCTCTAATACGAACGTATTTTTCAATAAACCTCTCGCGTACTAAAACCTTTGCAATATCGCGCTTGATACGCGATTCAGGGATATCAACCGTCGCATGTCCTGCATTTGAAGCATTACGGATGCGAGTTAAAAAATCGGCGATTGGGTCTGTCATACTCATCGGTTTTCTCCTCTCGCCTACCAGCTCGCTTTGGTAATGCCGGGGATCATGCCGGCAAGAGCCAGTTCACGAAAACAAATCCTGCAGAGTCCGAACCTGCGCATATAAGCGCGTGGTCTGCTGCAACGAGTGCAGCGACTGTATTTTCTAACCTTGTATTTAGGTTCGCGTTTCTGCTTGGCAATTAGCGATTTCTTAGCCATTAACCTTTACTGATTTTTTGTAGTTATTGTCACTGATTCACACGTTTCATTATCTAAAAGATAGTGAATACTTTCAGGCTGCATCTTTCCCAGTCTGCGTAGAAATTGTACGGAAAGGAAAACCAAATCCTTTCAATAATTCTTTAGCTTCTTCATCGTTTTTCGCAGTAGTGCAAATAGTTATATCCATTCCATGAATGGACACTACTTTATCGTAATCGATTTCCGGAAATATAATTTGCTCTTTAATCCCAAACGTATAATTTCCGCGACCATCAAATGATCTGTCACTTAAACCTCTGAAATCCCTGATTCGGGGAATTACATAGGTTATCAATCTATCGAAAAACTCATACATTCTTTCGCGTCGGAGCGTAACACAACAACCAATTGTCATCCCTTCACGAAGTTTGAAGTTAGAGATCGATTTTTTAGCTTTAGTAAATATCGGCTTCTGACCACTAATCAAACCAAGCTCTTCAGTTATTGATTCTGCAAGTTTTGCATCCTGATGCAACGTGCCTATACCAACATTAAGAACTATCTTGGTCAGTCTGGGAATTATATTTACATTCCGATAGTTAAACTTTTTGTTAAGACTAACGGAAATCTGCTTACTATAAAGCTCCATCAGCCGCGGAACGTAATCCTTAGGCAACGCAGGAATTTCTACCTTTTCAGGTTTCTTCTTCTTTTCAGTTCCTTTAGCAGCTTGTTTTCCTTTTTTACCTTCTGCCTTGGGTTGAGCTGCTTGTTTTTTATCTTTAGCCATTCTAATACCTATCCGGCAAGTGTTTCACCTGATTTCTTTGAATATCTGACACGTTGTTTGTGACCATCGACTATCAAAGTTTTATGACCGATTCTTGTTGGTTCATTAGTTTTCGGATCAATTACCATTACGTTTGAAGCATCAATTGTTCTCTCACGCTCAACTATTCCCCCTTGAGGAGCTTTTTGATTCGGTTTAGTATGCCTCTTCATAAAAGCCACACCTTCGACTACAATACGATTCAGCTCAGGATAGACTTTCAATACTTTACCGCGTCTTCCACTATCATTCCCTGTAAGGATTTTTACCTGATCACCCTTACGGACGAATAGTCGGTTGCCTTTTATTTTTTTTATGCGTCTAATCATTATTCCACTCCTCTAAAGCACTTCAGGCGCTAAGGATACAATCTTCATATACCGTTTCTCGCGCAGTTCGCGAGCAACCGGTCCGAAAATACGGTTGCCAATCATCTCCATTTTCTCATCAAGCAAAACGCACGCATTCTCATCAAACCTTATATATGAGCCATCTTTACGACGTACTTCTTTTTTAACCCTAACTACTACTGCTTTTGATACTGACCCCTTTTTAATCCGACTGGTCGGGGTAGCGCTACGAACTGATACGACAATTATATCACCGAGAGAGGCATATCTGCGTTTTGAGCCGCCTAATACCCTGAAACACTTAACGCGTCTCGCGCCAGTGTTATCTGCAACAATGAGTTTAGTTTCTTCTTGAATCATAATCTATTGCAAGTTGACAATTAACAAGTTGTCAAGTTTGAAAACAAAGTCAATTTATTGTCTTATATGACATTAACAACTTGAAAACTTGTAACTTGAAAACCAAATTAAACCGAACGTTCTACGACTTCAATCAGCCGCCACCGCTTAAGATGCGATAATGGTCTGCATTCAACTATCCTGACTTTATCACCCACATTACATGTATTTTCCGGATCGTGAGCAAGAAACTTCTTTGATAGAGTAACATATTTTTTATACCGCGGGTGGGGAAGCCTGCGCTCAACCTTAACCGAGATCGTTTTATCATTCTTTGTTGACGTCACAACGCCAAGCTGTATCTTTCGATTTCCGCGCTGCATATCCATTTAATTTGACGCTCCGCTTTCCTGTTCCGATAGTTTGCGAATACCAAGCTCATGTTCTTTGGCTATAGTTAGCATTCTTGCATATTCACGCCTGATACTGCGCACACTCGCTGTATTATCAAGCTGATGAAGCGCAAGCTGAAATTTCAGATTAGCAAATTCTTCGGCTTTATCTCCAAGTCTGTCTTTTAACTCCTCAAAAGACAGATCGCGTATATCTTTAATTTTCACAATATTACCTTAATCGGATCGTGATACAAAACGAGTTGGTATTGGTAGTTTTGCTGCTGCCAGTAACATTGCAGCGCGGGCAAGACCCTCATCAACTCCCTCAAGTTCAAACATAATCCTGCCGGGTTTAACTACTGCTACCCAGAACTCAGGATTACCTTTACCTTTCCCCATACGGGTTTCGGCAGGTTTTTTAGTAATCGGTTTATCCGGAAATATCCTTATCCAGACCTTTCCACCACGTTTTATATGACGGGTAATAGCAATACGAGAGGCTTCAATCTGTCTAGAAGTTATCCAGCCTGGCGCCATTGCTTTTAAGCCATATTTGCCAAATGAAATTGTCGAACCGCGGTATGCCTTACCCCTCATCCTACCGCGATGTACTTTTCTATGTGGAACACGTTTAGGTGATAACATAATTCATTCCGCCTGTAATTATCGTCTTTTTCTGGATTGTTTTTTGACAGGCGAATTATTATTCGCTACTTCACTTTTACCAATTATCTCGCCCTTGCAAATCCATACTTTGACGCCAATAGCGCCATAAGTCGTATGAGCAACTCTCAATGCATAGTCAATATCTGCACGTAATGTATGCAGAGGAATACGTCCATCTTTATAAGTCTCTGATCTTGCCATTTCAGCGCCACCAAGACGACCCTTGCAGGAGATCTTCATTCCTTCTGCGCCCATCCGTCTCGTTGACTGCAAGGCTCGTTTCATTGCTCTTCTGAATGAAACACGTCCCTTAAGCTGCTGAGCAAGATTCTCAGCTACAAGCGCCGCCTCAAGTTCAGGAACTTTAACTTCAATAACATTCAACTGTATCTCTTTGCTTGTAAGAGACCTTAATTCAAGACGCAGTTTCTCAACATCAGTACCCTTACGTCCAATAACTATACCCGGTCTTGCCGTATGAATATTAACCGTAATTTGTTTGAGTGTTCTCTCAATCTCGATGCGTGCAATACCGGCGTTCTGTAACCTCTGATCAAGGTAACGACGCAGCATTAAATCCTCATTAAGCTTTTCAGCAAAACGCCGCTCATCAAACCAATTGGAATACCATGTGCGGTTAATCCCTAACCTGAGTCCTATCGGATTAGTCTTCTGTCCCAAGCGCTATCCTTTTAACATGTATAATAACAGTATTAATTGTTGTTCTTTGTTATTTTTGTACAGCGGCTTTATCACGAGCCGCTACTACTACAGTCAAATGACTGGTACGTTTACGAATACGACTTGCACGACCCATTGCACGAGGTCTCCATCTACGTTGGATCGGTCCTTCATCAACCCATATTTCCTTGATATACACATTGGAAGGGTCAAGTTTGGCTGCCTCTTCCTTAATCATAAGGTTGGCTAAAGCCGATCTTATTGTTTTTGAAACCGGTTCTGAAGCTCGTTTTTGTGAAAAATGAAGTGTGTTTACAGCGCTTCTGACGCCTTCACCGCGAACCATATTAACAACCAGTCTCATTTTTCGGGGAGCAATCCTGACCCAACGTGCAACAGCTTTTGCTTCAAGCGACATCTATAATCCTTCCTCTACCTCGATCCGCTACTTAACTTTACTGGTTCGTAAAGACTTCTTGCCACCATGTGAACGGAATGTGCGTGTAAGTGAAAACTCACCCAGCTTGTGTCCGACCATGTTTTCTGTAATGAAGACAGGCAGGAACTTACGTCCGTTATGCACCGCAATCGTGTGACCTACGAACTCAGGTGGTATCATTGACCGCCTTGCCCAAGTCTTGACAACCTTTTTCTTACCAGTGCGATTTAGATCTTCTATTCGCCCCAGGAGCTTTATGTCGATGAAAGGTCCTTTTTTCAGCGACCTTGCCATAAGTAAGCCTCTATTATACCAGTTCTAAACTTAACTAAATATCTTTATTTGCGTCGTCTTTGAACAATAAGACGATCCGACGCCTTGCGGCTGCGTGTCTTGTAACCTTTGGTTGGTTTTCCCCAAGGAGTACAAGGATGACGTCCTCCTGACGATTTTCCTTCACCACCACCCATAGGATGGTCAATAGGATTCATTGTAACGCCACGGTTATGTGGACGACGTCCCAACCAACGTTTCCGTCCTGCTTTGCCTAATGACACTTTCTCATGATCGATGTTGCCAACCTGTCCGATAGTTGCCATACATCCTTCATGAAACAACCTTATCTCGGTTGATGGCAAACGTAAGAGTACGAATCCGCCGTCTTTCGCCATCACCGTCACACCAGCGCCAGCGCCGCGCGCTATCTGTCCGCCTTTACCAGGTTTCAGCTCGACATTATGCACAGTTGTACCAAGTGGAATCTCTATCAGAGGCAGCGAATTACCGGGCAGAATTTCTAAACCTGTTCCGGATTCAATCGTAGCTCCTACTTTAAGTCCGTTCGGTGCAATAATATACCTCTTCTCACCATCTGCATAATGCAAAAGCGCTATATTCGCAGATCGGTTTGGATCATACTCAATAGCTGCAACCTTCGCTGGAATGCCAGGTTTGTTGCGTTTATAGTCTATTATTCGATAACGTCTCTTGTGCCCCCCGCCGCGGAACCGAACTGTTACACGACCTTTATTGTTCCGACCACAACCACTTTTTATTCCTTTGACAAGCTTCTTCTCAGGCGCTTTCTTTGTAAGCTCGCTGAAATCGAGAACGCTCATGAAACGTTGCGATGGTGTGACCGGTTTACGTTTTATGACCGGCATCTATTATGTCCCCTCAAAAAGGTCTATACTATCACCCTTAGCAAGGGTTACTATTGCTTTTTTCCAATTAGGTCTCCGTCCGGAAAATCTTCCAAGTGTTTTCATTTTACCACGAACCTTAAGGGTACGTACTTTCTCCACCTTTACACTGAAGCGTTCTTCAACTGCTTTTCGGATTTCAATTTTATTGGAATTTGGTTCAACCTCAAATGCGTACTGATTCAAACTTTCCTGCAAGCGTGTTACTTTTTCCGTAACCAATGGTCTGCGGATGATTTCGAGGCTACTCTTCACCAGTATTTCCTCCTACCAATTTGTCAACCGCAGTTCGACTGATGATCAGATTCTTAGCTCGCAGAATATCATAAGCTGATGCATCTAATGCGTCTCGTATTTCAAGACGCTGTATATTACTACATGATTTTACAACGTTAGGTTTGTTGCTTTCAATCATAAGAAGAGCAGATCTTCCGGTTACCTTAAAACAACTCAGCATATCATAAATCGATTTTGTTTTGGGAGCTTGTAGATCGAAATCTTCAACTAATTGAATAGCTCCCGATTGAGCTTTAACACTAAGCGCAATCTTTTTCGCCAGTTTTTTAACTTTTCTCGGCAGTTTCATCTCATGAACCTGAGGTTGTGGACCAAAGGTTATTCCACCACTTCGCCAGATAGGCGAGCGGGTCGTTCCGGCTCTTGCAGCTCCTCTGCCCTTTTGACGCCACGGTTTGCGTCCACCGCCCCTGACCATACTACGAGTGAGAGTGGCATGATTACCTTGACGACGGTTGGTCATTTCTGCCTTGACAGCAAGGTATAAAACATGATCGTTCTTTTCCAGACCAAATAATCCGGAATCCAGTTCAACCGTTTCACCGGTCGGTGATCCATCCATCCGCTTTACAGGAATCTTCAACGACGCCTTCTCTTCGTCAATAGTTTCATTTTGAATATTATTTACAGTTTCAGTCATTATAGTGTTCCTCTAACCGGCTTTATGTAAGCTGACATAACTACCGGGCGCTCCAGGTACAGCTCCCCTGACCAGAATCAAACCTTTATCTGCATCAACTTTCATGATAAACAGATTTTTTACAGTAACCCTGGTTCCACCCATCCTGCCAGGCATCTTTTTACCGGGCCATACTCGAGCAGGATAACTCGCCTGCCCAATAGAACCTGGACCTCTGAATGCCTCATGAGTTCCGTGTGTCTGATTAGGACGACTAAAACCATGTCTTTTAATCACGCCTGCAAAACCGCGTCCCTTACTAATGCCTGTTACGTGAATAATATCACCATCTTTAAAGATGTCCGCCTTCAATACGTCGCCGGAATTATAATCACCTTCAAAATCACGAAACTCTTTAAGCAGTCGATGTGGTTCAAGATTTGCTTTCTCAAAATGACCTGTGAGTGGTCGATTGACCAACTTTGGTCTGATTGGGTCAAATGCAAGCTGAACCGCTTTATACTTATCACGCTCGACTGTCTTTACCTGAACAACAGGACAGGGACCTGCTTCAAGTACAGTAACAGGTATCTGTCCGCCGTTAGGAGTAAATATCGACGCCATCCCCTTTTTTCGTCCGAGTAAACCGATCATGTCTTAATCTCAATATCTACACCAGCCGGCAATTCAAGCCTCATTAAGGCGTCAATTGTACGGGACGATGAATTTAAAATATCGATCAAACGCTTGTGTACGCGACTCTCAAATTGCTCGCGAGATTTCTTGTCAACATGCGGACTGCGTAGAACCGTATATACCCGACGTCTTGTCGGTAATGGAATAGGTCCAGAAATTGCAGCGCCTGTAGCGCGAGCTGTGCGTATGATCTTTTCGGTTGACTTATCAATCAGATTATGATCGTAAGCCTTCAACTTAATGCGTATAGTTTGTCCGGCCATGTTTTGCTTCTAATTCATGCTTGAATACTGCACAATGGAAATTAAAAACTGTTTTTTCACTGCTTTATTCCCATATTTTGTATAGACACACAAGGTAATAATCTTTATCGCTGAAATCTACATTTAAAAACGGAAATTATGCAAATTAGAAAAATTTAACGATATAGGAGCGCTTTTTACCGCCTAAACATTAAAACCTACTTCCTGAGACCAATAATTATCGATACTACTTATAGAGATGCAACTTAAAACAAGTACGGCTGAAAAAACAACAATCACTAATCCTGGACTTATATGAAAAACACCTATTTTGCTAAAAAGAGCAAAAAACAATCATATTAAAAAATATCCCACCTGTTATCCCAACCCAACTCCTACTCGGTTCAAATACCAGTCTTTTAGAACGGAACACTCTACGCAATAAACCTAAACGGGGAAGGGGTGAATATCTACCAGTCAATATCATCCAGATCGATATTCCGAATACAATAATTATCTTAAATAGAAAAATACCATCCATTACTTAACCCGTTAGATTAAAGGATAATAACTTTAAACCACTATCTGGCGCCAAAAGTAATCCGGCAATTTCAAGAATACTGAACATGAAATAAATCCTTCTGATTCATAACATAAGTATTCTCAAAGTTATAATTAACTAATACCCTCTTAACTTATGCAAAATTTCATCCTGAATCTGTGGAGGCAGAACTTCATGCCTGAGAAATTCCATTGTGAATAGCGCTCTACCTTGAGAAAGCGATCTCAAATGAGTTGCATATCCAAACATTGTTGATAAAGGCACTTCAGCAGTTACAATCTGCGCATCACTGCGAACATTAATGGATTGAATCTTAGCGCGTCGTGAATTTAAATCACCTACAACATCACCGAGATAAACTTCGGGCAATATCGCTTCGAGCTTCATGATCGGTTCAAGCAGTTCAGGATGGGCTTTTTTCGCTGCATCCTGCAATGCCATTGAGCCCGCAATTCTAAACGCCACGTCTGATGAATCTACATCGTGATAACTCCCGCCTATCAATCTGACTTTCAAATCTGTAAGTTGATAACCGGCGAGTGGTCCACTATCAAGCGCTCCCTTAATGCCATTGCTTACAGGTTGGATAAATTCAGAAGGTATATCACCGCCTCTGATACAATCCTCAAACTGAAAACCGGATCCCCGCTCGGTTGGTTCAACTTCGATAATAACATGACCATATTGACCATGTCCACCGGACTGTCGAATGAACTTACCTTCACCGCGAGTTGCGGTGCTAATCGTCTCTCTATAGGATACACGGGGCTTGCCTTGATTAACATTGACACCAAATTCTCGCCTGATTCGCTCGACAAGTACATCAAGGTGCAATTCACCCATTCCTGAGATCAATGTCTGCCCTGATTCCTTATCAACATTTACAAAAAATGTAGGATCCTCATCGGAAATCTTAGTCAAAGCATCAAAAAGCTTATCATGGTCTTGCTGGCTGGGTGGTTCCACTGAAACCGAGATAACCGGTTCGGGAAAACTCATCCTTTCCATCATAATCGGTTTTTTAGGATCACAGAGTGTCTCGCCTGTGCGAGTTTTCTTTAATCCTATTACAGCTATAATATCTCCGGCTTTGGCTTCTTGCAATTCCTCACGCTTGTTTGAAAACATGCGGACAATACGATTAATACGTTCTTTCTTTCCACTATTGCTGTTAAGAACAGTATCGCCTGGTTTAAATCGACCTGAATATACTCGTAGAAACGTAAGGCGACCCATGTATGGATCTGTCATAATCTTGAAAGCCAGAGCTGTTAATGGTTGATCCGGATCTGATTCTCTTAATTCTTCACGCTCTGTAACCGGATGTATTCCGGTTATAGGTTTAACATCCAAAGGACTTGGCAGAAAGTTTATAATTCCATCAAGTAACCTTTGCACACCTTTATATCGAAATGAAGAACCGCAAAAAACAGGAGTAACTATACATTCTACTGTTGCTCTGCGAAGCGGCGCTATAATTTCGTCAGGTTCGATAGGCTTATTATCGAGAAACTTCTCCATAAGACTGTCATCAAGATCGGAAACAGATTCAAGCATCTTTTCATGCCAAAAATTTGCTTCATCGATCATATCACTTGGTATATCCAACTCCTCCCACTTAACACCAAGACTGTCTTCTATGAAAGTTACCGCACGCATCTTAATCAGATCGATCATCCCATTGAAAAGCTCGCCCTGACCAATCGGAATCTGAATAGGAATCGGAACAGCTTTCAACCGTTCTTTCATCATTTCGATTACACGATAAAAATCAGCTCCTGATCTATCCATTTTATTCACGTATGCTAAACGTGGCACCTGGTATTTATTAGCCTGAAGCCATACTGTTTCTGACTGCGGTTCAACACCGCCAACGCCACAGAATATGGCTACAGCGCCATCAAGCACTCGCAGAGAACGTTCAACTTCAGCAGTAAAATCTACATGTCCGGGCGTATCAATTATATTTATCTGATGCTGTTTCCATGGACAGGTCGTTGCAGCGGCTGTAATAGTGATACCACGCTCCCGCTCCTGATCCATCCAGTCCATAACCGCAGTACCATTATGAACTTCACCCATTTTGTAAGTTCTGCCGGTATAATAAAGGATTCTCTCTGTTGTAGTAGTCTTTCCGGCGTCAATGTGAGCCATTATGCCGATGTTACGAACTTTCTTCAAACTCTCAACAGGAGCATTAGGTGTTTTTTTTCCGTTTGATTTCAATTTATCTTATCTTTTTTAAGTTTCTTCAATCAGCGATACGTATTCCTGAATATCAATTTCTTAACTATGATGCCATTACTAAAAAAGCAGCCCGCAGGCTGCTTTTAATTAAAAAACATTCCGCCTCAATCGTATTTCAGGTATTTTCTGACACAAAAATTAACATCAGTATGAATATGAATGTAAATAAAACATCACTCACTACAAACCTCTGTCCAACAAAAGATAATGCTAATCGAATTTCTCGATTCTGCAATACTACCACCGGAAATGGGCAAAAGCTCTGTTAGCTTCAGCCATTTTTAATGTATCTTCGCGTTTTTTAACTGTTGAACCTTCACCATTCGCAGATGCGATCAATTCGGCAGCCAGGTTCGCTGCCATGGTTTTCTCATGACGAGCACGTGAATAACCAAGAATCCATCTGATTGCCAGAGCCAACTGCCTCTCTGGTCTTACTTCTATTGGAACTTGATATGTTGATCCTCCAACGCGCCGAGATTTTACTTCTAACGGTGGTTTAGCGTTATCAATTGCTTGATGAAATACTTCAATTCCATCCTTTTTTGTGCGTTCACTGATAATATCTACTGCATCGTAGAAAATCCGTTCGGCAACACTCTTCTTGCCTCTCTTGAGGATGCAGTTAATGAACCTTGAAACAAGCACATCATTATACTTTGGATCGGGAAGTCTTTTTCGTGCTGTCGCTCTTTTACGCCTTGACATTTATCTCCCGTCTAATTTTTCTTGGATCTCTTTGTACCATATTTTGAACGACCCTTGTTACGGTCTTCAACACCCGCGGCGTCAAGAGCGCCACGAATCACATGATACCGCACACCAGGGAGGTCTTTAACACGACCACCACGTACTAATACAATGGAGTGCTCCTGCAAATTATGACCCTCTCCTGGAATGTAACTCGTTACTTCGATTCCGTTTGAGAGTCTAACACGTGCAACCTTCCGTAATGCGGAATTAGGTTTTTTGGGCGTTGTCGTATAAACCCTGACACACACACCTCTTTTCTGAGGACAGTTCTGGAGTGCACGCGCCTGGCTCTTTGTTTTCTTGGTCCAGCGCCCTTTGCGAACCAATTGGTTCAAAGTCGGCAAATTAATTCCTCTCTTCTATTTATGCTTGTTAAAAGCATACCTATTTAACACTAACTTAAATTCGCTTAACAAATGTTTATTCAGTATCTATATAAAATAGATAATTACTCGCTTTGTAAAGCATTTATCCAACTAAAACAGCATCTTCATTCGATTGTCCGGAATCGTGCTCAACAACATGTAGAGTTTTCTTTTTTCCATTAGACAGTTTTTCTTCATTGACTTCTTCGACCTGATCCTCAAGATTCTCATCATCGACTTCAATTTTAATCTTATCATTATCGGACTCTTGAGCGTCAACTATTATAGAGCGGTATTTTTTAACGCCTGTTCCCGCAGGTATTAAATGACCCATTATGACATTCTCTTTCAAACCGCGGAGTGTATCTGTTTTTCGGCTAATTGCAGCATCTGTAAGCACGCGGGTTGTCTCCTGGAATGACGCCGCTGAGATAAAACTCTCTGTCGCTAAAGACGCTTGCGTGATTCCAAGTAAAATCTGCTGATAAACAGCAGCTTTTGCCGGACGTGATTCCGGTTCTCTCAGTTCAATTTCCTCATCATTATCTTCTTTGGCTTTCTCAACTAATCTTTTAATTCTTCTTAACTCTCGATTGAAAGCCTGCCTGTCAACTAATTGCCCAACTTCAAATTTAGAATCTCCAGCCTCCAGAATCACGACTCGCTTTGTTATCTTACGATTGACCTGCATAACGTTATGATAATCTACAAGATCGCTTTCAAGATACATAGTATCTCCCGGATCCTCAATCCTGACTTTCTGCATCATTTGCCGGACGATTACTTCAATATGTTTATCATTTATCTTCACGCCCTGAAGTCTATAAACATCCTGAATTTCATTAACGAGATATTCCTGCACTTTATTAGGACCTAAAATTGCCAAAATATCCTGTGGAGAAACCGAGCCTTCAATAAGACGTTCACCTGCAGATATGTACTCCCCATCGTGAACAAGAATATGACGACCTATAGGAATGTTATATTTTCTTGATTGATCAGAATCTTCAATATTTCCGCCCTCAATTGTCGGATAAACTAAAACTTCACGAACACCGCGCTTCAACTGACCAAATTTAACAATTCCATCTATCTCAGAAACAATCGCCGGTTCCTTTGGTTTGCGAGCTTCAAATAGTTCTGCAACTCTTGGTAAACCACCCGTAATATCTTTGGTTTTGGATGATTCTCTCGGGATTTTTACCAGTGCATCTCCAGCTTTAACCTCATGTCCATTCTGAACCATAAGAATAGCGCCGTTCGGAAGAATATATTGACCGGTTGATTTACCTTTGGTATTCATTATATGGATATGTGGATTGATTTTTCGGTCCTTTGATTCAGTAATGATCTGTTTCTTCTGACCGGTGGCTTCATCCACTGATTCCATCACTGTCATACCATCTTTAATATCATGAAATTCAACCTTGCCGGAGTTGCTTGCTAAAATCACCGCTGAATATGGATCCCATGTGAAAATAACTTCGCCGATCTCAACGTCAGAGCCATCCGGTTTTACTATTATGGCGCCATAAGGAACAGAATATCTTGCTATTATTCGATTATTGGCGTCTATTAGTTTTATCACACCATTTCTGCGAAGTGTAATGAATGTTCCATCTTCCTTAGCAATACAATCAATATGCTCATACTCTATTTTACCGGCATCCTTAGCGGTAATTTGCGATTCAGTGGCAATCAGCGAAGCAGTACCACCAATATGGAAAGTACGGAGTGTTAATTGTGTACCTGGTTCCCCAATTGATTGTGCAGCAATAACGCCAACAGCTTCACCTATATCCACCATCCTTCCGTTAGTCATGTTAATTCCATAACACTTGGAACATACGCCATTAACAGTTTCACATGTTAATACCGATCTAATCATAACTTTTGCTATTCCTGATTTTGAGATAACCTGAGCCTCTTCATCATTAATAAGCGTATTGGCTGGTAGTATAAGTTCACCAGTCATAGGATGAAAGAGATCTTCAGCTGTAACCCTGCCTATGATTCGATCAAATATCTGCTCAGAAACTTCCTCACCCTCTTTTGCTGCTTCAACCGGTATCCCACGTACAGTACCGCAATCTTTCTCACTAACAATAATATCTTGAGCAACATCAACAAGCCTGCGTGTCAAATAACCGGCATCGGCTGTTTTTAAAGCTGTATCTGCCAAACCCTTACGAGCGCCGTGAGTAGAAATGAAATACTCTAATACTGATAATCCCTCTTTAAAGTTGGCAATAATAGGCGATTCAATAATCTCGCCTTTCTGACCGGTCATAGATTTCTGTGGTTTCGCCATCAAACCGCGCATACCTGCCAACTGCCGGATTTGTTCCTTAGAGCCTCGAGCGCCCGAATCTGCCATCATAAATAGCGGATTAAATCCAAACTGAGAATTCTGCAAATGGTGAAACATGATCTCAGTAACTTCTTGATTTGTATGAGTCCACGTATCGATAATCATATTGTAACGCTCACCGTCGGTAATGAGCCCCATCTCATACTGACTCTGAATATCCTCAACTTTTTGTTGAGCAGTCAGAATAAGTGCATCCTTTTCAACAGGAACTTCTACCTCATCAAGTGAAATAGACAATCCACCTTTAGTGGCAAATGTAAAACCGAGATTCTTCAGATCATCAAGAAATACCGCAGTACCATCAAAACCAATAGTCATATGTACTTCAGCAACAATTTCTTCCAGCGTTCTTTTAGTAATCAGTTGATTATAGTACTTTTTCTTTTTTATCTCATCTGGTATTATATCATTGAAAAGTACCTGCCCAACAGTAGTATTAATAAACTTGCCGTTTCGTCTGACTTTTATAATAGCTTGAAGATCAATAGCATTATTCTCATACGCAATCCTTACCTCTCGAAAATCACTGAAAGATTTTCCATCGCCTTTTGCGTTCGCAAGTGGCTTTGTAAGATAATAACAACCTAAAACTATATCCTGTGATGGTATGGCAATCGGACGTCCATTTGCAGGATGAAGAATATTCCGAGGCGCTAACATTAATAATCTTGATTCAATCTGCGCTTCAAATGAAAGAGGAATATGTACTGCCATCTGATCACCGTCGAAGTCAGCATTAAACGCTGCACATACTAAAGGATGAAGCCTTATTGCCTTGCCTTCAATTAGAATCGGTTGGAATGCCTGAATACCAAGCCGATGCAAGGTTGGAGCGCGGTTTAGTAGTACCGGATGATCCTGGATTATCTCTTCTAAAAGCTCCCAGACATGATCAAGTTTCCTATCTACCATGCGCTTGGCAGATTTTACCGTCTTTGCATAATCACGTTCGATTAATTTATGGATAATAAAGGGCTTAAAAAGTTCAACAGCCATATCCTTCGGCAGTCCACACTGGTGCAGTCTAAGATCGGGTCCGACAACGATCACTGATCGACCGGAATAATCAACTCGTTTGCCCAGAAGGTTATAACGGAATCGACCTTGTTTACCGCGAAGATTATCGGAAAGTGACTTAAGAGGACGATTGCCGTCCGCTCTCATAGCTACCGATTTCCTGCCGTTATCAAAGAGCGAATCTACAGCTTCCTGCAGCATTCGTTTTTCATTTCTCAGAATAACATCAGGCGCATTAACTTCAATCAGTCGTTTGAGACGATTATTGCGGATTATTACCCTGCGGTAGAGATCATTTAGATCGGACGTTGCAAATCTGCCTCCATCAAGTGGCAAAAGTGGTCTGAGATCCGGAGGAACAACCGGAATAACCTTCAAAACCATCCATTCAGGGCGGTTTTCTTCAGGGCCTCCATTCTGAAGAAAGCTCTCCATCACACGAAGCCGCTTAATTAACTCATTCTTTCGCTGTTGGGATTTCTCATCCACTATCTGTTGACGAAATTGGAAAGAGCAACCTTTAATATCAACGGTTCTAAGCATTCGCTGGATAGCATCTCCACCCATCAGCGCTAAAAATTTATTAGGATCATCATCACGCAGTGCATCGTTTTCTTCGCCTATCCCATCAATAATTGCATTGTACTCCGCATCAGTAAGCAATTGACCTCGTTCTAATCCGGTTTTACCTGGATTAACAACAACATACGCTTCGTAATAAATTACTTTCTCAAGTTCCCGAGAATTCAAGCCTAACGTATTACCAATCTTTGATGGTGGAGACTTGAAAAACCAGATATGAACTACTGGTACAGCTAGTTCAATATGTCCCATCCGCTTGCGGCGAACATCTTTACGGGTAATTTCAACATTACAGCGATCACAGATTATGCCTTTATAACGAATACCACGGTATTTTCCGCAGAAACATTCCCAGTCTTTTGTTGGACCAAAAATACGTTCGCTAAACAAACCATCTTTTTCCGGTTTGTATGACCGATAATTGATGGTTTCTGGTTTTGTTACTTCACCATGTGATCTTTCAAGTATGGTCTCAGGTGAAATAAGTGAAACCGTGATCCTGCTGAAACTGTCTGTATCTGTCTCGTACAAACTGCTTCTTAATGGCATGAGTTCTCCGAAAGCTGTATATCCGAATTCAGCATTAAAGTCTTTATTATTAAGTTCTCAACAATCTGATGGTACGTACAATGCTGGTCTTGCGTGATCAGCAATACTTATCTTTCTATCAGATTCCTGAACAGTAAAAAAAATGATTATTAATTGTGTTAGACTACTTCTTGCATTTGTTCATTGCGAGATTTTCCATCTAATCTAACTTTACTTCAAGTCCTAAACCTTTCAACTCATTGATTAGCACATTGAAAGATTCCGGCACACCGGGTACTGGCATAATATCACCCTTGACTATTGCTTCAAAACTACGTGAACGTCCTGAAACATCATCCGATTTTACCGTTAAAACTTCTTGAAGTGTATGCGAAGCCCCATAAGCTTCTAAAGCCCAAACCTCCATCTCACCAAATCGTTGACCACCAAATTGCGCCTTACCACCAAGCGGCTGCTGTGTAATCAAAGAGTATGGTCCTATAGAACGCGCATGAATCTTATCATCAACGAGATGTGACAATTTCATCATGTAAATAGTACCGATAGTAACTTTCTGATCGAAAGGCTCGCCTGATCTTCCATCAAACAAGGCAGTCTTCCCGGTACTCGGAATACCTGCCTTTTCCATATATTCCTGAACATCTTCCGTGCTGGCGCCATCGAATACCGGTGTAGAAAAGTATAAACCCATTTTCTTGCCAGCCCAACCGAGTGCAGTTTCAAGCAACTGTCCTAAATTCATACGTGAAGGCACACCGAGAGGATTAAGAATCATATCAATTGGAGTTCCATCCTCAAGAAACGGCATATCTTCGGCAGGCACAATCTTACCAACCACGCCTTTATTACCATGCCTTCCCGCCATTTTATCACCAACCTGCACCTTTCGCTTTTGAGCTATAAATACCGTTGCAAGCTGAACAATACCACTCGGAAGCTCATCTCCCACTTGAATTTTATACTTTGCATTTCGATATGACGTTTCGTGCTCATATAACCTTTCAAGATGACGTTCAACAAGGAAATTGGCTACTTTGCTGATTTCTAAATCTTCACACCATTCTATTTCAGATGGTAAATCTTTAAGCGGAATAGACTCAATTATCGCCTGATCAATCGTAGCGCCATCGGGTACCAACACCAGTTCACCACTGCGATCAGTAATTTCCTTCGCAATGTGACCGTTTAATATAGAAATTAGTTCACGACGGCAATCATCTTCAGATTGTTGGGTTTGGAGTTCATATTCCTCATCAAGCTTCTGAATTCGCTTTTTATCTTCTTTGCGAGCTTCAGGATCCTTCCTTTTTCTGCTGAAAAGCTGCGTATCTATTACAGTACCAACCAAACCTGGTCTTGCTGTCTTCGATGCGTTTTTAACATCTCCAGCTTTATCACCAAATATAGCCTTTAAAAGCTTATCTTCATGAGTAAGTTCCGTTTCACCCTTAGGTGTAACTTTACCAATAAGAATATCACCTTCATGTACCAAAGCGCCTACCCGAACGATTCCTCTTTCATCAAGGTCTTTTGTAGCTTCTTCGGACACGTTTGGAATTTCACGTGTAAGTTCTTCCTGACCACGTTTGGTTTCACGTACCTGTAACTCAACTTCCTCAATATGAATAGAAGTAAAGTCATCGTTTGCAACGAGCCTCTCGGAAACAATGATAGAATCTTCAAAGTTATAGCCATTCCAAGGCATGAATGCAACCAGAATGTTGCGACCTAACGCTAAATCACCCTTCTCTGTAGCACATCCATCGGCAAGAACATCACCTTTGCGAACAAGCATACCTGCGTCCACAATAGGTTTCTGATTAACGCATGTATCCTGATTAGTACGGAAAAATTTCCTAAGTTTATAAGTGATCCTCTCTTTTGGAATCGTTTCACCTTTAAGTCGAGGATCAAAAATATCGCACTCTGCAACAATCTCATCTGATGAAACTTTAAGGATTTGCATATCCCTGTCAGCAGTAAGAAGAGTACGGGAATCCTGTGCTGCTTTAGCTTCCATACCGGTGCCAACTATTGGTGCCTGAGGAACTAATAAAGGTACAGCTTGACGCTGCATATTAGAACCCATTAGCGCTCGGTTAGCATCATCATGCTCTAAAAATGGTATCATAGCTGCAGCAATAGATACAATCTGGTTAGGCGAAACATCCATGTAATCAGGTATATCGGGTGTCACAACCGGATAATCACTACGATGACGTGCTTTTATCCTTGAACGAACAAAATTACTCTTTTCGTCTAAAGGCGCATTTGCCTGAGCAATGATAACCTTGTCCTCATCATCAGCAGTTAGATACTCGATCTGCTTTGTAGCTTTACTATTACGGACTTTTCGATAAGGAGTCTCAATAAATCCAAGTTGATTGATCCTCGCGTAAGTACAAAGTGAGGAGATCAATCCGATATTGGGACCCTCAGGCGTTTCAATTGGACACAACCTGCCATAATGAGTATAATGAACATCCCGAACCTCAAAACCAGCACGTTCTCTCGTTAATCCACCCGGACCCAGAGCTGAAAGCCGTCTTTTATGCGTCAGCTCAGCTAACGGATTAACCTGATCCATGAACTGAGAAAGTTGGTTAGTTCCAAAGAACGTATTAATTACAGATGACACTGTTCTTACATTAACTAAATCCTGAGGCGTTAATTGTTCTGTGTCACGGATGTTCATACGCTCTTTAATAGTGCGGGCCATTCGCGATAAAGCAATTGAAAATTGATTTGCAAGCTGCTCGCCTACAGTCCTTATACGCCTGTTTCCAAGATGATCTATATCATCTGTTGACTCCTTACCGATCCTCAGATCAAGCACAAACTTGATAATGGCAACAATATCTTCTTTAGTCAGAAGTGTATTATCAATAGGAATTTCTAAGTTAAGCTTATTATTTATCCTATAACGCCCAACCAGTCCAAGATCATACCTTTTCTCATCAAAGAACATCCTTTGCAGTAATTTGCGCGCGGTCTCAATATCAGGCGGATCTCCATTACGTAATTCACGATAAAGATTAACGAGAGCTTCATCTTCATTCTTGGCGCGATCCTTCTTAAGAGTATTTTTTATAATAGAGAAACCAATTTCATTACCCGCATGCGATTCTACAAGTATTCGTTTTACACCACTTTTACGAAGTTCTCTAAGGATGTCTTCGTTAAAATCAGTGTCTTTATCGACAATTAATTCACCGGTTTCTTTATTAATTTCACTGCGTATTATGTTTTTTCCGAAGTGCTTTTTAATAGCCTTGTTACTTAAAACAATTTCTTCGCTAAAACCAAACATATCCAAAATCTGCCATTCTTCAGAAAAACCAATGGCACGCAAAAGTGTAGTAACAGGAAATCTCTTTCGTCTGTCAATATATACATACAGAACATCATTGATGTCTGTTGTGAATTCTACCCAGGAACCGCGGAATGGAATCACTCTTGCTGAAAAAAGACGAGTGCCGTTTGGATGAAGTGATTCTCCAAAGAATGCTCCCGGAGAGCGGTGAAGTTGACTAACGATGACCCTTTCAGCGCCATTGATAATAAAAGTGCCTTCATCGGTCATTAAAGGCAGATTACCGAGATAAACGTCTGATTCTATGGTCTGACTATAATCAACATCATCACTATAATCATCCTGACTTGACAACCTCAATTTGGCTTTCAACGGAGCAGAGAAAGTAACTCCACGCTGTCGGCATTCCTCAATTGAATACTTCGGTGGCGCAATATAGTACTCGACAAACTCGAGGACATTTTCCTCCCGGTTATCCAGAATCGGGAAAATGTTTTGAAATACCGCTTGTAAGCCTTTACGTTCACGCTTATCAGGTGGTACATCCTTCTGCAGGAAATCTTTAAAAGATTTTACCTGCACCTCAAGAAGATCGGGCATTTCAAGGATTGTCTGAGTATTTGAAAAACTAATCCTTTGAATGCTATTCTTGTTCTTCAACCTCTCTCCGTAGAAGGTTAATAAGGTATATTTCCATCATCGACAAAATGCCGTTTAGCATCGTAGAACTTAAACCTTGTAGAGCACAAAAAGTATTCCGCTTAATGATAAGCTGAATACCCTTTGTAAATATGGTAATAAAAGCCAGTTCAGCATTTGATGCGTAGTAAATTTCACTCTTGTTGTTAATCCTTAATAATGAAAAACAGATAATACTTAAAAATTGTTTGTACTGTGATGTTCTTCATCGCAGGTTAATACAACTGAACTGGTCTCTTGGCAGTATCTACTTAATCTCGACCTGACCACCGGCTTCTTCAATCTTAGCTTTGATAGCCATTGCTTCTTCCTTAGAAATGTCTTCCTTAATAGGTTTAGGATGCTCATCAACTAAGGCTTTGGCTTCTTTTAATCCAAGCGAAGTTATTGCTCGTACTTCTTTAATTACCTGAATTTTCTTATCACCGACAGCAGTAAGTATTACTGTAAATTCAGTTTGTTCTTCTACTTCAGCCGCGGCTTCTACACCTGCGCCTGATATTGGTCCAGCCATAGCAACAGGAGCAGCAGCGCTAACGTCAAATTTCTCTTCGAGCGCTTTCTTGAGTTCAACAAGCTCAAGAACCGTCATTTTTCCTATGGCTTCAATAATTTGTTCCACTGATCCTCCGGAAGCAGTTATTCCATCTCGTCCTGTGGAGTCTTCTTCAGCTTTGCGAGCTATTGCATCGACTACAGAAACGAATGTACGTGGTATCTCGTTTATGACATTCACAAAAGCCGAGAGAGGTCCTGCTATCGCTCCAACAACTAATGACAGCAACACATCCCTTGGTGGAATGTCCCTTAACTCTTTGACCTTTTCAGGTCCATACAGTTTTCCCTCAACCAAACAGCCTTTAATTTCTGGCTTTGAGGCTTCTTTAATAAAATCTGAAAGTATTCTGATCGGCAAAATCGGATCATCAAATCCGATACAAAATCCCGTCGGTCCTGTCAGAATATCATCTAAACCTTTGTGTCCATTCCACTCAAATGCAAGTTTTGCAATAGTGTTTTTTGCAACACGGAATAGAATATCGTTATTAAAACATTCTAACCGCAGTTTATCAAAGCTCGCAACCGACATACCTGTAAAATCAGCAAGTAAAACCGAACTGGACTTCTCGATGATTTCACTTAGTTCGTTAGCTGCTTTAACCTTATATGCTGCAGGTTCTGTTGTACGTATCATTTATTAAAAATCCAATTGAATTGGCATTTATACAAATCCTACCTAATTGCCGCCATCACACTCGTTCTGCTTATGCGGACTCCCGGTCCCATTGTGCTCGCTAAAGTAATGTTCTTAAAATACTGTCCCTTAGCAGTTGAAGGACGAAGGCGTTGAATGGTTAATATTAAAGCTTTAATATTATCCATTAACTTGTCATTCTCGAACGATGCTTTACCTACAGGCAAATGAACAATTCCGTATTTATCGACTCTGAACGATAAACGACCGGCTTTAATTTCCTTAACGGCGGCTGTTATATCACTGGTTACCGTTCCTGTTTTCGGATTAGGCATTAAACCGCGCGGACCTAAAACTCGAGCAACCTTGCTTATCTGTGGCATTACATCCGGCGTTCCAATACAGGCATCAAATTCCAGCCAGCCCTCCTGTATCTTATTAATATATTCATCAGCTCCAGCGTAATCCGCTCCTGCATCAAGAGCTTCACTAATCCGCTCCTCTTTGCATAAAACTAATACTCGGACAACTTTGCCAACTCCATGTGGAAGCGCCACGGTACTGCGTATCATCTGATCGGCTTTTCGAGGATCTACACCAAGGTTGAGTGAAATCTCAACCGTTTCATCAAATTTACCGGTGGCGGTGTCCTTGACTTTTACGATTGCTTCATCAAGCTCGTATTCTGCGCCTCTTTCTACTTTTGTGAAGACTTCACGGTAACGTTTGCTGTGCTTCATTTCTTTATTCCTTTACCGTGATGCCCATATTACGGGCTGTTCCGCTTATGATTTCTTCTGCGGCTTCAATTGTATGCGCGTTCAAATCAGGCATTTTAATCTTGGCAATCTCACTAAGTTGTTTGCGAGTTACAGTACCAACCTTGACACGATTTGGCTCAGGAGATCCCTTTTTATCGCCGATTGCTTTCCTTAGCAACACTGCTGCCGGAGGAGTTTTTACAATAAATGTAAAAGTCTTGTCCTTATATACAGTGATAACCACCGATAATGTCATGCCATTTTGGTCGGATGTACGGGCGTTGAATGCCTTGCAAAATTCCATAATATTAACGCCGCGTTGTCCGAGCGCCGGTCCTACGGGTGGTGAAGGGTTTGCCTGTCCGCCCGATATCTGAAGCTTTATATAACCCTCTATCTTTTTCTTGACAGCCATGTTGTCTTTTCTAACTTTGGATATTATTGCGTAATGTTTACTGTTACCTGAAGAAAGTCAACTTCAACAGGTGTAGATCTGCCAAAAATTGAAACCAATACCTTAAGTTTGCGTTTTTCGTGGCTGATCTCCTTGATTGAACCGATAAAGTCTTTAAATGGTCCATCAGTTATCTTGACCTTATCATCAATCTGAAAGGGAATATCAATAGTTACTTTGTCTTTCTGCTCCTCAACTCGTCCCAGAATACGATTAACCTCAGAAACATTCAAAGGAGTCGGATCTTTTGGATTACCAGCAAAATCCATAACACTCGGTGCGTTCTCAACAAAATATTTTACACGAGGTTCAAGAGTCATTTCTATTAGAATATATCCAGGGTAAAAAACGCGTTTCTTGTCACGTCTCTTCCCGTCTCGCATCTCGATGACGGTTTCGGACGGTATCAATACTTCACCGATACTATCTTGAAACCCAAGCCTCTCAATATGCTGATCAAGGTACGTTTTAACCTGTTCTTCTTTACTGGTTAAAACTCTTAACACATACCAGTGTTTTTCTTTCCCTGTATCATTTTCTGTTTCAGCAGACGGAATCATATCCTCCAAAAGATCATAAAATCAGCTTAAGAATCGTGTTCAATAAATAATCAATAATGAAAACAAATGTCGCCATCAGAAGTGATAACACAACAACGACTGTTGAACTTTCGACAAGTTCATTACGTGTTGGCCAAATCACCTTCTTGGTTTCTTTATGAACATCGCTTAAATATTTTGTAACTTTGCCGATCATTAAATCTCCAGTAGTCTGCAGGTCTGGAGGGACTCGAACCCCCAACCCTCGGTTTTGGAGACCGATGCTCTAGCCGATTGAGCTACAGACCTGTCTCAAAACCTACTTCGTTTCCTTGTGTAGAGTATGCCGATTACAGAACGGGCAATACTTTTTGTACTCAACCTTACCGGTCTGCTTACGCTTGTTTTTCGTGTTCGTATAATTACGACGTTTGCACTCTCCACAAGCAAGGATTATTATATCGCGTGGCATATTTAGTACCTATGAAGTAACAGAGAAATTAATTGATTGAAAACTTTTAGAATACTTCAATCTTATATTTCCCTGTAACAAACTACTCTAAAATCTTTGTAACCACTCCGGCGCCAACAGTTCTGCCACCTTCACGGATTGCAAACTGAACCTGCTCTTCCATAGCAATCGGTTGAATGAGATCAACAGTGATATTAACATTATCACCGGGCATAACCATCTCGCGACCTTCCGGAAGTGTTGTTGATCCCGTTACATCGGTTGTACGGAAATAGAATTGAGGACGATAACCGGTGAAAAATGGTGTATGACGCCCTCCCTCTTCCTTTGAGAGAACGTAAACCTTACCCTCAAATTTCTTATGAGGCAGAATCGAACCTGGTTTGGCAATTACCTGACCGCGCTCAATTTCCTTCTTGTCAATACCGCGCAGCAACAGACCGACATTATCACCGGCTTCACCGTAGTCAAGAAGCTTGCGGAACATTTCAACACCGGTACAGACTGTCTTGCGAGAGTCTTTAATCCCAATGATCTCCACTTCTTCACCAACTTTAACTTTTCCGCGTTCAACACGTCCTGTTGCGACCGTTCCGCGACCTGTAATTGAAAAAACATCTTCAACAGGCATTAAGAAGGGTTTATCAATTTCACGTTCAGGATTTGGGATATAGCTATCAACAACATCCATTAACTCCTGAATACAAGCTGTTTTTTCCGCATCATCAGGGAAACTCATAGCCTCAAGCGCAGAGCCACGGATAATTGGAATATCGTCGCCGGGAAATTGGTATTCGTTCAATAAATCGCGCATTTCAAGCTCAACGAGATCGAGCAATTCTTCATCGTCAACCAGGTCAACCTTATTGAGAAATATTACCAAATATGGAACGTTTACCTGCCGCGCAAGCAAAATATGCTCACGTGTTTGAGGCATAGGTCCGTCATCAGCGCCGACTACAACAATCGCTCCATCCATCTGAGCAGCGCCGGTAACCATGTTTTTCACATAATCAGCATGACCCGGGCAGTCAACATGAGCATAGTGACGATTAGCTGTCGAATACTCAATGTGTGCGGTTGCAATAGTAATACCACGAGCTTTTTCTTCGGGAGCATTATCGATTGAATCGAATGAACGCTCTTGTGCAAAACCCTTGCGTGAAAGGTATTGCGTAATCGCGGATGTCAACGTTGTCTTGCCATGGTCCACGTGACCAATCGTACCGATGTTGACATGCGGTTTGTCACGTA
Source organism: bacterium (assembly GCA_021734165.1). Classification (GTDB taxonomy): domain Bacteria; phylum Electryoneota; class AABM5-125-24; order Hatepunaeales; family Hatepunaeaceae; genus JAIPJL01. The sequence goes on along the minus strand of JAIPJL010000028.1, from coordinate 1,955 downwards.
CGAACTTCTCCTTAGCCATTTTCTTTTCCTTCAAGGAGTGATAATTGAATACTACCCGATCCTATTTTTATCGGGCATTTATACTATGTTGAGCTCACGACCGGGCTTGAACCGGTGACCTCATCCTTACCAAGGATGCGCTCTACCGACTGAGCTACGCGAGCTGGCGTAGAAAACTGCTTTACTTCACCTAAAATGAGCGGGAAACGGGATTCGAACCCGCGACCCTCAGCTTGGAAGGCTGATGCTCTAGCCAACTGAGCTACTCCCGCTTATGTGGGGAGAGGAGGATTCGAACCTCCGAAGGCTTCGCCGACAGATTTACAGTCTGTTCCCTTTGACCGCTCGGGAATCTCCCCCAAAGCCTTATTTTACAACATGGTAGAGCTGGCGAAGGGACTTGAACCCCCGACCTGCTGATTACAAATCAGCTGCTCTACCAACTGAGCTACGCCAGCAAACCTATTGCAAGTCTAATATTATCAAGCACTAACATATTTCGCCACAGCGTAGAGGGAAATATTTGAATATAGACTTTCTAATATACGAAATATAAATTGAAAGTCAAGGGATTAAAATGACTTTGTTATAGTTTTTCTACCTCCGTGCCATATTACTACGGTTTCACCCTTTAAATCTTCAAGTTGATAACCTTGATTCTCAAGATCAAGACGAATTTTATCCGCCATTTTAAAGTCTCGATTTGCTCGATATTCTATCCTTTTCAAAATAAGCTCATAAATATCTTCAGGTATATCCTGATCCTCAGCAATCAGCAAACCAAGTGCTCTGTCAACATCCTTCCAGAAATCAAGAATAACTGAGCCTTCAGCTCTGTTTAGCGGTATTTCATTCGTCAACCTATGTACGCTTGAAACAAGATTGAACAAAGCTGCCATTGCCTCAGAAATTCCCAGATCATCGAGCAAAGCATCTGTAAATCCCTTTCTGGCAATTTCTATATATTCTGCTAAAACGCTTCTGACCTCACCGTCACCATTGGCGCTTTCAGCAGCCTGAACAAGAGTATCAAGCCGCTCAATCGAATGATAAGCTGCTTTAATAGCTTCATCGGTAAAGTTTAGCTGCTGACGGTAATGTGTCGTGAGAAGCACATAACGAACCGCTCGCATAGAATAACCTTTGTCAAGCAAATCCTGTATGGTGTAAACATTACCAAGCGATTTCGACATCTTCTCACCTTCAACCATCAGGTGAGCTGAGTGCATCCAATACCGAACAAATTTTCTACCTGTTGCTGCAACGCTTTGAGCAAGCTCATTCTCGTGATGTGGAAATATGTTGTCCACACCACCTGTATGAAGGTCAAACTCTTCACCAAGGTATTTTCTTGACATAGCCGAGCATTCGATATGCCATCCCGGACGTCCTCTGCCAAATGGTGAATCCCAGCCAACTTCACCATCCTCTTCTGTCCAACCTTTCCAGAGCGCAAAATCGCGAAAATCTTCCTTCTCGTACTCGTCAGCGTCAATCCGCACTCCCCTTGCAAGGCTTTCAAGTTTCATCCCTGATAGCTTGCCGTATTTGGGATAAGATGATACACTGAAATATACGGATCCATCCTTTTTATAAGCATATCCTCCCTCATGAAGTCTTTGAACCAACTCGATCATCTCAGGGATATGCTCAGTTGCGTGAGGGTAGTATTCTGCGCGTTCGATTTTAAGTAGAGCCAAATCTCTAAAAAAATGTTCAATCACAGGTTCGGTGATTTCGGAAAGAGGAACATCACGAGAGTGAGCTTCGCGGATGGTTTTATCATCGACATCGGTTATGTTCATTACCTGAGTCACTTCATAGCCGATAAACTCAAGCGTCCGGCGCAGCAGATCTTCAAATATATAAGTTCTGAAATTTCCTATTGTGGCGTCTTTGTAAACGGTTGGTCCGCAGGTGTACAATCCGACTTTCCCCGCCTCGCGTGGTTGAAA
>JAIPJL010000027.1 GCA_021734165.1 bacterium | reverse complement strand
GGCGTCATTCAGGATGGAGTCTGTGGAATAGCAGTCTGGGGTGACGATCTTTCAACGGAAACAATAGATGGCGCAATCTCCGGTTCACCGCTTGAGATCAAGTTACTAACTAACAATGTGCTTCAGGATGCTCCCTATACGGTTTTAAGTGGCAAGCTGACTTACGAGACCGACGGGCTGGCGATTATTCGTCTGAACAGTACTTCAGAAATACCACTGGAATTTGGTATAGTATCCGCTTATCCGAATCCTTTCAATTCCCAGATGAGAGTTTCTTACAACCTGTTAGAGACCGGCATTGTTGATTTAGCAGCTTATGACGTATCGGGACGACGCGTCGCTGAGCTTACATCCGGCAGGCAGGTTTCCGGCGCTCACACTGTCATGTTTGACGGCAAGGACATGCCGAGTGGTGTTTATATGCTGCGTTTGCAGGCAGGGGGACAAAGTTCGATGATGAAGGTTATGCTGGTGAAATAGGTGTGTAAGTGTGAACTCTAATCCCCACCTGCAATAGCAGGTGGGGAGAGGACAATACTTATTTAGAATCTCTGTCCACAATCACAGCCTGCATATCTGCTTCTGCAGCAAGCTGTCCGTCAACGAAAGCGCGTCCCTTCATCTTGCAGATTCCGCGACGGTTGTAAACCATCTCTACCCTCATTTGTAACTGATCTCCCGGCATGACAGGTTTACGGAATTTCACGTTGTCCATACCTGTGAAAAAGACCAGCTTTTCATCGGGATTTGCGGTAGTATTTAAAAGTAAAATTCCTCCGGTCTGCCCCATGGCTTCAATAACCAATACTCCCGGCATGATCGGATGCTCAGGAAAATGTCCTTCGAAAAACGGCTCGTTGACCGATACGTTCTTGATACCCGTGACCCATTCACCCGGCACAAACTCTATTATACGGTCAACCAGTAAAAACGGATACCTGTGAGGTAGTATTTTCTTTATTGCGTTGATATCGAAAACACATTTATCTGCTGAGCTAACCTGGTATTTTCTTTGAAGCTGTTTTTTCTCAACCTGTTTTTTTAGCTTCTTTACCAACTCGACATGCGCTGCGTGTCCTGCTCGTGCTGCAAGTACATGCCCTTTTATCGGAATACCGAGTAAAGCAAGATCACCGATCAGATCGACAACCTTATGACGAACAGGTTCGTTCGGGTAACGGACGTGCTTTTCTCCGAGTATGCCGCTTTTTGAGACCTTTATGTCCTCTTTGACCCTTAGCGTCTGTTTAATTTCATCAATTTCTAAACGAGAGTACTCTCTGTCGATTATAACCAGAGCGTTTTCGACACGACCGCCCTTAATCAAACCTGCTTTGTGCAGCATCAGGAGTTCTGATAGAAAACAGAAGGTTCTCGCCGAGGCAAAATCTCTGGCGAATTCCTCCTCTATGTCGTACAGCGAGGTGTATTGGGTACCCAAAGCCGGATTTTTGTAGTCGATCATGTAAGTCACTCTAAAGCGGTCGGATGGTACTACTACCAGATCAACTCCGCCTTCCTCGTCATGATAGGTGATGGTACGATCGATTTCAAAATACTGCTTTGGCTGTCCTTGATCTATAAAGCCCAATGATTGAAGCAGATCGACAAATGGCTGGGCGCTACCGTCCATCACGGGCGCTTCCTCGGCGTCAAGTTTTACTTTGACATTATCAAGCTGCAAGCCTGCCAGGGCTGAAAGCACATGCTCAACAGTTACAACCTTGGCGCCGTTCATTAAAAGTGTAGTACCACGTGCTATGTCGCCTACGTTGCCAATTAACGCCGGTATCTCAGGTGAGCCTTCGAGGTCGGTTCTCACAAACTTAAAACCGTATCCAACAGGAGCCGGTTCAAATGTCAATCGGCATTTGTTTCCAGTATGCAGGCCAATACCTGATATCCTGCCTGAAGTTTTAATAGTTCGTTGATTTACAAGCATTGTTTTCCGATTATTTTTTTATTTCTCTTAGAATAGTTACAATGATTTTGCTGGGAAATCCCCGTCGCTGCATAGCTCCTCCAAGCCTTCTCTCTCTCACTTCTTCAGGAAGCCCTTTTAATGCTTTGAGCTTCCTTTCAGTCAACTTCCTTGCGACAATTATCTCATCTGAATCAGGATAGTGGCGCTCCAGGTTATCTTCTATAACCTGTTCATTAAGACCACGTTCTTTCAATTCATGTCTTAACATGAATTTACCGATGAATTTAAATTCTCTGCCGTACCTGATATAATCCTCAGTTATGGCGTTTTCATCAATATAGCCTTTTTGTCTTAATTCCTCTGCAATTTCATCGGCGAGTTCAGATATCACTCCTTTTCGACGCATCCTGTCGATCAACTCTTTGATAGTCATGGGACGCCGTGTAATAGCGTTAAGCGCTATATTTCTGGCTTTATCCGGTTCAGTTACTGGCATTATTAAATCCCGTGATTGATAGTGTTCTTTTTCGCAAACCGATCACTTATCTATTGTTCCGTTTCCGGATTATTCTGAATAGGCGTCGCTACCGGCAAGCCAAGTTTTTCGCGCACTTTAACTTCGATTTCATCCTTAATATCAGCGTTTTCTTCAAGAAATCGAATCACCCTGTCTCTACCCTGACCAAGTCGTTCTTCACCGTAGGAGTACCAGGTTCCCTTGCGAGATAACAAGCCTTGTTCAGTTCCGATATCAACTATCTCACCAAGGCTTGAAATACCTTTGCCATAGATTATATCGAACTCAACATCCCTGAACGGTGGAGCAACTTTATTCTTAACAACACGTACTCTGGTGCGGTTTCCTACTGCCTGCATACCGTCTTTCAGTCCACCAATTCTCCTGATGTCCATTCTGACCGTTGAATGGAACTTAAGGGCAATTCCACCAGGTGTTGTTTCGGGATTTCCCCAGGTCTGCCCGATCTTCATGCGTATCTGGTTAATGAAAATGAAGCAGGTATTCGATTTGGAAACTGTTCCGGTCAACTTACGCAACGCTCTCGACATTAAGCGCGCCTGCAATCCAACCTGTTGATCACCCATATCACCTTCGATCTCAACCTTGGGCACCAATGCAGCAACCGAATCAATTACTATTACGTCAATTGCGCTTGATCGGACGAGTGTTTCTGCAATATCGAGCGCCTGTTCGCCGGTATCAGGCTGCGAGATCAGCAGGTTTTTTGTATCAACTCCCAAGACGCCTGCATAAGAAGGATCGAGTGCGTGTTCTGCGTCAATAAAGGCAGCAACGCCTCCGAGCTTCTGCGCATTGGCAATGATATGCAGCGCCAGGGTTGTCTTACCGGATGATTCCGGTCCGAATATCTCTACTACCCTGCCGCGAGGCACTCCACCTACTCCCAAGGCTGAGTCCAGCGCAAGTGAGCCGGTAGGAATTATATCGACCTTGATGCGCATGCTTTCATCACCAAGCCGCATTATACTGCCTCGTCCGTATTGTTTTTCAATCTCTGCCATCGCCAATTCAAGCGACCTTGTTTTGTCGGAAAGTGTATTCTTCATTAGTTCCTCTATATTAATTTGTTTTAAACTCGTATCTTTCGATAACTTCGTATTCCGCACCGCTGGGTTTAAGAGTACTGGACATCAACCTTACATCGAACGCCTGCCAAACGATCTGTGGGAAGGTTATTTCTTTGTAAATGCTGGTTAGACGAGAATCTGATTCTATTGATCTAACCCGTCCAACTGTCAGATGCGGATGATATTCTTTGTTATCGGGATCGAATCCCAATTGATCGAGACTCTTTCTTATATCAAGCTGCAGTTGAATCAACTGTTGTCCACCATCCAGGCCCAGCCAAAGAATGCGAGGTCTTTTTAATCCCGGAAATGCCCCGCATGTTGTTGAAGTTAACTCAAACGGTGGAACCGCTTTCGCGCAATTCCTTAAACAGGCGGATATTTCCGGTATTTGAGATTTCCTTATATCACCGAGAAATTTCAAGGTTAAATGCACACCTTGAGGTTTCACCCAGGTAACTTTAGCATCTCGGATATTCTTCAGTTTATCCTGGATCAACTTAATCGCTGATTTAGCTGATTCAGGAGTATCAATTGCTATGAAAGCTCTGATTATTTCTGTTTGATTCATTCGGATTTCAACCGCTGCCAGAGCTTTACGAGAACTGAAAATGCTGATCGGCTGCGATTGTCTTGTCGGTCGCCTGTGAAACGAAAACGTTTGACGTCACTCCCGTTTTTATCTGCAACCGCAATATAAACCAATCCGACCGGTTTTTCAGGACTTCCTCCAGTTGGACCTGCAATACCTGTAACGCTGGCGGCAATGTCAACTCCGGCGTGATCTTTTGCGCTTTCAGCCATTGCGAGAGCAGTCTCAGAACTGACCGCTCCATGCTTCTCTATTATCTCAGGATTGATGCCCAGCATTACAATTTTGGATTCATTGGAATATGTCACAAATCCTCTGTCGAAAACATCGGAGCTGCCCGGTACGGATACTATACGATCCGCAACAAGCCCGCCTGTGCAGGATTCAGCTAACGCAAGTCTCATCCCTCTCTGACGTAATATTCCAATTAAAGTCTCTTCAAGAGAAATACCACCAAAAGCGTATATATATCTATCAATTCGTTGACTGATGTATTTAAGTGCGTTATCAAGTTTTTCTTCTACTAAATCTATATCATTTGCAGCCATTGAGATTCTCAGGGTAACTCCATGATCAATGCTCGGCAGAAAGGCAAGTTGTACTGGCTCAATTCCTGATAGCGAACCGATTAGTTCTTCAAGATGAGATTCGCCTGTTCCGGCGGTTTGGATCAGTTTTAATTTGTACGTAGAATCGCCAAGAGATGTAATAATTGGTAGTATAAAATCATCAAACATACCTTTCATCTCGCGCGGTACACCAGGCATTGCGAAAAGCTTTTGTTCACCGATGTTGTATTGAATCCCCGGAGCTGCGCCATGATTGTTACGGATCGCTTTAGCTCGTTTAGGAAACTCTGCCATGATTTCAGCGTTTGCAGGCATTTCAAGCCCACGTTTGGCAAATCGTTCACGTAAATCAGCAAGAATCTCAGGTTTAGTAACGATCTCATCTTCAAAGAACTTTGCAATCACCGGTCTGGTAATATCATCATGCGTCGGACCAAGTCCTCCGGTCAGCAGTATGATATCGGCTCTGTTCCAGGCTCGTTTAAGTTGATGTTTGAGGTCGCTGTCATTATCACCAATGACCGATAGCCATCTTAACCGTAAACCATTGGAAGCGAGTTTGTTGGCAATCCAGTTGGAGTTGGTGTCGAGCGTGTGACCGATCAGTATCTCGTCACCGATAGATATTAATTCTATTTTTAACTCAGCCAAGCCAGAACCTTCTGATAATTAAAATTACTATTGCTGAATAAATACCGGCAAGCACGTCGTCAATGACAACACCCAATCCACCCTTTAACTTCTGGGAAGCATTTATAGGAAAAGGTTTCCAGACGTCAAACAAGCGAAAAAGGAAAAATGCCAATAGTCCTTGCAATATTGATTTCTGACAGACAGAGAGCACAATCAACTGCCCTACAACTTCATCTATTACTATTGAGCCGGCGTCTCTGCCAAGTATTTTTTCAGCAGATCCTGAAACCGGTATTGCTATGATTGCGAGTACAATAATTAAAATAGCCATAGTAACAGGCGATAATTCTGCTAATGCAAACCACCAGATCAATAATGTTACTCCACTCCCCCAAGTTCCGGGCGCTATAGGCAATTTTCCGACGGGACCCAGTGTTGCAATTGCTGCAAAAACGGGTGTAGAACGATTGGCTGTCAATCTGTATTGCCTTTTTTAGTTAACGCTCCCTTTAAATATAAACCACCGGAGATTAGTGAACTCATGGCGCTTAGGAAGAATAGTATATTTACCAGGATTAAAAATCCGACGCCTTTGAATATTGGAGTGTCAATGTGGTATAGCAAGAGAATATCGCGGACATTCAGGGCAAGGAGGGTAAAGATCAATGTGGTTAGTTGTACGGTTGTTTTCAATTTACCCCAGCCACTCGTAACAAGCGATGAACCCCCGCTAATTGCCAGAACACGCATAATTGTCAGACCAATTTCCCTGATGGATATTAATATAATCCAGACTAATGCCAGAACAATAAATCCATTGAAATCCTCCCTGATCCAAATCACCCAAAAACCTGAGAGCACGAGCAGTTTATCAGCAAGTGGATCCATGAAGTTGCCGAAAGGCGTAATTTCACCGCGACGACGCGCTAATATTCCGTCAATGAGGTCGGTTATTGCAGCAATGATAAAAATAAAGGTGGAAGTAATTTCAAGACTCAATTTGCCGCTGAAGAGAAAGCAGTAGATAAATGCAGGAACTAACGCTAATCTTAGCATAGTTAACCAGTTAGCCGGCGTAACTGTAACGTCGCTATGCTTGCTTTTTGCGCCAAGTAAGGAGCGGATATTTTTTTTTATTTCTACCATTTACTGCTAGTTGATGATCCTTAGATTATTAGACAAGTTAGTGGTTTCGTCCCGCCTTTGTGGGATGAAACTTGAATTTTTTACTGCACCAGCACCGGCATTCCCATTGCGGGCCAGAAGAATTTGACGAATATTCCCAGTATTATCATCAGCAGAACGCTAGCCGGGATGCCCACTTTGAAAAATTCTCCAGCTGAAAACTGCTTGCTTTCGTAAGCAATTGCGTTGGGAGCGGCGCCTACCAGCAAGAGAAAAGGCATACCGGCTACCGCAAGCGATGCAAAGAGAACCACTTCAGGCGCTACGCCAAGATATGGCGCTATAACTAACGCCACCGGCAGCGAGATAGCTATTGCCGCGACGTTCATAATAAAGTTGGTCATTATCAGCACAAAGAATGCTATCCCCATTACAAAAACAAACCAGCTTGCGTTCTGCAGCAACACTAACCATTCAATAGCGAGCCAGCTTGCCGCTCCGGTTTGCCAGAGACAAAAGCCTATACTCATCGCTCCACCAAACAACAGTACAATATTCCAGGGGATTTCCTCAAGATCATCAATAGTAAGTATCCTTAGCACAAAGAAGAGAATTGTTGAAACGAGAATTACAGCGCTTTTATTCAGTATATCGAATGCTGGGATGAAAGAGCGAAGTCCCAGTATAGCTACTGTGGCTAAGACTACCACTATCGTGATAATCTCATTAGTTGTGATCCCCCCTAAACCCTTATTCAACATTCTTGCTCTTTCACGTAATCCGGGAATGCTCTTTCGCTCAGGTTTGAACATCAGCATAATATAACCCCAGAGCAGGAAGGTCATAATCCAGCCGAGTGGAAACATGTAGTAAGTCAGTTCAAAAAAGGATATCTCCCTACCTGTAATATCTCTGAAGAAGCCAATCGCAACCGCTCCTCGCGCAGCGCCAAGCAAAGTGATAATGCTACCGGCGCCTGCGACGAAAGCCATGCCTATAAAAAGACCCTTGCCGAATTTAGTGGGTTTTGTGCTCTGTTCATACAGTCCATAGATAGCCATCAATAATGGAAAAACCGTGGCGGCAACAGCAGTATGCGCCATAATCAATGTTAAAGTCGCAGTCAATATAAAACTGCCAAGATAGATCATACTGGTTTTCTCACCGACCAGTATGAGCATTCGGTAGGCAAGTCTTTTGGTTAAACCGGTTTTGGTAAATACTTTGCCTATTACAATGGATCCGATAATAAACCAGACCGAAGGATCCATGAAATCAGTGAAGGCAATTTTGGCAGATCGAATCAGAAATAACGCCTGGATTACTCCGATAGTAATACTCGTTATACCAATCGGCACAACCTCGAAAACCCACCAGGTTGCAGCCCATAAAAACAATCCAAGCGCGGCTTTCCCTTCGCGTGACAAAGCAAAATGTTTGCCTTTAGGGTCAATTGCATCAGGCCATGTTGGCGAAAAATAAACTATTGCAAAGAGAGATATCCCTAACAGAATGAAGAATAATCTCTTCCAATTTATATGTTGGGCGCCACGCGCGAGGTAAGTATCTTCCATATTATTTTGAATTTTCCTGCGTCTGTCTTTGAACTTTGACCGCATAAACTTGATTGTTCAATTGAGAAAAATCACATCAAGATGAAACGTCTTTATGTAAGATTTCAGCAATCTCATTGAAAGCGTCAACACTCCTTACAACACCAACGACTTTTCTGTCTTTTAGCACCGGCAGTAAGTCAACATCTCTGGTGAGCATGAGGTAAACGATTTTTGCAAGGTTATCTTCGAAATTAACTGTATCAGTAATGTGACTCATGATTTCAGTAACAGGATGGTTAGCCTGTTCATGTACAGCTTCGGTAAAACTTCCGGATGACAGATCCGCAAGACCGGGATCAATCTGAAGATCAAATAACTGACGACGGTGATTTCTTGACATGGTTTTTAGAAACTTGGGTTCTAATCCTCTGAAAATACCGCGACGTCTTACGACGCCAAGAATCTGATGATCATTGTCCATAACCAATACTGCTCGCGGCAGGGATTGACAGTCTTTAACAATGATTTCTGACTCACGTATCTTTTCAACCGCATCGCGTATAGTTGCAGTGAAATAGATATACGGGTATTTATCGATGGGAATCATGATATCCCCAGCCCGTCTCGTAGCCATTATCTTAGCCATATTCTCTCCATAGTCTGATTGTTATGCTGTAAAATATAAAAGATTTCTAAAACTACAAAGGTAATATCAGAAGTGTATAAAAGCAAGATACCGTTGTCAGTCTTTCAGTTTGAGATTCAGATATAGATTTAGTAATGGAAATTGAGAATTGAGTTGACGATTTTAATAACCAGCATCTCAAAGGTTTGTTAAATGTAAAAATACATCAGAATATGCAATAAAATACACTTTTTATAAATGATTGTGAAAAATAGTACTTTTTTGATAATAATATTTTAAGTTATTTATTTTTTGATTATATTAGTGAGATTAATAATTAATACGTCACATCTACAGATAAACCGTCAGGGATTACTCGATGGAACTGAAAATTACCGAAGAAGGTCTTAAGAAAGCTCTAAAATCAGCTAGAAAACCTGAAGTAACTGCTAAACAGAAGTTACCTGTCAGGTATCACGTTGAAGACTTCAAAGTAGAGGGTCGTACTCGCGCATTCCTTGAAGCGTTCGCTGCAATTCTCAAGCACAGTAATTATAAATTCGTGCTTGATCACTATATTCGCATTAGCGCTAAATGTTCAAGGTGCACTACAAACTGCCAGATTTACGAAGTAACGGGTGATGAACACGATATACCCTGCTATCGTAGTGAGCTGCTGCTATCCATTTACCGGCGTCATTTTACAGTTGCAGGTCAGATGAGCGGACGCTTATTCGGAGATCCAGGATTAACTGACGAACATCTTCAGGAGTTGGCAGCATCAGTTTGGAACTGCACCGCCTGCCGTAGATGTGTTAATGAATGTCCGATGGGTATTGATCATGGACTAGTAACACACCTTGCCCGGTATGTATTATCTGAGATTGGTATTGCTCCAAGGGCTTTGGTTGTAAGCACCCGTGAACAACTCATCGGTGACTCCGGAAATACATCGGCAATTCCAGTTCCGGCGTTGCTCGATACACTCGAGTTCCTTGAAGAAGATATGGAAGAGGAAAAGGGTGTGAAAATTAAGTTTCCTATTAATGTTGAAGGCGCTGAATACCTCTTTGTACCGGCTGTTTCTGATTTCCTTATGGAGGCTGAAACCTTAATGGGTAATGCGGCTGTCATGACTGCAACAGGCGGTTCATGGACGATAGGAACAGGATATTTTGACGGTATTAATTATGGTTTATTCTATAGTGATCATGTACTTGAAAAAGCGGTTCAGAAGATACTTGCGGAAGCAGAGAGACTGAAAGTTAAGAAGATTATGATAGGAGAATGTGGACATGCTTCACGCTCTGCGAAGTACTTCTATCCTGCATTCTGTGGAGGCAAAGATGCTTTGCCGATTATTAATTGTATGGAATATGCGTATGATATGTTGAAAGCCGGTAAGTTAAAGCTCGATCCGAATGTCATTAAAGAAAGAGTCACTTATCATGATCCTTGTAATATTGCCAGACCGGGTTGGATCGTACAGCAGCCTCGCGAACTGATAAGAGCTTTCTGCAAAGATTTCGTAGAAATGACACCGAATGGCCGTCAGGGAGTATGTTGCGGTGGTGGTGGCGGGACAGTCTCTATTGATGAGATTATGCCTTACCGCATGGAAATCGGCGGGAAGTATAAAGCAAAACAGATTGTAGATACGGGAGCGCATTACGTAATTGCTCCTTGTGCTAACTGCAAGAAGCAGATCAGAGAGATAATTGACTATCATAAACTGGATGCTGAACTCGTCGGATTACACGATCTGATCTATAAAGCGATTATTTTTGACTAAAGTTCAGTAGGATAAACATACTTGTTTGAAGCTAATAATATGATCAGTAAATAAGGTTTATTTTCACTGACCAGCAGGAATACTTGTCCTACTGGTGCAGTGAATTTTGATTTTAATGTGACGTTAAGTGTGCTGTTGGACTTCCTCGTCTGACAGAATAACAATAAACTGAATTTCTACATAGGGTGTTACCCTATGCTGACACGTTGCGCCCTTTCAGGGCTTATCTGAAACTTATACAGGAGGTATCGATTGGAAGCCTGGCTTGAATTCGGTCGCGGTCCACTCTTCCGAATTTCCTTTACATTGATGGTGTTAGGATCATTACGGATTATTATCCTACAGATCATCGGCATGATAGAGGCGTACAACCGTTCCGCCGACAAAATCGTCCCTTGGGGCGATCTCTGGAAAAAGACCTTTTCCTGGTTAATTCCGATATTTAACATTTGGCGAAAGAGACCGGTTTACAGCGTCATTTCGGTTTTATTTCACATCGGCTTGATACTGGTTCCGCTTTTCCTTGCGGCTCACGTTTTATTGTGGAAAAATTCGGTTGGATTCGGTTGGTTTCATATTTCACAATCACTCGCAGACTATCTGACATTGTTAGTGATAATAACCGCTCCGCTGCTTTTCCTGATGCGTGTGCTAAATAAAAACTCACGCTTTATAAGCCGCACTCAGGATTTCGTAATACCTCTGTTGTTAGTTATTCCTTTCATTACCGGTTATATCTGTGTAAATAGCAGCATTTCCGCAACCGGTTATCAGGTAATGATGTTTTTCCACGTTTACGTCGGCAACCTGATTATGATAATGGTTCCGTTTACAAAGATCGCTCACTGCGTATTGATGCCGTTTTCACAATTTGTAACAGGAGTCGGTTGGAAGTTTCCCAAGGGAGCCGGAGACAAAATCATTGCAACACTTGGATACGGTAATAAACCAACCTGGTTTGATAATCCTCGTATTGGGATAGTAACAGAAGCTGAAACCAGCCAAGAGCAGGAGGATAAGAAATAATGAAAGGTATTCTCACTGATACAACCTTATGTATTGGCTGCCGCGAATGCGTAATAGCCTGTAAACAGATTAACAAACTTGATGACGATATACCACATCGCTGGAACCTTGATGATGGTCTGTCTGGATTGAATTGGACTTCAATTGTTGATAAACCCGGTGATCGGCACGTTCGCAAGCAATGTCGTCATTGTCTCGAACCTGCTTGTGTTTCGGTTTGTCCGGTTGGAGCTTTAACGAAAACAGACTCAGGGGCAGTTATTTATGATGGACATGTATGTATGGGCTGCCGTTACTGCATGATGGCTTGTCCATACGGAATTCCCCGCTACGACTGGGATCAGCAGGTGCCCTATGTCCGCAAGTGCATCCTTTGTTACGAGACCCGTCTGCAGAAGAATCAGCAGCCGGCTTGCACGGAAGTATGTCCCACAAAAGCCACTATATTCGGTGACAGGGATGAACTTATTAAAGAAGCTCACAGACGCATTAAGGCAAATCCGGAACGTTATATAGATAAGGTCTGGGGTGAACATGAAGTTGGTGGGACGTCGGTGCTGTATATTTCAGATATTGACTTATCATTCCTGACCTACGGACAACCTCTCGGAGAGCGTCCTGTACCAACTAGAACCTCAACCGCCATGCACGCCGTGCCTTTCGCATTTGTCGGTATGGGAGGTCTGATGGCAGGATTACAATGGATAATCGGCAGAAGAAACGAAAATAAACAACCTCCGAAAGAGTTAACAGATGCTTCTGAGGAGACTAAAGATGAATAGAGTACGCAACTTTAAGTTGATTTTATGGATGATAACCGGTTTTGCTGCTGCTGCAGGAGCTGCGCGTTACATCTTCGGACTGGGACCAGCCACTAATCTCACCGATGCAACACCCTGGGGACTTTGGATCGGATTTGACGTTATGAGCGGCGTTGCTCTCGCAGCCGGTGGTTTTGTTATTACAGCATCAGTATATATCTTTAAATTAGATAAATTCCATGAAATTACCCGACCGGCTGTATTAACGGCTTTTCTCGGCTATATTGCCGTTGCGGTTGGGCTGCTGTTCGATCTCGGTCTGCCGTGGAACATCTGGCACATGATCATATACTGGAATCCGCATTCACCATTGTTTGAAGTCGGTTGGTGCGTGATGCTTTATCTCGCTGTGTTAGCACTTGAATTCATACCTGTTCCTCTCGAAGAGTTTCCGCGTCTCGGCGCTATCAGAAACTTTCTCGTCAAGTTCCGCCTGCCGTTGGTTATAATTGGAATTGCCTTATCCACGCTGCATCAATCTTCGCTTGGCTCGCTGTTTTTGATCATGCCGTACCGTGTGCACCCGCTCTGGTACACATCAATCCTGCCGATATTATTCTTTATATCCGCTATCGGTTTGGGCTTAATGATGGTGACCTTCGAGAGCAATTTTACAGCCTGGCTTTACAAGCGTAAACCGGAAACGGCTCTGCTCGGTCAACTCGGCAATGCAGCCCGTTGGGTTTTTATACTGTACCTCGTGGTCAGATTTGGCGATCTTGCAGCGCGCGGTCAACTCGGTCTCCTTAACGGGTCAGAATGGCAGGTTAAGCTGTTCTGGTTTGAGCTTCTGATAATGGCGATCATTCCGATTATTATGTTGTCAATCCCGAAGGTCAGAAACTCGCTCGGCGGACAATGGACATACGCTATCATGGGCGTGACGGGGGTTGTGTTGAACCGTATCGACGTTGGAGGCTTGACGCATATTGACCGCACCGGAAGCGGAGTCTATCTCCCGATGTGGACGGAAATTGTAATCTCAGCCGGAGTTGTGTCTCTTGCCGCTCTCGTATTCCTGTTTATGGTTGAGCGCTTCAAAATCTGGGAGAAAAGACCTGCCGATCCGCAGGCTGAACCTCAGACGCTGCCGGAATTTACGCCGGTATTCCAGACCTGGCTCGGAGATCCGGTGATAGCAGCCCGTACAAGATATTCACTCGCATTTGTACTTGCCACAGCTATAGGATTTGCTCTCGTAACGCATGATGTTGCGAAGAGCAAAGGAGTTGATCCAAGTCCGGTTCAGCGATCCCGCGGCAGTGACACGCTCTGGGTGGATGGAAACACAGACGGTTTCGGAGTCGCTTTCAAGCATGCCTATCACATGAAGATACTTGGCGAAACAAGCATTGATACGGTTGAAGGTGTGGAAACGGTTTCAGTCGATGTCAATACATCCTGCGCGTTGTGTCATCACATGAACCTGCCGCGCGATCAGAACAGCGGCTGCTACGCCTGTCATGCCGATATGTATTCTAAGACCGACGCAATGAAGCACGAATGGCATTCATCGCCACAGGGAGCAAACCTTGCATGCAGAGACTGCCACGCTAAAGGCGGACCTAAATCGGCTGATAACGCCAAAAAGTGTGACGTCTGCCATAGCGATCTTTTCCCTTCAGGCGCTACTATTAAGGTTGAGCAATATGAAGCGCTTTCTTACACGGATGCAATGCACACTCTATGTGTTGACTGCCACAGATTAAAAGCGGATGATGTAAGCAGACCTGATCTCGCACAATGCGCTATCTGTCACTCCGAGCAGCGTTCCTTTGTTGATGAAAATACGCTTGCGGGTCGATATCAAAATCTGGTTGGAAAGAGTTTGATACTGCCGTAGAATATATTGGAGTATGCGCTTCAACGAGTTAAGAATTAATTAGTACATGACATGGCGGGCTTGTCCCGCCATGTTTGTTTTGCAGCTTAACACAGCTTGCACTTAAACAGTAGTACAAAAGTGCCTCCAGACGTTCTCGCCAGACGGAATAACTAAAATCAATTGATTATTAAAAACAACTACAATTCCATTGACATTAGATCTGTCTTTACTTATACTCCAATGAATCCTTGGTATTACAGCTTACCGAGTACCAATTAATTTAATATAACAAGCGGAGGAAACTCATTGAGATTCCTAATTATCCTATTCACTGGGATTGTATTGTCATTTCCAGCTTTGAATGCTGAAGAAGTGATCCTGATCCATGACACGGAAGGTGGATATGTTTCATACAACATTGAGGATGTCTCGCTGATAGACTTCAGTGATAATGACGGTCTGGTCGTCCATCATCTGGATCAAGAAACCGAGTATCCCTTAGACGAGATTTCGAAGATCACCTACAATCCCGATGCACCACCGGAGCACGTTGCAGAACCGACTAACTTTGAAAGCATACCTGAAACATTCATCCTGCACGACGCTTATCCTAATCCGTTCAATCCATCGACAACCATTTCTTATCAGTTGGAAGATGCTGGGATGGTCTCGTTAACAGTCTTTGATATTAACGGCAGACTGATAAAGTCGCTTGTATCCGAAAGACAGACCAGCGGAGCCTATACCGTTGAATGGAAGGGTAACAATAACTCCGGGCAGACGGTCACAGCCGGACTATATTTCTACCACTTGTCGGTTGACAACGGCTCACAGACAAGAAAAATGCTGCTGCTCAAGTAGCGTTAATATTAATCAAAACTCTTAGGAGATTAAAAATGCGTAAATCAGCAATAGCTGTTTTTATAGTTCTGCTGCTTGCAGGCACATATCTGGTAACCGCAAGGGACATGAACGTCCATACAGCCAATGGAGTGACTTCATTCGATCTGGCGGATGTCGATAGTATTACTTTTTCGGGCGGACCGGAAGCTGGTGACTCCGCTGTGTTTGCCTTGGCAGATAGTGTCTATATCACAATGGTTTGGATACCTGCTGGAGAATTCATGATGGGAGCTCAGGAGGAAGAACAAGAAGCAGAGGAAGAGGAGTACCCACGCCATAGAGTTGTTTTTGAAAATGGATTCTGGATGGGGAAATATGAATTAACTCAGGCTCAATGGGAAGCAGTGATGGAATCAAATCCATCAAATAATAGAGGTGATAATTTACCTGTTGAGAATATGACATGGAATGAGGTTCAAGAATTTGAGGCAACTTTAAATAATGAATTCCGTCTTCCCTCCGAAGCAGAGTGGGAGTATGCCTGTCGTGCTGGAACAGATACAAGATTTTATTGGGGTGATGATCCTGATACCAGTCAAATAGATGAATACGCTTGGTATCACGAAAATGCTGATGCCCGAACACATGAAGTTGGCGAAAAGCTGCCGAATAGTTTAGGTTTGCACGATATGAGCGGAAACGTCTGGGAGTACTGTGAGGACTGGTACCATGAAAATTACGAAGGTGCACCAGATAATGGAAGTGCTTGGATTGATGGTGGTGGCCAAATGCGCATACAGCGCGGTGGACAAAGCGATAATGTTACCAAACGTCTTCGATCTGCTGGACGCTGGCGGGATAATCCTGATGAACCACATAGTGCACGCGGTTTCCGCCTCGTCCGCGATGCAGATTAGTTAATGTAATTCACAGCGGTTTATTGCACAGCAGATAAAACAGATTGAGCAGATATTGTTGTAACGGCACCATTATAATCTGCTTTATCTGTTGCATCTGCTGTGAATATGTTAGAATTGTAGATTCCTCCTTACACCTTTACCGATTTCACAGATGTGGATTTATACGAAAGTATCTCAACCTCCGATCCCTTGATACGCATATCTTCAGCAAGCTCATCAAGTCTTTGAGAAACATCACTTGTAAACCATTCTTCTCCGCATTGACAGCAGATTTGAGCCGGTACATCGCGCACAATTATAACTCCTGTATCCAGATCCGCAGAAAAGGTTGTTGTACCGGGAGTAATTCTTCCTCCACAAAACGGGCACTTTGCGTTCTCAGGAAATTCTCTATCTCGCATATCAGTTACTCCTTCTTGTTCTTAAGTCTGACTCAAAATGTTCCAAATCTGGGATATAAACTGTTATGATATATACTATTTCACACTCTATATCAAATCCAGCGACAATGTGCAACGGAGTGTTATCCCACAAACCAAACAGCAACATTGCAGGTAAAGGATAAGAATCTGTGTACTTCTCAATGACGTCAAAATCAGAAACAATGCGGTGTATCACATCGAGTGGAACTCTCCGCTTGAGTCTGCGCGTTTCTGCGTGACGACTCATTACGATTATACCCTTATTTGCTACATTGAGAAACCTACCATTCACAGTTAATAACTATCCTTTGTTCTAATCGGTGTTAACCAGACCATTGATAATATACAAGCTAAATCTGATAATCTGCAAGTATATAAGAATTTGTTTGCATTTTCAGGTGTATTATCTGCAATAACATCAATTCTTAACTGATATATTCTTTCCTCGTGGTTTTAATAAATTCTTCCTCTTATCCTACTCCGATTGCAAAACCCACAACCCTGTTATATATTGATGCTTACTGAAAGCGCCTTATGAACGAATACATCCACCTAAACATATTCAATACATCGCTTGCTGCCGGGTTTATTCTGCTGGCAGGAATAGCATCCTTTGTCCTGCGCTTGCGGATTGAGAAAGCTCTCGCAATCGGTATGCTGCGCACCGCAGTTCAGCTCGGACTTGCCGGAATCGCCATCGGCTTTGTGTTTGGGTTGAAATCCATTGTCTGGGTGTTGCTGCTGACGGCAGTCATGGTTCTCTTTGCGGGTCGCGAGGCTGTCGCTCGATTGAAAAACCGCTTATCAGGCAGTGGACTGGATGCAATACTCGCCATGACTTTATCATCGTTTGTAGTTGCTGTAACTGTAACCGGCATCGTGATAGGCGCCGATCCCTGGTGGACGCCGCGAGTATTCATTCCGATTATGGGGATGATACTCGGAAACTCACTGGTTGGAATATCACTGGCGCTCGACCGCTTTATAAATGGATGCGTTGAGAATCGCTCCGCTATCGAAGCGCGTCTAACACTCGGAGCATCTGCTAATGAAGCCGTACAACATGTTGTCAGAGATGCTATAAGAATAGGTATGATGCCTTCGATAAACGCGATGAACATAGTCGGAGTGGTGTCTCTGCCGGGGATGATGACCGGACAGTTGCTCGCCGGAGCAGATCCGCGGGATGCGGTTCTTTACCAGATTATCGTCATGTACATGCTGGTAGCCGCAACAGCAGCAGGAAGCATAATTGCCGTTCTAATGACACGCAAGCGAGTTTTCACAAAGGATGTAGCATTAAGAATGGACTTGAGATAAAATGACTCTCGCGCTGATAGATTGGATTATGGTAGCAGCCTACCTGATCTTTCTGTTGATTATTACTATTAAAGTCAGTCGAAAAGGCACCACTGATGTTGAGGATTACATCGTCGGCAGCCGCAGACTGACGCTTCCCGCGTTTGTAGCAACAACTGTCTCAACCTGGTACGGTGGCATACTTGGCGTCGGTGAATACAGTTTCAAATATGGTTTATCGAACTGGCTGGTTTTTGGAATCCCCTATTACCTTGCTGCTTTGCTGTTTGCGTTATTACTTGCCGAAAAGGCTCGTAAATCAAGGCTGCTCAGTATTCCCGATCAGCTAAGAGGAGCTTACGGAGATGGCGTAGCGGTTGGTGGCGCTATTTATGTTTTTGTAATGACAGTTCCTGCTGTTTATGTGCTGATGTTGGGAGTGTTGCTCAAACTGCTGTTCGGCTGGCAGTTATGGGTTGGAGTGACGGTGGCTGCCGTTTTTTCAAGCTGCTATGTCCTGATTGGTGGTTTCAGAGCCGTTGTCAAGACCGACTGGGTGCAGTTTGCTTTGATGTACCTCTCGTTTGCAGTGATGGTTGTAATCCTCTTTTCAGATTATGGCGGTATTGCCTTCCTCAAAGAGCGCATCCCGGCAGGTCATTTCCAGTGGCATGGCGGAAATACAGCGGGATATATATTCAGTTGGTATTTCATAGCGCTTGCCGCCCTCGTTGAGCCTGCTTTCTATCAAAGGGCTTATGCCGCACGGACTCCTAAGGTTGCCAGACGTGGTTTTCTGATTTCCATCATCTTCTGGTTTGTTTTTGATGCAATGACAACTACTGTTGGGCTTTACAGCCGCGCTCTGTTAGACAGCAATATTAACGCAGTTGAAGCATTCCCGCGCTTAGCAGATCAGATACTTCCTCCCGGTTTAAAAGGCATTTTCCTGATCGGGCTTGCGACAACTATTCAGTCAACCATTGACAGCTATAGTTTCCTTGCAGCCTCAACGCTCGGCAGAGACGTCTTTTGGAGAATACGATCTGTCAGAAATCGTTTCAGTGAAGTCAGTATCAGTAAATGGGGTTTGATATTTTCCGGATTGCTGGCAATTGGTATTGCATTGTACAGTGAATCTGTAGTGGAAATATGGCACAAACTTGGCTCGCTTGGTACACCGGGATTACTACTTCCCTTAGCATTAAGTTATAATGAAAAATTAAAATTCCATCCCAGATGGGCGTCGCTGAATTTAATTATCGTTCCGATGGTTGTTGGTTCTTTATTCATTCTTCAGGCGTCAATTGTGACTCTGCCTTTCCCATTAAACACGCAGCCGATATTTTGGGGTTTTGCGATTTCATTGTCCCTGTTAACATTGGATCACTTGAACAGAGCCAAATGAAAAATAATCTTTACTGAATTAGTTTAGATAATGGTTAAATATAACACTTATCTTTGAGAATTATTTCTGCTGATTTTTTATTCTACTTTTTTTTGGCATATACCGGATAGTGTTTTTTATAACATTCTGGGCAAAGTCCATGACTGAATCTTGCTTCCGAGTGGTTTTCCACGTACTCTTCAAGTTTCTTCCAATCATCCTTATCGTCGCGAATTTTATGACAATGCATACAAATTGGTATGATTCCCTGTAGAGTCTGGATATGTTCGACAGCATTTTGCAATTCTGTTATCTTTTGTGCCAGCGACTCCTGTAACTCAATAAACCTGTGTCCTACATGGATTCTGGCTCGAAGTTCGTTATTATCAAAGGGTTTTGGAATATAATCATTAGCGCCTGTATCGAGTCCCAGTACTACATCTTCTTTTTTATCGTGTACTGTGAGTAAAATTATGTATAAAGAATCGTTTTCCGTATAGTTGCGTAATTTTCTGCAAATCTCTATTCCCTTCATACCAGGCATTTCCCAATCAAGCAGTAGTAATTTTGGTGGATCTTCGGAATTGATAATTTCCCATGCTTCATCCCCATCTGACGCATTAACTACCTTATAATTCCATTTACTAAGGATAGATCCTATCACCAACTGAGTAGTAGTGTCGTCTTCTGCGACCAGAATTTTGAAAGTCGGACTTTTCATTTTTTAATCACTAAAAGTTTGTATTGTTTTAAGTTATTAAACCAAACGAACGTAAATGCTCGATAAGTTTAAGCCTGTCAACAGGCTTAAGTAAATAATCGTTACAACCCAGCATACAGCTCTCTTCACAACTTCGCTTTCTGAGGTTGATGTTGTAATAATTGCTTTTGCTGTTTTTCTAATTTACTCTGCTTAGCAAATGCCGGATAGTGTTTTTCGTAACATTCCGGGCAAAGCCCGTGGCTGAATCTTGCTTCCGAGTGGTTTTCCACGTACTCTTCAAGTTTCTTCCAGTCATCCTTATCGTCGCGAATTTTATGACAATGCATACAAATTGGTATGATGCCCTGCAGAGTCTGGATATGCTCGATAGCATTTTGTAATTCAGTTATCTTCTGTGCCAGAGACGCCTGTAACTCAATAAATCTGTGTCCTACATGGATTCTGGCTCGAAGTTCGTTATTATCAAAAGGTTTTGAGATATAATCATTAGCGCCTGCATCGAGCCCCCGGACTACATCTTCTTTTTTATCGTGTACTGTTAGCAATATTATATATGAAGAATCACTTTCCGGGCTTTTGCGTATTCTTCTGCAAATTTCTATTCCCTTTATACCCGGCATTTCCCAATCGAGTAAGAGTAATCTTGGAGGATCGGTTGAAGTGAGAATTTTCCAGGCTTCATCCCCATCCGAGGCGTAAACTACTTCATAATTCCATTTACTAAGGATAGATCCTATCAATAACTGAGTAGTAGCGTCATCTTCAGCGACCAGAATTTTGAAAGCAGGATTATTCATTTTCTTACCACTAAAAGTTTGTATTTTTTTCCGTTAATAAACCAAACGAACGCAGGTGCTCAATAAGTTTAAGCCGATCAACGGGCTTAAGTAAATAACCGTCACAACCCAATACTGCAGCTTTCTTCACAATTTCAATTTCAGAGGTAGATGTTGTGACAATTATTTTAGTTCTTTCGGACTCATTGACATCATTATTTTTTTCATACCACCGAATTTTTTTTAATACGGTCATTCCATCAACATCAGGTAGATTCAAATCCAGACAGATTATATCATAAGGTTTGTTCTGACAAATTGCCATTCTGTATGAGACAATTGCTTCGATACCATCCTCGACGCTATCACAATCTCCAAATTTAGAAATAAAACTCCCCATCAATTTCCTGCTGGTTACGTCATCCTCTACGACGAGCGCTCTCAAATTTCATCTCTCCTCATTTCGGTTGATCAACAATTAAACCTTGCTCTATCAGAAAGATGTTTAATTTGCTGAATTCTGCCTCGATATTCTCAAAAATGCTCTTAGATTTTGGTAGATTATTCTTTTTACCGGCTTCTTCAAGCATACGCGATAATTCTTGCAACGATTGAGCTCCTACATTACCACAGGCGCTTTTTAATGTGTGCGCCTGACTACGAATTTGTTCAGAATCTTGTTGTATTAAAGCCTCTCTAACAATTTCAATCTGCTTTGGGATGTCTTCAATAAAAACCTCAAGGATTTCAACTAATATTTCCTCATCATCACCCAATCGATTGAGGATATCCTCTATATTAAACAATTCAAATTTATCGAAAGAACTCTCATCTATTACTTCTTCACCATATGGTTTGTCTTTATCATCGCTCCACCTTTCGATAACTTCCATCAATTTCTTAGGTTGGATGGGTTTGGAAATATAATCATTCATGCCGACTTCGAGACATTTCTCTTTGTCGCCTTTCATCACATGGGCGGTCATAGCAATTATAGGGATGTTGTGATTAAGTACCGATGATTTTTCGTCCCTGATAAATTTCGTCGCTTCCAAACCATCCATCTCAGGCATCTGAACGTCCATTAAAACCATCGTGTATTTTTTCTCAGAAAGAATATCCACGGCTTCCCGACCGTTCGAAGCGACATCGGCTCGATATCCAAGTTTCTCAAGCACTTTCATGGCGACTTTTTGATTTGTAAGATTATCATCAGTAACCAGAATGTTGAGACTATGACGTCTGCTCTCGGCAATTGTATGCCGTGTAATCAGCTCTTTTGGCATTTCCTCAGCAACCTCACCGTGATCGCTGAATACCAGAGCAAGGCAATCATAGAACTGGCTTTGCTTGATAGGTTTGCTTAAGTATCCGGAAAATCCGATTTTTACAAGCCTGTTGGCGTCACCACGTTTTTGAAAAGAGGATAGAAGAATTAAAGATGTATTCCTTATTTCATCGGTTTCTTTTATTCTTCTACCGAGCATTTCACCATCCATCCCCGGCATGATCATGTCAATTACGGAAACATCGAAAGGATCACCGTCTTCTTTTGCCTGTCTTAGTTTATCTATTGCACTGGAACCATCGACGGCTTCATCGTACCTGCAATCCCATGATTCAAGCATACCCCGTAAAACGCGCCTATTGGTCTCATTATCATCAACGATCAATACTTTTTTGCCGCGGATATCCTCGGCGAATTTCCTTACTGTTTTGGTATTAATTTTCTGCTTTTCAAATGGAATCTCAAACCAGAATGTCGAGCCTTTCTCTACTTCACTAATGACACCAATTTTCCCGTGCATTAATTCAACCAGTCTTTTGGTAATTGACAATCCAAGTCCCGTACCTCCATATTTTCTGGTTGTGGATGCATCAGCTTGTGTAAATGACTCGAAAATTGTGTCGATTTTATCATGTGGAATTCCAATGCCCGTATCACGTATGGCTACCCTTATGAAGCATTTATTATCATCCTCCTCTATCAAGCTTGCGGCGAGCGCTACTTCACCAACTGCTGTAAACTTGATGGCATTGCCAATCAGGTTGATCATTATCTGTCTGAGCCTGCCGGGATCTCCTTTAAGTAAAGATGGTACATTCGGTTCTATTTCGTTAATGATTTCGACGTTCTTTTCATGTGCGCGGATAGACATAACATCACATATATCCTCAACAGTGAGCCGAAAATTAAAGTCTATAGTTTCAATATCAAGCTTGCCTGACTCGATTTTGGAGAAATCTAGAATATCGTTAATGATAGTAAGCAATGAATCGGCGCTGTTCAGAATTGTTCTGGCGTAATCTTTTTGTTCCGGATCCAGATCGGTATCAAGTATAAGCCCTGTCATACCAATAATACCGTTCATCGGTGTACGGATTTCATGGCTCATATTTGCAAGAAATTCCGATTTAGTCTGACTGGCGACATCAGCTTGGTACGCCATTTGGTTAGCATGTTTGACGGCTTTTTCAAGTTCAAGGTTAATTTTGTCGGTTTCATCTTTTGAGCGTTTCAGTTCATCGATAAATTTCTTCCGATCTGTAATATCAATAATTACACCGCGTAAACCGCATATTGCCTTGTCATGGATAACCGGTGTTGAATACATTATTACCTGAAAAATACTACCATCTTTCTTTACCAATGTATATTCTGACCCGTTAACCTGTTCTCCTCCGTAAGCCCGACTGATATTCAGTCTTAGTTTTTCTTTCTCATCAGGAGTTATCAGGTTGTAAATATTTACGCCCCTGGTAAAGTCTTCATCTGTATATCCGGTAAGTTTAAGTCCACTGCGACTAAAGTAAGTTAGCTTGCCGTTAATATCTATTTCGAATAAAGGTTGTGGAAGCAGGTCAGCCATTTCGCGGAATTTTTTCTCGCTCTCACGCAGTTCTTCCTCAGCTTTCTTAAGTTTGCCTATAGTAATCTGGACAAATATACCAAGGGAAAAAATAATGCATGCGACAAAGATGTAAATCCAGGATTCTATCTTTCCATCTGTAAACAGTTGTGTTAGAATGTTTCCTTCATGGAAGGTGAAAATATGGACAAGAGAGTCATATATCCAGAAAATCAGGCAAAGTCCGAATAACACCCAGAGGGCTAAATCGTATTTCATCCTGTTGATTTTGATATTACTCCCCATTATAAATCCTGACAGGTGACTGTACAGTATAAGTGGACAACATTTAGTTTATGTGTTAAATTAATCTGGATGATTGGAAAATTCCCATCACGTATATTAATAAAAAGACTCATCACTTACAAGTGTTTTCCTAAATTTATCTAACTCTTTTGACTGACTTTTGCCTGTTATCTTACCGGATCAACATAACTTTCTTTATTGAATTTTGCCCGACCGACTGCAAACACAGCATGTAAACACCGCTTGGCATGTCTTTACCGTCAAACATGACAGTGTGAACACCGGAAACCTGCCTGCCGGATGATAAATCCGCAACACGACGTCCCGATATGTCATAGACTGCCAGATCAACAATCCCGGTTTCCAACAGGTTGTAAGAGACTCTCATCTGAGAGTTGAAAGGATTCGGATAGACAGATACTATTCCAAACTCCATTGGAACCTCAATCGAACCATCTAAACGGATTACAGCGAGTTCATTGGTTTCATAAGTCAACTCACCAGTAAGAATCGAATATGCTGCGTCCTGAATTCCGTTGTCAGTTAATATTTTAATTTCCAAAGCTTCACCTGGGATTGCGCCATCGACTTTTTCTGTAGATATACCATCACCCCAGACTGCGATACCGCAGACTCCGTCTTGAAGAATACCTGAACCAACAAGCTCGCCTGTTGCATAGACTCCAATTTCACCCTCAAGTGAACCATCACAAGTAACCAGGAGACTCATATTATTATCTGTCACATGATGAACAGGAAGATTACCAGGGTGGTCATATACCGACTGAAAAATACCAGAAGCCGCTCCCCCTTTTGTAAAGGGGGAATTAAAGGGGGATTGCTCTTCTTCTTCTTCAGTTACATAAACGAGCCTGCAATCTTCATCAACATTGATGAAATAACCCTGCCCTGCACGCATATTGCCCATATTACAGAAGCCATCCCACTCAGGCAGATAGAAATTGCCATATCCATCCTTGGCAATAATAAGATTATCAGCTATGCTTACAAGCGCATCAGTCGCTTCAATCTCATAACGAGGATAATAACTAACCAACTGCCAGCCTTCATTCAAATCAATCGGGTCAGTCTTAAGTACTGATTCACCCTCTAATGTCAACGTTGCAGCTTCTGACATTAGCATCTGGTAGCCTTCATGACAAAACCAACCGCTAATATCATTATAATTATTCTCCGGACGGTAGAAATTACCAGCATCATTCTTCATCATAATCAATTGGTGGTTTCTAACAAGGGCAGACAATAAGCCTTCTATATTATAATGATCGTCTGGTTGAATATTAGTAGATACCGTGTTCCAACCTATGAGAAGCTCAATATCCCGAGTATTACAACAAGGATTATCAACTACATATAGCTCGACATCCAGAATAGTCTTACCCCCGATCCCGTCATGAGTAAAGATCAGCTCACCCACGAAAACACATTCCACAAATAGATCTGTGGAGTCAAAGGTAAGAACAAAATCCTCGCTTTCATCAGGCTCTATCACACCTTCTTCGGGCGCTATCCTGAACCATCCATAATTTGTGCCAAGTTGCCAGATCGTAAGCTCATCGGGATTCTGAACTAATCCAACAAGAACCCAACTGTAATTGTCAAGATGATTACAGATATACATACCACCAGGGCGACTTTCTCCGGTGTCAAGGTAGGTCACCTCCATGTAATCACCGTTATCAAGGTTGACCTTATATACTGAGATTCCTATGTTATCGGGTCCACGACAGAATACGTACAAATTATAGTCATCCGGATCATCCTCCCAATATCCCAATCCATATATGCGTAAATCATCGTTTTCGATGGTTCTGATCAATTCACCGTTACGGTTTATACCATATATATCAGTTGAGATATCCGATGTCCAGAGCAGTTCACTATCAGGATCCCAGGCAATGCAGCGTCCTTCAACATCGGCTTCCGCTTCAATCCAAACCTCAAGATCACCTTCCTCTGTAAATCCGTAAAATGATCCTTCGACTGCTCCCCAGATTAAATCACCATCATAAGCCAGGTCACGCATTCCGTAGCGATCTTCAGTAAACTGATCGAATTCTCCCACCTGTTCAAAATCGTTGTTCAGGATGTATATTTTACTGACATCATCACCATTATTACCGCCGGAAACGTAGAATCTATTCCAGGTACAAACTACACCATTCAGCATTTCATCCTCGACAATCTCCTGAGCGTTAACATTGCTGCGAACTTCCCATATAACAATATCCTGAACAGCGGGAATATTACGTTCAACCGACCAACGAAGAGGTCCGTTGCCTGTATTTGTGACCTGGAATTCAATTTCATAATCCATGTCATCTTCGAGCACCATAAAGAAATCATCACGACTCGGTGTAAATTCAGCGTAAAGAAGCGCTTCATTCAATTCTACATCTTCATCCTCGATACTCACCTCTCTATTAGCAGTTAAGAAGTCCGTTGCTAAAATAGTAATCATATATTCACCGGCAGGAAGGCTTTCTATTATATAAGCTCCTTCTTCGTCTGTAAAGCTTATGATATGGTAGTTATCAAGTGAAACGGCAGCGCCTTCGATGGGAGCATCATTGGCAGCTGCGGTTACTACGCCGGTCAGGTTGAAAGTTGGATCACCGATTGTAACAACTGCTGATATTTCGATTAACGATTGCTCCAAGTCATCACGCTCTTCTTGAGGTTCAGAGAGTTCAATTGAGATCAGTATGTTATAAACACCCGCTTCGTATCCTTCGGAATTAACAGTGATATTAACCGTTTCAGATTCGTTCCCTTGCACTGCCCCTTCTTCCGGTTCGATTGTCAGCATATCAAATTCTCTCACGCCGTCATCTATTACATACCAGTTTTGATCGTTAACACCATAAACACCTCTCCAAAGGTTTTCGCCATCGTGCGCGAGTCCACAATGTCCGGGCTGAGCGCGGACTGTATTGAATTCCTGAACCAGTTCCGCATTCCAGTCATCATCTACGTAGTACTGAAACATCCGACTTGGATTGCACAACCAAAGTTGACCGCGGGGATGGTCGGAAATCCATTCAAGACCCCAGACATCGACGCCGATTTCTTCACTGCAGTCTATAACAGCAACCTGTTCGAGATTCTCCATGTCAAAAACATGCACGTCGCCTTCGCCACCGCCACGCTCATAAGCGACGGTAAATATATATTGACCGTTTCCTCCGATATGACTGTCAGCCAAAGAGATCGGAAGCTGGATGGTGTTTATAATGTCCCCTTCTTGATCGAAGCGGTATATAAGGCGATTAGCGTTATAACCTCCTCCATAAATTACACCTTCCCAGTAGAACAGTCCGACACAACCTTGATCCAAAACAACATTAACCTGAATTTCTCCTTCCTCTACATCGATTGCATAGAGACGTCGTTCTGTCCAGTCAAATCCCCACATCCACTCGTTGTCCGGGTCCCAAGCTAAACCGATGGTATGAACGTAAGGGATACGGTACTCTCTGATAACTTCACCAGGCTCGTCTCGTTCGGGATTTAAAAAGCGCTCCTCTTCATCGGAAATCAATTCATAGCGGATACTAAAAGCCGCTTCATCTTCACCACTGTTGCTTAGCGTCAACTCAATTTCAGTTTCTGCGTCTTCTTCTACCGATAATGCGAAACCGAAAGGTTCAACGGTAATTTCAGCGGTTGCAGGACAAAAGCAAAAGAATCCGGTCATCAAAGCAGTTATTAGAAAAATCTTTTTTAGGTAAATCATTATGCATACATCCCTTGTTTACAAGCCGTATCAATGTTTACAAAGTTGCTGCAAAGTTCCACCATTTATTAGTTAAAAGTCCTTCCGAAATATAGGACATAGCGTTGGTTTAAAACAACAAGATAAACTAAAGTATCATTCAGAAGTAACCGCTTTTACACAACCCCGTTAAGATGCAAATTATGAAAACTTTAAACTTTCCGCAAGTTATAATAAATAGTTTTTGATGAACTTGATATTATGACAGGAAATTACCAACCGTAAAACTCCTTGCTTTCACTAAAATCTTTTGCGTGAGGGCATTGCATATTTTTATTTGTAAGATTATAAAAATTGCAAATCTGATCAATCGAGGTAAATCAAGTAAATGGAATTAGATTTGTTGTTTTATGTTCACATTTATTATTATATTACAAATACTGTCTCAGACACGACCAGAAACAATTCTTAAAATCAATATTCATACGATATTAAAAGGAGTTTCCATGAAATCAGTTAAGTTTGTAACCTTATCCGCCTTGTTGATAATGGCTGGAATAAACATTGCTTCAGCTCAGGTTTCCATAGAGCCTATTGGAATCGCCGTAGCAATAGAAAATGAGGATACTATTGCGGTCGACGTTACTTTAACCAACAATGGTGATACTGATATCCTCTACACTATCGATTTTGATGAACCGGAGGCTGAAGAAAGAGGTCAAGGACCACGTCGTGATGATATCGAAGGCACATTCGCGTTATTTCAAGATGCCGAAACCTTTGGTTATGTTGACACATACGTTTTTCAACAGATTGACGATCTTGACTATGAATGGTTTCGAAATGCGGATGACCTTGTGGATGTAGATCTTGATGACTACACCGCTCTTTGGGTTGAAACCGGCAATCAGAGCGATGCATACAAGAGAAATTGGGATGGTAACCTCGAACGTTTTGAGGACTACGTATCTCATGGTGGCGTAATGTTTATCGAACAAGGACACAACGAGGGTAATAACGCGACTCATACAACTCCTGGAGGCTTGGATTATGTTTGGGATCCTCAAGAAGGAAACCTCTCTGTCGGACCAGACGAAAACTGGCTCGTTGAGCAAATGGGTTGGGAGATCAATCGTGTTGATTTTCAGGGAGGTAGCTTTACACATGTTACTTACCCGGAAGATAATCTAAACGAGATTGAGGATTGTGACTGGTATCAGGTAATTGCTGAGGGTAGAGATAATGGTGAAGCAGCAATTATTATTTACGAATATGGCCGCGGCAATGTCATAGTTTCCGGTTCGCCATGTGGTCACCAATGGAGGAACCATAATGTTCAGGGGAGATGGGGCTCTTGTGGTGAAACTCTGTTAGAGTGGATGAGTCTTCTTAGCAAGCCCGGATGGATCATGAGCGTTCCTGAAGAGGGTGTAATTGATGCGAACAGCACAGCGGAATTGGAAATCATCTTTTCACCACTTGAAATGGAAGCTGGTGTTTACGAAATGTACGTTCTGATTGAGCTTGCTGAATCAGACAATCGCGATGACCTTGACGAGAATTTGATAATGATTTCAGCGATTATGTCTGTTGGAACGCCTATTGCGAACGTCACTGGAACAATCACTGACGCTGCGAATGACAATCCTGTCGAAGACGCAAAGCTTGATGTTTCCGGTCATTACTTCGCAAGGTTCACCGATGAAAACGGTCAATATTCCGCTGATAATATGCCACTCGGTGACTACGAAGTAACCATTTCCGCCACAGACTTTCTGACTACTGTCGAAGAGATAAACATCGAAGAAGATGGTGATCTTGAATGGAACCTGGCGCTTCTGCATTCCGAGTGTACCCCAAGCGAACGTCAGTTTTTCATGCAGCTTGAACCGGGTTATACACATGAATTTGAATTTCAGGTCGATAACGGCGGCAACGGACCTCTGACTTATGCGGTTGACAGAAGACTGCTCGGTGATGCAAACGCTGAACCGTTTGAATTACGTCAGACCGATGAAATTCAGGATGCCTGCGGTGACGACATGCTTGCAGGCGCTGTTTTCGCTGAAGAACAATTCTTCATTTCAGGCGGTAACAACGGCGGTAATCCTAATAAAATCTATATCCTGAACACAGACCGGGAAGTCGTTGGTGAGTTCGACCAGTTTGTCGAAGATCGCTATGGTATGCGCGATCTGGCTTACGATGGTGAACTGATCTGGGGAGCGGTAGAAGGAACCTTCTACGGTTTCACTACTACAGGTGAGCTTGAAATAGAATTCTCTGTTGACGTTAATCTCGAAGGACGCGCGCTTGCCTGGGATCCCGTTGATCAGGTTCTGCTTGCATCCGATATTTCCACCGATATCTTCGCCATTAACCGTGATGGCGATGTTGTTGAGACCTACAATCGTCCTGCTGAACTGCGTATTTACGGGCTTGGTGTCTGGCCTGATGATCCGGATGACTGCTACCTTTATGTCTTCTGTCGAGGTCCCGATAACGTCGGAATCAACGTTTTCAAGCTTAATCCTGTAAATAGTGAATACATGCTTGTTGCTTATTTCGATGTTGGAGACGGTCGTCCCAGCGGCATTCAGATCACCAATCAGCTTGACGTTTACAGTTGGGTGATTGTGTCGCTGGTTCAGAATCCTGACCGCTTGAATGTCTGGCAGCTTGACGCGCGTAAAGAGTGGTTCCAGGTTACACCCACCGCAGGCGTCATCGAGCCTGACGAGCACGAGGGCTTTGTATTAACACTCGACGCTACGGGACTTCCGACCGATAATGATTTTTGCGGTGAAGTTGTTTTCATGCATGACGGTATTGGTCAAGAAACTGCTCTTGATGTAACGTTGAGCGTTGTCGAAGGTAGAGTTCAGACGACCCGCGATATTGATCTTCATATCGGCTGGAACACTATTTCAACGAACCTACAGCCTAATGATAATGAAAACATCGAAGGATTGGTTGACAGTATTGTAACGACCGGCGCAATGATTATGATGAAGAACACCAACGGTGATTTCTATCGTCCTGCTTACGACTTCAACAACATTCAAGCCTGGAACTCATAGGATGGTTTCCAGATACTGATGGCTGAGGCTGCCACGTTGACGATTGCCGGCGAATCGGTACTTAAAGAAGACCCGATTGACTTGACTTCAGGCTGGCAGTTGGTCAGTTACTATCCTCGCTATGAGATCGAAGCGACAGTTGCCTTAACCACCATTTATAACCATTTGATCATCGCTAAGGACGGTTATGGTAACTTCTACCTACCTGAGTGGGACGATTTCAGCAATATGGGCAACTTATGTGAAGATCAGGGCTATTTCATCAAAGTTGACACCGATTGCAGGCTTGTTTACGTTCCGGAAGAAGAAGAGCGGTCAGCGAGTAATATAAACAGTAGGACAAACATTCCTGTTTGTCACGAAGATCAAATCTGGCTTTCGGAGACTCCTCGCAGCAGCACATCTTACAGCTTGCTTATATTAACTGAAGGCATGGAGACTGGTACTCGTCTTGAGGCATATACTCCATCAGGCGCTCTTGCAGGTCGAGGTGTAGTAGATAGTAATGGCAGGTGTGGCATGGCTTTATGGGGCAATGAAAGTGGTTTTAGCGATGGTGAAGCGATTACTATTGTCGGTGGGGCAGACATTCATGTCTGCCAATTGGAGCTTGAGTGGCTTGATGGTGACAAATCCGGCTG
>JAIPJL010000026.1 GCA_021734165.1 bacterium | reverse complement strand
TGTTTATGCGTCCTACAGCCCTTATTATGCAATGCAGGGCTCAGGATTAATCCTTTTCACCGATATCCTCGGCAATCACCAGCTATATGTCAGTGCTAATGTTAACAGCGCCATTAAATACAGCAACGTATTTTTTATGTACAACTACATGGCGCGACGTATGGATTTTGGCGGTGGCAGTTATCATAATGCCTATCCTTTTTACGGCAACAATTACAATGTAATCTGGCTTGATCGTACTTATGGAGCGTTTGTTACCGGCTCCTATCCATTAAACCGCTTTAACCGCTTTGAAATGGGATTAGAGTATTTTACTGTTGAGCGAAGCATTGATTGGAAGTCAAGTATTGCACCACCGAGCATCACTCAGAACGAATTTAGTGTTTCCTCAGTAATACCTCAGATAGGTTATGTGCACGACACGTCCGTATGGCGTTGGCCCACTTCACCTGCTAATGGAGGACGTTGGCGCGCTGACCTTCAATGGAGTCCTACTATATCCAGTAATAAAGACGAAAGCATCAGCTTTACAACTGTTTCACTTGACTGGCGTAGATATTTCGCTTATCATAAGGATTATACATTCGGCATTCGTCTGAGTGGCGCTGTATCTGAGGGTACCGATCCGCAACAGTTCTTCCTTGGAGGAATGTCAAACTGGTTTAATGCGCGCTACGACAATCCCTCTAACGATGTATCACTCCGCGTTGAGGACATCTATTATTCGCGCTTTGTAACGCCGCTCAGAGGAGTCGGTTATTATAATCAGATCGGCAGCAGGTACATTTTGAGTAACTTTGAGTTTCGTTATCCATTTATCAAGCATTTGATGATGGGCTGGCCTCTGCCCTTTTATTTTAGGAATGTTAGGGGCGCTGCTTTCTGGGATTTCGGAACAGCTTGGTCACCAAAAGAAGTAGGCAGTAATCTTATGCCCGATCCCAGTGATTGGATCACAGGCTTTGGGTTCGGGATCAGGATGGATTTGGGAGTATTCCCAATTGAATGGAACATAGCCTGGTCACCGGAAACAGACTACGTGCCACAATATTATTTTTCACTGAATTACGGATTTTAATTCAGTAGGACAAGCATTCCTGCTTGTCTCCAAATTAGTGGTGTCAAAGGTCTCCGCCAGGTTTGTGGTGTCAAAGGTCTCCTTTGACACATCATTAAGACTATTATAGAGTTTAGTGTCAGTAGGACAAGCATTCCTGCTTGTCCTACTGACACTAACATAACAAACATGCCTCAAACTGAAAAAAAGAAAAGACGCTCCAAACGAGTCGAAGTTATCATTCTCATAGCTGATATTGAGAATTCCTCTCATATTGCCGAGACTATACCCGACCGCGAATACAACAATATGTTGCGTGAATATCACCGCATCGCCTTTCGCGCGCTAGACAAATATACACCAAGAATAATAGAACAAAGTATTGTTGCACGTCGAGCTTATGGTGATGAAATCCTCCTTTTGGTACAGAATAAAGATCCTGTTGAAATGCTAACTAATGTGCTCAGCCTCGCTGTTTTCTTCGAAGTTGAATGGTCAAGGTCAAGATTTAATTCAAAGCGCATACATGACTATCAAGCGCCATGTCGATTAAGGGTTGGCGTTGGACATGGAAAAGTAATACTCGCTGAAAGCGTCTGGGGGCAGGGAATGACGCCTGAAGGCTATGCCATTGCGACCGCTAAACGCATCGAAGCTCATGCTGGCGGAGCGTTAAATGAACCGCACATACTTGTTGCAGCCTCTCTGAAACCAATACTTGAACAAGTCAAAGGAATAGAAATATGCCCAAGTATCATAATCCCTGAAAATAAATCAAAGGGTATAAACGCAATTGAAGCTATCAGACTAAGAAGTTATGAAGGACTTTATAATGAATTCAGACAAAATATTAAAATAATGGATAAATATTCGCGTTGGTTTACACGTGGATATCAGGCATCCTCTGCCGGAGATTATGAAGAAGCAAGTAAATGTTACAGACTTGCTGCTAAAAGCAGACCCAACAGTCCCAATGCTATGGGCACACTTGCTGGTGTTCTAATTCACCTCGGCAAGTTGGATGAAGCTGAAGAGGTTTCACGTGAAGCTTTAGAAATGAATAGAGACTCAACCATTGCGCTTAATAATCTTGGCTCAATTTTATATAAAAAAGAAAAATTTCATGAAGCTGAGGGCATTTTCCAGAAACTTATAAAAAAAGAGCCATCCAAAAGTATGTATTTTTATAATCTGGGATGTGTACTTGAACAACAAGATAAGCATGATGAAGCTTCCGATGCTTTTGAAAAAGCGATTATTTTAAATCCAAAATACGTTACAGCACTCGCTAATCTTGCCGAAGTTAGGTTAGGACAAGAAAGGTTTATTGAGGCTGATATGCTCCTGAAAAGGGCGCTGGAAATTGATCCGGATAATCCCGGTCTTATTGAAACGGTAGAAAAGGTTAACAAAGCCAGGAAAGCTAAAGCATTATCTTAAATATACTTACTCGCCTCCCTTAAACTCAGTCCCGACATAGCTTCACGATTTGCATCCACAAACATCCTCACTTTATCAGGTTCATGCTTTGAATACTCCCGCAGCGCCCAGCCAATCGCCTTGCGAATCCAGAACAACTTCTCATGCAGGCATTGAATACAAAAATCAAACAGCATCTTGTAATCCGTATCGCTTTTAAACCGAAGTTGAGATAATATCGCTGTCCTCCTGATCCACAGATCGTCATCCTTAATCCATTGCTTTAAAATTTCTTTCATATCAAGTGGAAATTTCTTTAATAATGGATTGATTATATCGGCAGCAATCCCGTCAACCATATCCCACCAGGCTCCGCTGATAATCAGTTCCTTATAAAGCGGAAGCGCTTCAATTGTTTGCAGCTTCTTGTATCTGACGGCAACTGTAATAGCAGCATAACGCTCTTCGCGATATTCAGCATCCCACAGTTCCCTGATTGTCTGCTCATATTCGGTAGCATCACCGATCTTATATTTCTTAAAAACGGATTTATAAATTTCTTTACGAATTGCTGATTTTATACCATAGAATGGCATTTCCGATTTCATGTACTTCTGCATTGCAGGCGCTTCATCAGGATTAGCAGCTTTCTTAAAAGCGGATCGGATTTCAACTGTCAGTGGATGATATTTCATACTTTATCCTAATTAAACGTTTCGTCAGGTCTTGATGCGATGAAATCGCATTGTGACCTGACGATAAATAAATAATCCGTTATTAAAAGATATTTCATCACTCTCTCACTTTCAAAACATGCAGACAAACCGCATCACCAGCCGGAATATTTTTTTCAATCTCATAATCCAATTCCGGATTTAATCCCTGAACCAGAGCGCGTTCCATAGTCGTATGTGCGCGGCAGATTTCAACCTTTTCAAAAGGATACGGACAGCATGGAACTTGTATTGCCACCCGTTTATCATTGAACTCAGTAACTTCACCTTCTGAGCGCATGTTATTAAAAACTTTCACGAGATACAAACCCACTTCACGGATCGTCCAGGGATCTGAATCCTTGCGCACCCAGCCGGCAATTTCAGTACCATAAGCGTGACTTGTTTTTTCAATCATAGCCAAGCCATTTTCTCCGAAATGCTTATATATATCATCATAAATCCGTTTTATACGGGACGTCAAACCTCTTACAACGCTGGCATATCTGATTTCACATGGCAGCGTTTCAACCACAATTCCTTCTGGTAACTTGATCATGTACTTTGATCCTTTATTAAATTGAGTGGTGTCAAAGGTCTCCTTTGACACATTGAAGAGCGCTGTCATGTGCCCTCACATGACAGATCAAAACCAATTATATCATGTTAATCCTGTTATCCTGTCAAAATATTTCTTATAAAATCTTCTTAATCTCCCCAACCACTTTCAGCGCTTCAATCGGCGTCATATTATCCGCGTCAATACCTGCCAGTAATTCCCTTAGCTGCCTTTCAACCGGATCAAAGAGGCTGAGCTGTGCAATATGCGGACGAGGCATACTTTTTTTAACCTCTGGTACATCACCTGCATTAACAGGATTCATATCATTGGCTTCAAGATTTGCCAGCAATTCCCTTGCGCGCTCGATCACCGCTACAGGCAGCCCTGCCATTTGCGCAACATGAATACCGAAACTTCTGTCGCTTCCACCCGGTATTATCTTGCGTAGAAACACAACCTTATCTTCATATTCTTTTACAGCCACATTATAGTTTACGACTCCTGTCAGATACTGCGCCAGATCAACCATCTCATGGAAATGTGTAGCAAACAATGTACGTGGTTTCAGGCGCGGATTCTGATGCAGATACTCGATTATCGACCAGGCAAGACTTAAACCGTCAAATGTCGATGTGCCGCGTCCAACTTCATCAAACAGTACCAGCGACTTATCCGTCGCATTATTAAGTATAGCTGCTGTTTCGTGCATCTCAACGAGAAATGTTGATTCACCGCCTGCCAGGTTGTCAAGCGCTCCGATCCGCGTAAACAATTTATCGACCAGACCGATCCTTGCCTTTGATGCAGGAACAAACGATCCCATCTGAGCCAGAATTACCGTAAGCGCTACCTGTCTCAAATATGTCGATTTTCCCGCCATGTTCGGTCCGGTCAATATCATAATCACATTGTCATCAGAACCAAGTTTAAGGTCGTTAGGCACAAACTTCTCACCAGGCGGAAGCATCTCTTCAACTACAGGATGACGGCTCTCGATTAATTCTATTTCATTACCACTGTCGAATACAGGTTGACACCAGTTCTTTTCTTCAGCGAGCATACCCAAAGCAGCTAAGAAATCAAGTTCAGCCATCACGCTAGCATTTTCCTGAAGTTCACGCGAATCCTGAAGTGTTCTATTTACAAGTCCGCAATATATCTCATTTTCAAGCAGTTTAATTTCATCTTCAGCGCCCAGCAGTTTCTCTTCGTATTCACTTAATTCTGTGACAGTATAACGCTCCGCGTTAACCAACGTCTGCCTCCGAGTATAGTCATCGGGAACTTTATCAAGGTGTGATTTTGTTATTTCAATGAAATATCCGAAAACACGGTTATAGCTGACTTTCAGGTTAGAAATCCCAGTTCTGTCTCTTTCACGTCGTTCAAATCCTTTGATCCAAGATTTTCCACTGTTATTTATATGACGTAACTCATCAACCTTTTCATTATAACCATCCCTGATAATATTGCCGTCGGTTGTCGAATTTGATGGTTCATCAAGCAATGCATTATCAAGCAATGTTACTAATTCAGAAAGTAAATTAATTTGACTCGCTGCTAATAGAATCAATTCGCTGTTGACTCCCACCAGAATCTTCATTAAATCGGGTAGCAATTTCAGAGTTTCCCGTATTGAAACCAAATCACGCGCTGATCCCCTGCCCGTTCCAAGCCTTGCAAGAAACCTCTGCAAATCACCAGCGCTTTTCAACAGGCTGCTTAACTTATTGCGGATATCCGATTTGGATTTAAGTTCAGCTACACTCTCAAGCCTTGAGTTAATCACTTTCACATTAGATAAAGGTTCAAGCAGTCTGTTATATAGCAGCCTCTTCCCTGCTCCGGTTACAGTTCTATCGATTATTGCGAAAAGTGTTGCTTTGCTATTTCCAGAAAGCGATTCAACCAGTTCAAGATTACGCCTCGTCGAGGCGTCCATATAGAGCTTGCCGGAAACATCAGCTCGTGAAATACTTGTCAGATGATGAGGATCACCGCAGAGGTTTCCTTTAAGATAGTGCAGTAAAGCCCCTGCAGCAGAAACCGCCAAATCCATATTGTCCAGACCAAAGCCTTTTAAACCCTTCGTACCAAAGTGATCAAGCAGCGTTTTTCTCGCAAACGTCGGCTCCCAGACCCAGTCCATAAGTTTGCTGATTACCTGTTTGGAGTTTTTACTATCGGATAGAGTTCCACGCTCTACTTGAGTCTCAGGCAGCACGAGTTCAACCGGAGCGATCTGCCCTGTTATAAACTCAAGCTCCTTATCTGTAAATTCACCGGCTGAGAATTCTGCCGTTGCAATATTAGCCCAGGCATATCCCCAGTTTACCCTGCCGCGTATCAGAGCCGCAAGACGCACTGCAGAAGGCTCTTCCCTGTCTATAACAGCCGGATTAGTGCCTACGGTTGCGATACGCACAACGTCACGCTTGACGAGTCCTTTGGCTTTCTTTGGATCCTCAACCTGCTCAACTATGACGACCTTGAAACCGGCTTCAACCATTCTGGATAAATAACCGTCCAACTGATGATGCGGAAAACCTGCTAACGGCACTTTGGTGGTGTTCTTTCCGTGGGCTCTCGAAGTTAAACGTAATCCGAGTGCTTTCGAAGCTGCTTCAGCGTCATCGTAAAATGTCTCGAAGAAATCGCCCATCCGGTAGAAGAGAACCGCGTCTGGGTGCTGACGCTTAATATCGAGATACTGTTCAAGCATTGGTGTTCGTTGACCTTTAGGTATCCTCAAGAGCGATCCCCTGCTCTATCTCTGCGACGTAGATCCCAGAGCCGCATCCAACGCATAATCTGATTCCAGATGTCAAGAAAAGCCATTATAAGTCCGGGAATCCCATCCAGAAAACCTCCCTTTAGTATGTATCTCCTGAAAAATCTGAAAAATGGTTGTATGAAAATTCGCGGTAAAATAATTACTGCGTTTTCTTTAATACCTTTATCAAACATATATTGCGACTCAAAATCAACATCACGTCTCAGCTTACGAAACATATCATCGATGTTTCTATATGTGTGATGCTCAAAAGGAATATCTAAAAGTCCAGCGTTGCCATCAATCCTTAATCGTTCATGGATATGATCAGCAGGAAATCTACCTTTTCCATTCTTAAAAAGTCTCAGCTGTCTATCAGGATAACTGCTGCTGTGTTTAAGCCAGCGACCTAAAACAAAATTCTTTCTCTTAATCCAGTATCCTTCATGTTTGGGATCATTTATTACCAATCTTATTTCACCCGCCAGATCATAAGGAATGACTTCATCGGCGTCGAGTACAAGAATCCAATCGCATATACAGCGTTCAATAGATTTGTTTTTGTTAATGTTGAGGTTCTTTTGATTAGGTTCATTAAAAACTTCAGCGCCTGCTTCCCGCGCAATATCGGCTGTATTATCATCTGACGAACAGTCAATCACCACGATCTGATCAGCCCACGCAACACTTCCCAGAGCTGTCCTGATTATATCAGCTTCGTTGTGAGCTATCATAGCGATTGATAATGTTGCCATTTTGTTTCCGTTAATGGTTAGTTTTTAGATTCGATAATATGCAGAAGATTTAAAAATGCTTCAACAACCTGATTTATAACTTCTTCATCATAACCGGTATTTCGAAGGTCTAATCCCTGGTATTCAGGCATATCAGGCGGATTCCAGGCAATTGGTGAATCGCTGCTGGTGAATAGACTTAGCTTAGGAACTCCAGCCGCAACAGCAACGTGCATCAGACCGTTCTCTGCTGTCAGAATTGCTTTACATTTCTGCATCAAAGCTGCTGCTACCTGTAAACTTGGAGCATCCGCCCACATGACTTCAGAAAATTCAGTAATCTCAATATCAGTTAGTTGATCTCTTTCGTTGTTTCCGGCAAACAGTATCCACTTAGCGCCTGTTCGTTCGGATACTCTCTTTATCACATCTATCCAGGCTCGGTTTTCCCACCTGCGCCAGGGACGTTTTGACCAGGGCGCTATCCCGAATACTTTTTGATCATAATCAAAACCAAATGACTGCCATTTTTCAGTAACTTGTCTTTGATCGGCTTCAGAAATTACTATCTCCGGACAACATTGTAGTAGTTTAACGTTAAACTGTTTTACCAGTTCAAACTTCTTAATTGCGCTGTATTGCAGTGTTTCGCTTGGTTTCACCGGATGATTATAGAAAATACTCCGTCCTCTTAACTTATATCCTATGCGGTACTTAGCTCCAGTCAATCTTGTCAACAGCGCCGATCCGGGTGTACTGATAAAATCTATTGCAACTTTGTATTTATTTCTCCTTAGTATCTTCAATAATGGTAAGTATTTAGTAATGCTGGATCCACGCGATGGAGCTATAAATATATTTCTCAGGTTGGGATTTCCTTTTAAAACTTCAGCAGGCAGGGTTTCTACTACTATATCTATACTTACGTCAGGATATGCTTCTTTGAAAGATCTAATCAGTGGCGTCAATAATAACGTATCCCCCATCGCTCTCAGCGGAATAAAAAGTACGCTATCGCCTTTCTGTAGGTCTGTTGTCATTCCTTTAAAATAACACCTTCTTTGCTCCATCCCCCCTACAAAGTAGGGGGGAATTAAAGGGGGGTTTCCTTAAGTCATTTTCATGTATCATGCCACAATTCGCTGAGTAAATATTCATAGAGGTTTTAAACAATCTTGATCATCATTAAAGCATTTTCAATGCTGTAGATATTTCACTTATAACGCCTACTCCCCCTCTTTCGATAGCTGTTCCAACAACAATCGCATTAGCTCCCGCATCCGCTGCCGCTCTTGCATCTTTAGCGTTTTTTATGCCACCGCCTACAATTAACGGCATTAAGACTGCCTTCTTAACCATTCTGATCATGTCTTCCGGAACAGACTTTTCAGCGCCACTCCCTGCTTCAAGATATATAGCTTTAAAACCAAGTAATTCCGCAGCTTGGACATGAGCCACTGCTATCATAGGCTTCATCCTTGGAATCGGATTTGTATTCGACACAAATTGCGCAGTGGTAATATTTCCTGATTCAATCAGCAAATAAGCTGTCGGAATGGTTTCCAAATCAAGTTTTCTCACAATCGGCGCTGCATGAACCTGTTCATCAATCAGATATTGCGGATTACGCCCGGACAGAAGCGATGTGAAAAGTAAACCATCAGCAAAAGCCGATAACTGCCTACTGCTGCCTGGAAATAAAATAACAGGCAGACTTATTGCATCCTTGATGGTTTGAATATCTTTGTCAAAACCAGGGTGAAAAAGCATACTTCCACCAACAAGTATCGCCCCGGCGCCTTCTCTTTCAGCAGCTTCAGCTAACTTGGCTAATTCCGCAGATGGCGCGCTGTCGGGATCTATCAATACCCATAACCGCGATCTATTATCGGATGGAAATAAGCGTTCAAATAACGTCATTCCACCTCCAGTGTTTTTTTAACAATTTCCTCAAATCCATCAACAGCTATTGATAGCTTCTCAGGAGATTTTGTTCCCGCTGTAGCCATGTGAGGACGACCTCCACCACCACCCCCAGCGAGTCTAGCTGCTTTACTTACTAAATCACCGGCTTTTAATTTCTTTTCGACAATTAAGCTGTCACCAACTACACAGCATAGCTGCCCAGCGCCTTTTGATACTGGAGCAGCAAGCAAAGCTACTACCCTGCTGTCAGCGATTCTAATCTGATCACCGATCATTTTCATTCTATCAACACTAACATCAGTAAATAGTCTTGAAGCAACTCTGAGATTATTCATCTCATTAGCTTCAGATAACATTTCAACTGCCACACCCTTTGCCCATCCCATCAGCAGTCTTTCGTTTTCCTTTTCAACACTATGCTTTTCTTCCAATGTCTTTGAAAGTTTTTCAACCGGATCGCTTCCATGCGATCCGAGCAAATCTTCTATCTGATTGAGCTTTCGTTTTTCATTTTGAGTCAATTTTAATGCATATTCACCCGTTACCGCTTCAATACGACGTACTCCTGCCGAGACCGCACTCTCAGAGATAATTCTAAAAAGTCCGATCTGTCCGGTGCTGTCAACATGGGTTCCACCACATAGTTCTCTTGAATAAGGTTCATCATCGGATCCAATTTGAACAACACGCACCTCTTCACCATACTTCTCGCCAAACAATGCTATGACGCCACTTTTTATCGCTTCCTTATATTCCATCTCATTCGTTGAAACTTTGTAATTGTGACGTATTGCTTCATTGACCGTATCTTCAATATTAAAAAGCATATCAGACGATAACTTCTCAGTATGGTTGAAGTCGAAACGCAGGCGATCCGGAGCAACAAGAGAACCCATCTGACTGGTATTTTTGCTTAAATGCTTTCGCAGTGCAGTATGAAGCAAATGAGTTGAAGTATGATTATATTTTATGGCAAGTCTGCGATTCTGATCGATAATCGCTATCACTTCTGCATCAATTTTGGGGAGTACACCTTCAACCAACTGCCCTACATGGATAATTCTATCTCCAACACTTACGACATTTTCGACATTGAGAGCACCGTTTTCCCACTGAATCCGACCATGATCTGCAATCTGACCACCTGCTTCAGCATAAAAAGGAGTTTTTTCAAGTATCAGTTCTAATCTGTCATTATTTTGTTTTACCGAAGCAACCTTAGTCTTGATAGAATCATTATTATAACCTTCAAATTCACTCTTTAATCCTACTGTCATTTCATCATCAATCGCCGCAAACTTCTCTTCACCACGCGCTCTAAAACGCTGTTCTTCCATCAGCTTATTAAAACGCTCGTTATCAATCGTGAGATTTCGTTCACGAGCCATCAGC
Source organism: bacterium (assembly GCA_021734165.1). GTDB lineage: Bacteria > Electryoneota > AABM5-125-24 > Hatepunaeales > Hatepunaeaceae > JAIPJL01. The sequence goes on along the minus strand of JAIPJL010000026.1, from coordinate 20,521 downwards.
TCGGTTAAATCAAGCGGGAATCCGTAAGTATCATAAAGCTTAAAAGCATCATCACCGGAAATAACAGCGCCTTTTTCTTTATGTAGTTTATCTGTTATCCCTCCAAACAACACCAATCCCCTACCTAAAGTACGCGAAAAACTCTCTTCTTCTGATTTAATGACGCCAATAATATGGTCTTTTCGTTCAGCAAGCTCAGGATAAGCGCTCCCCATGATTTCAATCAATGGTTCAACGAGTTTGTACAAATATGGATTTTCAAGTCCAATCTCCCTGCCATAGCGAGCGGCACGCCTCAGAATACGCCTCATAACATAGCCTCGCCCGTCATTAGATGGCAACACTCCATCCGCTAATGCAATCGATAGTGTTCTGACATGATCAACAGCTACTCTATGCGGAATTCCAACGTCTCCAGATGAGTATTTCACACCTGAAATGACTTCAAGCTCTGAAATCAGAGGTGTAAAAAGTGATGTTTCATAGTTAGAATCGACGCCTTCAATAACCCTAAGTAACCGCTCAAATCCCGCTCCCGTATCGACATGCTTGCGAGGCAGATTATGGAGTTTTCCACTCGCATCCCGACGATATTGAATAAAAACCAGGTTCCAAAGTTCGACAATCCGACCACAATCACCGTTTACCTTGCATATATGTCCATCCACATGTCGCTTTTGACAGGCTTTAGCGCCAAGATCGTAATGAATTTCCGTACAAGGACCACAGGGACCAACTTCCCCCATCTCCCAGAAGTTATCCTTAGCATCGTGATACGATACCCTATCATCCTTAATACCAGTCAATTCCAGCCATATATTACGCGCTTCATCATCAGGTGTAACCTGATTGTCACCTTTGTAAACAGTTGCATAAAGACGCTTTGGATCAATCTTTAAAACATTAACGAGCAGGTCCCACGCCCATTCGATTGATTCCTTTTTATAGTAATCGCCAAACGACCAGTTGCCGAGCATTTCAAAGAATGTATGATGATTGGGTGAACGTCCTACCTCCTCAAGATCATTATGTTTACCGGAAACTCGAATACACTTTTGATAATCAACAGCACGAGTATAAGGACGGCTTCCCTGTTCAAGGAAAACGTCCTTAAACTGGTTCATACCTGCATTTATAAATAAAAGCGTAGGATCTTCAAACGGGATTACTGGCGCGGAATGTACGTGAGTATGACCTCGAGCACGAAAATAATCTATGAATTGATTACGGAGTTTTATGGATTTTGACATCAAGTATTTGCAGAGTTAAGACTCTTTAATTTTAAAGTTTGCTTACTGTAAGAGCACAGCCAAACGCTATCATCAGACAGATAAGAGATAATTAATACGAGTCTGGTAATGCACCCGCCGATACAACTTTTTCACACCTTCTAATCGGGTATGTCCTTAGTCCAATCATTGGTATGTCGGAATCACAATGTTAATCATGTTTGCAAGCTTCGATGATCTCAGCAAGGACTCTATTCGCATCTTCTTTATGTACACGGCATCCCCCGGCGCCTTTATGACCTCCTCCTCCGTACCTTGAAAGCAGTTCACCGACATTGACATCTGAAGTATGGTTAAAGATATTATGTCCAACAGAAATACTTGCTAAGGACAGATCTGAAGGGTGATCCATAACTTTTACCCAGATATCACATTCAGGGAATAACGAAAACGCCAGAAATCGATTACCCGCCTCACCATGCCAACGTCGTCTGAAATCAGTAACAAGAACATTTTTATCAAGATCAGAATACAGACCGATCACCTCACCGTACTCAGCATTCATAGCATAATAACTCTCACAGCGACGTCTTACATCGTCATCAGCCATTATCTTAGTTAGATCATTTTCTTTCAACAAGTTAACCAATTTCACCCAATATGGTTCATCGTTCATTTGCTTTGAGTGTACTGTCATGGAAATAAGAAGATATCCTTTAGGATCGCGAATCTCCTCTGCAGTAATAGTAGCTGAATCGATTCTATCAGTAATCTCCACTAACTCTTCAAATTCGTCTAATCTACCGTCAGAGTAGTATTCATATATTACTCTTGCTGCGGAAGGCGCTACCCACCATGAACCTTTAAATTTTCTAACAGTAGTATTTGATGTATGGTGGTCAAACCACATTGCACAACCAGGACGAAATGGAAGGTTGGCAATAATGTCTTTATGGGTGATAGACCCTTCACCATGTTGTAAGGCGTCCGGTTCAATAAACTGGAAACGATCAACCTCTTCTACAACACAAAGTAGAGCCGCTGAAACAAGTCCGTCAAAATCTCCTCTTGTGGTTACTCTAAACATCATTACCTCACTTGTATTTATTTAAGATACAACTGAAAAGCCAATCCTGAACAGATATTTATGTAATTCAGTTATAATATCGACGTTTTTCATTTACATCTGTGAATAAACCGGACCCCCTCCACCTTCCGGTGTTGTCCAGTTGATATTTTTGTAAGGATCGGCGATATCACAGGTTTTACAGTGAACACAGTTCGAAGGGTTCAATTGAAGTTTCCTCTCACCGTTCTCTTCATCCTCAATAAACTCGTAAACAGATGCAGGACAGAAATTTACACAAGGATTTCCGTATTCCTCAGTACATTTATCATAACATATCGATAAATCACCTATAACGAGATGAGCCGGTTGATTCTCCTCATGCTTTGTTCCTGAAGCGTAAACATCGCTCAGTTTATCGAATGTCAATTCACCATCAAATTTCTTTTCAATCTGCAATCGCGCTTCAGGCATCTCACTTAGACGACGCATGTGAACATGATCCGGTTCAGCAGTCAACCTTTCGCTGAAACCTCTGCCACCTGTTATCATTTGAGCTGCTGTATGTATCATCCCGCCCATAAGACCACTTTCAAAACCCTGGTGGAAGTTACGAACCTTCCATAATTCAGTAAATGCCCAGCTTTTTCTGAAGTGACTCGCATAAGCTGAAAGTGTTTTTGCAGAATAATCTTCACTTGTTAATGCATCGAAAGCAGTTTCAGCGGCGAGCATACCGGATTTAAAAGCAAGGTGGACGCCTTTAATACGCATACTATTCAGATAACCGGCACACTCGCCAATAAGCATTAATCCATCTGAATGAAGTTGAGGCATGGCAAAATAACCACCTTCACCGATAGTCTTGGCGCCATACTTAATCATCTTCCCGCCTTTTAACAACGATGAAATAAACGGATGACGCTTGAATTCCTGAAATGCAGCATGAGGATCGAAACGCGGATCCTGATAGTTAAGAGCGGACGTTAAACCAATTGAGAGCAACTCATCGGTCATTGCATAATTAAACGAACCGCCAAATTGTTTCATGCCAAGTGGATAACCCATTGTATGATATACAGTACCTGCCTTAATCCGTCCGGCAGGTATCTCCCAGAGTTCTTTTACACCTGTTAAGTAACTCTGAGGATTGCGACCTTCATCTAATTTTAATTCGGATTGAACTGCTTTTGTCAAAGAACCGCGTGGTCCTTCTGCAAGTATGGTAATCTTTGAGCGAAGTTCTATTCCTGGTTCAAAATTACCTTTTGGCTGTCCTTCTTTGTCTAAACCCTTATCATCAGTAATGACACCCTTGAAAACTCCATCTTCAATTATAGCAGAAGATCCAGCCATTCCTGAAAATACTTCAACTCCCTTCGCTTCTGTAATACCTCCAAGCCATTTTACAAACTGATTAAGTGAGATAATATAACAGCCATGGTTGTTCATTGCAGGAGGAGTATAAGGAGATTTGAATTGACCTTTTTCAGTAAGATAATAAAGCGCTTCGGATTTAACAGGTACGTAAGCCGGAGGATTTTGTTCTTTCCAGTCAGACATAAGTTCATCAAGGCTTAATGGATCCAACACAGCTCCGGAAAGCATGTGATCGCCAACTTCAGCGCCCTTCTCAATAATCATCATTGTGAACTCGTCCGAAGCGGCAGCGCCTTTAAGCTCACCCTTTTCCCGAGCTTTTTCAATTAAATTTGAGAGATGAATCGCTGCCGCTAAGCCTGCCGGACCGGCTCCGACGATTAATACATCGACTTCCATAGAATCGCGCTCTATGCCCATTAAAAACTCCTTTAATTGCTGTTTTGTTTTGTTCCGTCAAATGCCTTAATCTTACCGGAAAGTATATCCTGTAACAAACCTTTGATTTTCTTTCTATCTGATGTGGATATGCGGTCGATAAAAAGCACACCTTGCAGATGATCAAATTCATGCAGAAAGACTCTTGCAGGATACCCATCCAGCGTTTCGGAAACTTCTTCACCATCAAAACTTTCATAGGTGAATTCTACATGATGCGCTCTTGGAACTTCTGCCGTAACCTGTGGTAAACTCAAGCAACCCTCATCAAGATACTCTATATCTCCATCAACTTTTTGTATTGATGGATTAATATAAACAACTACACCTTCATCTCGTTTTGGATCATCATCATCCGCAAGCTGCGTCCAGTCAACAACAAAAAACATCTTTGACACACCGACTTGCGGCGCGGCGAGACCAATACCAGTGGCTTCATGCATTGTCTCAAGCATATCTTGAGTCAGCTTCTTAAAGACTTTATCAATGGCTTCTACCTTTGCAGCCTGTTTACGCAGCAGCGGATCACCATAAGCGGTTATTTTCAATAATGCCAATTTACTTATCCTCCTCGTATGCAGCTTCGAGTCTTGCATTCTCCCAAGGTCTGTCATCCGTTACACCCAGCAGGAAATCCTTTGTGAAGATAATATCCCTCGTGTAGCCAGAAATCTCCGGTTCTAACAAATCCATTCTGATGGCGTCCTTGGGACACGCTTCAGCGCAGTACCCACAGAAGCAGCAGCGCAGCACATCAATATTAAACTGCTCGGGAAACTTCTCGACATTCGGATTGGGTGATTCACCCGGTACAATGTGAATGCAATTGCACGGACAGATCGTCTCGCATAACATGCAAGCCGTGCAGCGCATCGAGCCGTCCTGTTTACGGGTCAAACGATGCCTACCGCGCCAGCGATGGTGTATCGGTCTGCGCTCTTCGGGATACTGATACGTTACCGCACCCTTTTCTTTGGTCTTAATGCCGAATAAACGCAGCGTATGCCGCCACATATTGACTACGAAGTGACGGTTGGTGATCCACAGTCCTCTGAAGACTTCAACGTAGTAGATGTCTTCCTTAAGCCCGGGATTGATTGTGACGTTAGTTACTTTTTTTTGCATTTATCTCTATTTATTAAGCAGGACTTTCACTTCCGTCCATCACTTATTTATTTCTTTTTATCCAACTTTATTATTACACCTTGTCTTCTAACGATTTCAATAATCGGGATTCCATCATCCTCTTCCCACTGCTTTTCACCGCATGGGATAGGCTCTATTCGCGAATCATTCAAAGCGGCAACTTTCCAAAGCAAAGATACATCAGCGTGTTTGTAGTCAGTATCGTAATGTTTAGCAACAACCATAAGGTCAATATCGCTCCACTCGTGTGCTTTGCCGGTTACATAAGAGCCGTATAAAACACCGAAAGAAGGTTCGATCCCTCGCTCTCTAACTGCTTCAAGGTATCTCTTCACACTGTCTATAATAGCTTTCGAAACCATGAAAACATTTCCTGAATACATCGGATTTTATTAAAATGACCAACCTTTTCTTAAGAGGTAACCTTCTAAATTAACACATTCAACTCCAAAATGACGACACACATTTGGTATTTTTGAAGCATTGGGCTTTTCAATCTCTTCAGTAACAACACATCCTTCTAAAACTTTGGCATAGGCTATCACAAATGGATCTGCTACAGGTTTACCTATAAGTTGTTGCTTCTTTCCAATAAGCGTTTGAAAATGTTGATTTTTAAATATCTCACTGATGAAAGCAGTTTGTTCTGCATCAGGAATTGAAAAGATTCGTCGATTTTGCTTAATCCAATTCCATAACCATGCATATCTTTCATCATTATTAAACCTTGCATCTAGTTCATTATATACTTCTCTTACAGATACAACATTACCATTCTGAATATCAGCATTAAAAAGATCCCAAAAAGATTTAAATGTGTCAAAGTAATAATCTTTTAATACGCTTATACTGCTTGTATCAAAAACGTATATCACAAATCAGAACCTCTTTTAAAAACAAGTTCCTCGATTCCTGGAATACTCTTGGTTTTTACTCTAAGATGTTCAGAAAGTTGTTCAGTCGATATTCCACCCTCATAATATTTTTTAAAAACAAGTTTTAAGAATGCATTACTTGTAAAAGAGGTTTGTATTTTGTAATAATTTGGTCCACCCTTTTTCTTCTTTTTTGACCGATCTAATTGTTCAAGCTCCTTGTAACGCTTTGATAAGTAGCTGTCATGTAATTCTCTATTAATGAAGTTTAGTTCGTGCATTCTCCTAATTATAACCTCTGCACTTACTTTGAAACTGTCACCAAGCTTTAGCGCTAAATCATAAGATGGTTCTTTTTTATAAAGTAAGTCCCTAAATTCTTCCTCAGGAACAAGGAACTCCACTGCAAATTTGTCACAATACCTTTCTAATACTTTTGGATGACCCTGCAATTTTGTAATATAACTATTGGTTCTTGTTGTAATTCCACCCGTCCCTAATAGAATATGAGCTAACTCATGAAAAAGTGTAAATATTTGTTTAGTTTTAGATGTTCCACTATTTAAGTAAATTATAGGGAATATTTCATCATACAAACAAAATCCCCAAAAGTCTTTATCCTTGAAGCTATTCTTATTTATGAACACACCACACTTTTCGACAGCATCGCGCCAGATTATTAACGCTTCATCTGATCTTTGAGATTTTCTTACATTTTCAATAGTGTCATCGCCTATATAATTGCGTACTTCCTTTGCGCCTGTCTTTAGATCAATTTTCGGAGATAATTTCAAATCATTAAATATCAACGAATCTGACGGGTTTTTACTATTTGTTAATTCATAAAGGGATATTCTAAATGCAATACTATCTCGAATTAAAAATCTTGTTTGTGGGTGCAGCTTTTCTATTTCACTTTTTGGTAATGTCCTAAATGAACCTTCCGGTTTTTCCTCAACAGGTGGTGAAGGAAAAAAGAAGACTGCTAATGGTCTCTTATACACTGTATATGCGAGTTTCTCCAATTGCACATAAGTCGGTGAAGTATCTCCTTCTTCCCATGAAAGGATCGTCTCTGGATCTTTTTTAAGGAGAGCTGCAACATCCTCAAGTGTCCTGCCCGAGCTTTCGCGAGCCCACTTAAGGATATTATGATTCATATGTGTAACTGTGTTTCTCAATTGAATAATTCGATCTAATATTTACGAATTTCTATCTCAACAACACCAAAACCACCCCCGTCACCACCAAATTCAACATAGCCAATGGCAGTAAGTATTTCCAGCCAAGGCGCATTAGCTGGTCGTATCTGAAGCGTGGCAGTGTCCATCTGATCAGGATCATGAAATAGATCATAAAAGCGATCTTGATGAACATTGCCGCAAACTCAAGCATTTTAACAATCCAAATCGGCAGATACCACATCCCACCCCAGGGGAAATGAAAACCGTCCCAGGCGAGCCACGGCACTAACCAGCCACCGAGAAAAACTACTGTAAATAATGCTGCTACAAAGATAATCTCAACAAACTCGGCAAACATGAACATTCCGGCTCTCAGTCCCGAATACTCAACAAAATAACCAAGTATCTCCGACTCACATTCAGGCAAATCGAACGGAATGCGCTTGTTCTCAGCTATCGCTGCAGGCAGGAAAAGTAAAGCAGCTAAGGGCTGCATGAATAATCCCCAGCGTGGCAGCCAGCCAAACCAATGCCCAGATTGTCCGATTACCATCTCGGTCATATCAAGCGTGCCGTAAATCATTATAGCGCCAACCAGCGATAATCCCAGACAGACTTCATAAGAAATCATCTGTGAAGAGGCGCGGATACCGGCTATCAATGCGTACTTGTTATTTGATCCCCAGCCCGCCAGTACCGAACCAAATACCGCAAGCCCGCCAAAGGCAAATATAAAAAGCAAACCGATGTTTATATTGGCTATCTGTCCAGTGACTGTCCGTCCGGCGATCTCCAAAGGTGGTCCCAGCGGTATAACGGTAAACACAAATAGAACCGGAGCAAAAGCAAGTATAGGCGCAAGCGTATGCAGGAATCGATTAGCAAAAGGCGGTACAAAGTCCTCCTTTGTGATCATCTTGATAGCGTCCGCAAAAGGTTGAAATAAACCAATAATACGAAGTCCAAAGATGTCCGCGCGATTTGCGCCAAGTCTGTCCTGCATAACTGCCGACTGCTTGCGTTCAACCCAGGTCAGAAGCGTTGCGAGTCCCATCACTATGGCAATTACCGCCAGCATCTTGACCATAGATGCAATTATTATAAACCAATCCATTATTTTACCGTTTCCACTGATTTTTCTACTGTCATTACACCCAGATCACCGATCCCGTTCCAGGTTAGATCTTCGAAGAATTGTATTTTCTTTGTCATGGCATTAAAAACATCGTTGAAATCCTTCCAGCCAAGCGGTTTCTTAAGATGCGATGAAAGGTCAACCATTAATTGCCAAACTGGTTTGGCGTCTCCCAAAGGATCAAATGCCTTTCGCAGACGTTGTATTCTGCCCCTGAAATTGGTGAAAGTACCGCGATATTCTCCCCAAGCCGCTGTAGGTAAAGCTACATCAACAATTTCCTTCAAATCGTCAGGAAGATTACGAGCTATCAGATACTTCGCTTTTAGTTTGTTTATGGCAGTATCTTCAAGATAATCACGAGGATCAGCGAGAATTGAAAGTAAAGTGTTTATTCTGCCATCTTTAATCGCCTGGGATAACTTATCAATCCCGAAGCCTTTTCCTGACGGAGTCATTTCAAACCATTCACAACCGGTTCTGTTTGGGAACGGATCGGGAGTTCTTAATATATCATCACCATACCATTCTTCGCCGATGGGCAGCCGATGATCAATATTAATAAGCTCTAATTTCTCTCTGAATAACCTGTGAATCGAAAACAGTTCTTCATTTGTGAGTTTTGGTGAGACAACAACTGCAACTTTATCAACACCTTTGCCTGTAGCATTCAATATACCTTTAGCAGTAATACCCAGAGCAGTATTCCAATCTGTCGCTTCCAATCCATTGTTTTTTCTGTACATTGGAGTTAACAGTCTATCAGCAGAGTCAGTGGGACGATAACCATAACGACCTGCGTCACAAATCCAGTATCCATTTACTGAATCATTATGGCGTGGTTTTATTCTTTGGATACGAGCGTGCTCTGTGGGTTTTGTGCGGTGAGTATTCAGATTAAAGCCGCTCTTTTGTTCATGAAAAGGATTATCATCATAATCGATTCTTACGTTGCATCCCCTGCTGCATAACTGGCAGATTGAATTCTGCGATTTCAGATACCAGACCCGCCGCTTGAAACGAAAATCTTTATCGGTCAGAGCTCCTACCGGACAAAGATCAACAACGTTACCGGCATAGTCGTTATCCAATCTCATACCCGGATGAACATTTAGCTCTTCATTGGCTCCCATGCCAAAGATTCCCAATTCATTTGTCTTGGTGACTTCCTCAGTGAATCGAGAACAACGACTACAGAGTACACATCTCTCAGCGTCATGAACGATGTATTTTCCAATGTCGGTTGCTTTGTGTTGGTGACGCTTCGGCTCGCTAATCCTGCTTTCGTGCAGGGCATGCTCAAAGTAATAATCCTGCAGATCACACTCACCGGCTTTATCGCAAATTGGGCAGTCAACGGGATGGTTTGAGAGCGTAAACTCAAGCGTCATCTGTCTTGCAGTCAGGATTGCCGGACTATCGGTAATAATCTCGAGTCCATCCTGAACTGCTACATTGCAGGATATATCGATCCTCTTGCGACCGCCCTGGACTACCTCAACCTTGCACATCCTACAGCTTCCAGCCACCTTTAGCGCTGGATGGTAACAGAAATGTGGAATGTGAATTCCGACCTGCTCACAGGCTTGCAGCACGTTGATCCCATCGGGAAACTCGTACTCCACGCCGTCTATTTTCATTTTTGGCATATTTTAGTTTGAAAGTGTGAAAGTATTAAAGTGTAAAATATCTGTTTTGGTGTCACGTGAGGACGAGTTCTTTGAAATATTCGGTGTTAATGCCTAAAATGTGTCATTCCGGTGAAAACCGGAATCCATAACATCGGTATTATTAAGTACTAAGCTTGTCTGGGTTCCTGCCTTCGAGTCTGTCCGATAATAGCTTTTGAAGATCGTTCTGGCAGGTCTTGCGCTGTAAGGCGTGTGACCTGCCAGTTTATAAACATCTGTTATTTCTATACTTGCCGTCAGGTCACAATGCAACATCTTCGCATCAAGACCTGACGGAACAAACGAATTTACTATTATCAGACAGACTCCTTCGCAGGGATGACGAGCTTCGTTTCTGAATATTTCAAAGAACTCGAGGATACGTGACGGCACTCTAAGAATCCAAGTTTTTTTTTATTCCGAAGGTTCCCACCGTTTAAGCGCTTGTTTAACTAATTCACTTATCTGTGGATTATCAACAGCATTTTCAAGCGCTTCAACTACCTGAGAATTACTGCCTTCCATTTCAGCAAGCTTAGTTGCAGCAAGCAGCTTTTCAGCATCACTGCCGGAGTTCAGCAACATAGCCAAAACTGTTGGATTTGACAATTGATTCATAATGTCTGCTACAGCATCGATCTGGTAGTTATCTACCCACTCAGCAAGCTCTGCGCTATCCTGTGGAATCATTGTTGATTCGGTTTCCGGATTATCAAGCAATCCGGCTTCAAGATCCTGCAAATATTCTAAATCATCACCTGCCATATCGAAATCAACTTCTTCAGCTTCCTCAGGAATTTCTTCTTCAGATACTATTCCAAATTCTTCATCTTCCGGTATTATTGGCGCATTATATTCTTCAATGAAATCTTGAAACTCCGCAGTAGCAGCGTTTATTGCTTCGAGCGCCATTATAGCATTCATTTTAACATCAGGTGACTTGTCTTTTCTGGCAATCTGCCTTAAATAAGGTTCCGCGGAAATAGCCGGTTCACCGATTTCCGTGATAACCTTCATAGCATCAATACGAATTTCCTTTTCAGGCGCATCGAGACGTATAATCCAGGTTTTCAGCGGTAATCCCTGGTAAACCTTATCATTCTTACCCTTACAACCTAAGAGCACGATAAAGATAATCAGGTATGTTAAGTACTTAGCTTTAATCATAATCGTTTCACATTAAATATAATCACTGTAGGGTACGCCTCCGTGTGAGCGATATACTGAACAGATCGCAGGCAGGGACGCTAATGCTACTACCTTCCCCCCCCTGCTATTGCAGGGGGGGATTAAGGGGGGGTTTCCTTAAATAATCTCTTATAAACGCTAATTCACAACGAAGCAAGCTTCGTTACTCCGTTACTCCGACACCACGATACTACTTACACAACTCCTCGAACTCATGTCGGAACTTCTTAATCATCGCCTGTACCGGCCAGGCAGCAGCCGCTCCCAATGGACAAACCGTCTGCCCTTCGATGTTATTCGCCAGATCAACCAGCAAATCAATGTCTTCCATTTTTCCTCTGCCGGCATTCATCCTTTTCAGTATTCTATACATCCATATCACGCCTTCACGACAGGGAGTACACTGACCACATGATTCATGTGCATAAAACCTCTCCAGAATCTCTAAAGCCCAAGGCATCGATACAGTGTTATCCATCACAATAACCGCTCCGGATCCGAGATATGTTCCGGCTGCCTGGATCGATTCAAAGTCGAGATTAATATCGATTTCTTCCGCTTTCAATACAGGCACGGATGATCCGCCGGGAATGACCGCCTTCAAAGCATGTCCATCCCGAATACCCCCACATACTCCATAAATTAGCTCTCTTAACGGAAATCCCATCGGCAGCTCGAACACTCCCGGTCTGACTACATGACCACTGACGCCAAACAGCTTTGTTCCAGGACTTTTCTCAGTCCCGCGGCTGCGGTAGGCTTCAACGCCTTTATTGATAATGTAAGGAATGTTCGATAGCGTTTCAACATTGTTTACAACCGTAGGTTTCTGGAACAAGCCAACCACGGCAGGAAACGGCGGTTTAATCCTTGGCCAACCCTTCTTACCTTCTATCGAATTGATAAGTCCGGTTTCTTCACCACAGATATAAGCTCCCGCCCCTGGATGAGTTACCACGTCAACACAGAGATCAGAACCGAGAATGTTTTTACCAAGGTATCCGGCTTCGTAAGCCTCTTCAACCGCCTTGTCAAAAACCTTCTTTTCGTGATAGAACTCGCGTCTGATATAGACATAAGCTCTCGTAGCGCCGAACGCTTTGCAGGCAATAGTCAAACCTTCGATTAATCTGTGAGGATCGCGCCGCATGATCTCGCGGTCTTTGCAGGTGCCGGGTTCCGACTCGTCGCAGTTTACACAGAGATATTTCTGATCATCACCTTTCGGCACGAATGACCATTTCATACCGGCAGGGAAACCCGCGCCTCCCATACCCCGCACTCCGGCTGACTTAACCGTATCGATGATCTGTGCAGGCTCTAATTCCTTAACAACCTTTTTCAAAGCTTCGTAAGCTCCGTGACTCTCCGCAACTTTAATAGTTGAGGCATTGGTAACAAGAAAGTTACCACTCACTACCGGATCGTTGCATTCAGCAGTCTGGGTTAATTCTGTATCGTTAACCGGTTTCTTTCCTGCTCTAAGCTGCTCGATGATGTCGTGAACCTTCTCAGCAGTCAAATTACCGAAAAGCTCCTCGTTAACCAGCATCACCGGAGCATCGGCACAGCAGCCCAGGCATTCCGCTCGCTGATAGCTGAACAAACCATCTTCGGTAACTTCACCGGCTTTGACGCCCAGTTCCTGTTCAAGCAGCTCTATCAGCGGTTCAGCTCCTACGAGAGAACAGGAGATATTGTGACAGAACTGGATGTGATACTTGCCAACCGGTTTCTGGAACAGCAGCGGATAGAATGAAATCGATTCATGTACTTCCGTCTCGCTGATATTCAGCAGTTCAGCGATTTCCGCTTCCGTTTCCAGTTTCAGATACCCATCACGCGCCTGCGCTTCGTAAAGCAACGGCATCAACGCGGCTTTAGGCTCTGCATAGCGGCTTTTTAGCTTTTCAGCCGTCTCCACAAGTGAGGATTTTGTGTTTGTTTCGCTCATGTATTATAGAATAGTTATGTTCACATTTTCGGTATTACAAACCGAATAATTTATGAAGTTTTCCGTCAATTTCTTTTTGAATTCTGCCTGAAATCAATCCTAATTCACGCCTAACTATACTGGATGAAACTGTTATTAGACGATGTAAACGTAATGCTGATGTCACGTGCAGTCCTGAGATATCGAAGTCGATATGCTTCTGATCGATAACAATGTCGGATTCGAGTAAAACATGTGGTATCCTGCTGCTGATAAAAGCAAGAATAATATGACTATATTCGCCAATCGGATCTGTCAAGCAGACTGCAGGTCGCACTTTCACCGTAGATATATCATCAAAGGGAAATGGTACTAATACTATTTTACCCTTTGTCATTAAACGGTTTCCCATCTTCAATAGTATAAATGTCTTCTTCCGGGTCTTTCAGAAAATCAAAAGCAGGATTTGAACTTGCTGCTTTCAGCCATTCCGTTTCAGTAATATCATCTTCCTCCATCAACAATATGATAACTCGAACTCTAGCAGGTCCATCAACTGTGAGCGGTTCATCTAACTGTAATTGTTTTCTCTTATCAATTACACCAGTTGTTTCAATTGTTTTTATCATTTCACTCTCTCTATCTGTTCATAAATCTTTTCTACCTATCCAACTCCCCCCCAATCATATTAATTGATCCGAATATCGGCACAATATCGGAAACCAGGTGTCCTTTTATCATCTTAGGAATCGCGGCAGTAAATGGAAAACATGGCGGTCTGCAACGGCATTTATACGGTTTATCTTCACCAGTTGACACAACATAAAATCCCAGTTCACCGTTAGGAGCTTCAACCGCTGAATAATACTCACCCGGCGGTGGTTTTATTCCATGCCCATCCATAATCAGCTTGAACTGGTTGATCAGCCCTTCGATATTTCCGTAAACGTCTTCCTTTGCAGGTAGAGTAATGCTCATATCATCAACATTAACAGGACCTTCAGGCAGTTTCTCAAGAGCTTGCTCAATGATCTGCAGCGACTGTTCCATCTCGAAAAGCCTGATCACATAACGATCATACACATCACCGTTTGAACCTATCGGAATTTCAAAATCGAATTCGTCATAGTTCAGATACGGAGTATCCCGCCGTACATCGAACGGCACTCCGGTAGCTCTCAGCAACGGTCCTGTGAAACCCCAGTCAATGGCTTCCTCTTTGGTCATGCAGCCAACATCTTTAACGCGGTCAATGAAGATACGGTTCTTAGTGAGCAGTTTATTGAATTCATCGTTTACTATACGGATTGACGGAATACGCGCTTTGATAGCATCTGCGAAATCGGGAGGCACGTCCATTGATAATCCACCAACGCGAGTCCAGTTGGTCGTAACTCGCGCTCCGCAAGCCATTTCGATTAGTTCGTAAACGTATTCACGAGCTTTCATCGTATAAAGGAAAGCCGTCAATGCGCCACACTCCATCACCTGGGCTGCGAGGCAGGTCAGGTGATCCTCAACTCGAGACAGCTCAGACAGGATGACACGTAATGTCTGACAGCGAGGCGGCGTCTCAATCTCAAGCAGACCTTCGACCGCCATACAGTAGCCGATATTGTTGATCATCGCTGACACATAGTTCAGCCTGTCGGTGTAAACTATAGCCTGGTTCCAGGCGTGAGTTTCACACATCTTCTCGAAGCCGCGATGCAAAAAGCCCATATCGACTGTGGAATCGACCACACGCTCCCCGTCGAGCTGCAAATTAATGCGGATAATGCCATGCGTTGCCGGATGGGACGGACCCATCGACAGCGTCATCGGCGCAGATGGCGACAGCATCATCTCTCGGTATTCTATATCGTTTTTCAAAACTTTCTGGTAAAACCTTTTATTTAAGTATTAAATATCGTTTAAATTAGTAACGATGGATCAAGTTTAGCTTTTACAAAATTCAATATTCGTTCTGCATTCGCAACTGCCTCTTTTGCCTCATCGGTTGAGATATGATGATAGTTATCCGGATAACGAGTATCAGTTGCATAAGGGCTTAATTCATCGGCAATTGTTTCATAATTCATAAACTCAGTATCATAGACAGCGCACTGTTTAATTATTCTCAACAGATCATGTGTCTTCTCTATGTGGCGCTGTTTGCTGGTCAAATATGCTTTTAAAGCCTTCTCCACAAACTGCTGAGCATGAAAACAAATTGTGAAACCAACCGAAGGTTCATTTTTCAAAAGCGAGTTTGCCGAAATATGATCCTCTTCAGCTAACAGCAGCCATTCTTTGACCTTTTCGCGAGTCGGTTCATCCATATATAAGAACGCCCTTCTCACTGACTTCCCTAGCCAGAGTATTGGCGACATGCTTATAGCGCTCAAACTTATCGCTTGTTGTCACGACCAGATCGAGTGAATACTGTCTCTCTCGCAAAGCTCTTCTGATTGCCATCTGCACGTTACGCATCTCCATAGGTCCATCATATATAACAAACAAATCCACATCGCTGTCTATATTCGCAGAACCTGTCGCCCTTGAGCCGAAAAGGTATATCTTCGTTGGCTGTACTGCATCAGCAATGCGCTGTGCAATAGCATGTTCGCGTACTGGTTTTTTTACAGTATCTGTTTTCATCTCACTTCAGTATAACGTTCTAAATCCGCTTGTAGAATTTTACAATCAAACCAACGTCTGATAAATCGCCGGACGATAGCGAGGCTCAGGTATCGGTTTTCCCTCCTCCTTTGCCGATTCAAGCCAAAGCCGCTTAGCAATCTCAAGCTGAGCGAGCGCTTCCTCAGGTGAATTCCCTAAAGCGCTGCAAAACTCGAGGTCAGGAATATCGGCAATATATCCCTTATCTTCCTCGCTGTAAAAAATACTGATAAAGTAGTCGCGCATTATTCCCGCTTCTCATCGATGTTCTGAATCTGTAGCCAGTTATATCGTAAAATAATCCTGTTCTATCGATTTTATTGTCTGTCGAATGCGTTCCTTAATCGCAGCTTTGAAATCCTCATCGTTTTCATCAATCCAAAGAGAATGCTTATTTTGATTTATATCAAATGTAAGTTTCCATACTTCTTCACCTTCACCAGTAGTTCTTTTTACTTCATCTTCTTTTCGTGTAATAATAGTCCTTTTATTCAACGCATGTGCATATCCAAGCTCATAAAGGCAATTTTCTCTACCACCTGTTAAATCAGCGATTACAAATGCACAATATGCAATTCTTTCCTTTATATCACTTCCAATATCTTTCGGTGGTTCTTCATATTCCTGTATATAACCTTCGTAACCTGCTTCGACTACTGCTTCTTTAAAGAACTCAGCAAGCCATTTAAGCTCACACCAGATTATTATAAACACTGTCTTCCCAAAACCTGTATACAGTTTCTCGAAGTTTTCAATACCTTTTGCTGCTAATGCAATATGAAAAATACCGCCTCTTATTAAATTAAAATCGAGCTTACCCTCATATGGATACTTAACAAGATTAGGTTCCATTTCCTTTAGAATAATAAAATTCATTTCTTCGAGAGTTCTGATTTGTTCATCAATAACATCATCAGGAAGCCATGCTTCTAATCTCAGCCAATATAGTGGCACAATAGTATTCTCATTAAACAAAGTTTCTAACAAAACTCTCCGTGCAATTCTATTTTGTTGAATCATGTTATGGACAGGCAGTCTATATTTCCTCAAACCTGAACCATATACAACCATTTTAATAGCATACTTATCATTTTGTTTAAAATCATGAATGAACTCGAATGGTTGTCCTCCTTCCAATTCAATCCCCGTCTTATAATCATCGTTTAATATCATTTCATAAATGCATTTTATGCTTTCGTTAATATTCGTATTTTTATTTTCAGGCGATAAATTGAAATGCCCTCTTTGATGACGAACAATGAATTTGTGTATATATTCTTGTTCAGTGTCTATCTGAGTAATTCTGTATACAAAATGAAGTTCATCAACTTTTAAAGTCTCTATAATTCCAAGATTCTCTATAACAAATTTTGACATATCTTGGTTTCGATAGAAGGAAGTTGTTGGCACTTGAACCATTCTATATCCTTTAAGTGAACTTATGGCTAATAACAATTCTGAAAGAAATCACATTTTACGGCCTATGTATCTTCACATCGTCCATCTTCGCTTGCGTTTCTCTGACAGGCCAGGTTGGTTCTACCAATGGCTGCTGCTTGTCATAAGGATAGTCCTTGCGCAGCGGATGTCCCTTGAACTCTTCGTATAGTAACAACCGTTTCATGTTCGGATGTCCGCTGAACCTGATGCCGTACATATCCCACACTTCGCGCTCCATCCAGTCGGCAATGCTCCATAACCCTGTCGATGTCGGAACATCCTGACCTTCTTTGACGTTGGTTTTAATGCGCAGCCTGTGATTGTGCTCGGTTGAGTACAGGTGATACACAACCTCGAAGCGCGGTTCGCGTTCCTGCCAGTCAACAGCAGTAATATCCATAAAGAAGTTGAAACCTAACTCATCCTCAGTTTTAAGCGATTTCAGCAGTCCAGCAAGGTTGTCAACCGGAACAATCGCAACCGCATGTCCTTTATCAACCTTACATTCCAATCCTAAATCAGTAAATCTATCGTTAAGCTTGTTTACAATTTCGTCTGCTATCATATATTTTTACTCCGTTAATTCTTCTGAAATGAGAAGTTCAGAGTTCAACCTTCAGGTTGCAGCACGCTAAAGCGTGAACTCTAAACAGGTTATTTCCAAAAGAGATCATGTTTCTGATTCTGTATTTTTTCCTGCAATTTCATCAACCCGTCCAGCACCGCTTCGGGTCTCGGCGGACAGCCGGGAATGTAAATATCAACAGGCACGATTTTGTCTATTCCCTGCAGCACCGCATAGTTATTGTACGGACCTCCCACCGAAGCGCACGCTCCGAAAGCCATACACCACTTCGGCTCAGCCATCTGATCCCAAACCCTTTTCAGAACCGGAGACAGCTTGTGATTAACCGTTCCAACCACGAGAAGCAAATCTGCCTGACGGGGACTGAAACGCGGTAATCCTGCTCCGAAACGGTCTAAATCGTAATGCGATGACGCTACCGACATGTACTCCATCCCGCAACAGGCTGTGATGAATGGATACGGAAAGATCGAGTACTTACGCGACCAGCCCAGCACACGGTCAACTGCCGATTGATACGGTGGTTTTTCCTTTAGTTTCCAGCTCATTTCCATTTCAAAGCGCCTCTTTTAATGATGTAAAACCAACCGAACATCAGTATAGCTGCGAAGACCAGCATCTCGACCAGCCCGAAAAGTCCAAGCTGACGGAACTTGACCGCCCAGGGATACATAAAGGCGATTTCAATGTCGAAAACTATAAACAAAATCGCTACGAGATAGAAATGAACAGGATAGCGCTCCCTTGCATCACCCGGTGAAGGTGCGCTGCCCGTTTCAAATGGAAGTTCTTTGTCAGGATTGCTGCGTTTGGGTCCCAGGAAGATGACCATAGCCATCATCAAGCCTGTTAATCCTAACACCGCAACAAGAAACAACAAGACAGGAATGTAATTTGACATTCGGATTTTTGAATTATTTAGTTTTTTACTGTAGCGGTTGGATCACAACTAACCACTTTACATAAGAGAGTAATTTAATATATGAGCTAACAACCTGCAAACGATATTACCAAGTAATTAGCCTTACATTGCCAAATCGTTGGTTGTTTATTCATCTCCCCACCTGCTATTGCAGAGGGGGATTAAAGGGGGGTTACATCAAGTATTTTTAAATTAACGTCAGCAATAATTATCTGTTATGTCAGGTCTTGTCCCGCAAAGGCAGAACATGACCCGACGTAACAACATCATTCCCTCCCTATCAACACAAACGCAATCACATAACAAACCAACCCTACCGCTAACACCGTTGCAAATCCATAAGCCATCGCCAGCGCTACTCCCAGTGAAGACGCCACCACACTTGCTGCTCCGTTAACAGCCCAGCACCAGGCAACTGTGCTGCTGCCCTGCTGTCCGGCTTTGGTGATCCCGGCAGGTAGCGGAATCCCCATGGCAATTCCAAGTGGGATCACAAGGATAGCTGCAATCAATGCCTTTACAAATATCGGGAGTTGAATCAATCCATGTATCACCGCGCTGCCAAATAGAACCTGGAATAAAAGAAATACTCCGATAGCGCCAAATGCTAAGGGCAGCAATTTTCGTCTCTCTGCGGATCCGATCCTCCCCCATATCATACTGCCCAGACCGCTTGAAATCAACAGTCCAGCCACAACTCCGCTCGCTGCATAAGCCGGATGCTCGAGCAGTAACACAAAACGCTGCAACAACGCAACTTCAATGATTATATACGCCAAGCCAATACTGATGAAATATGCTCTCAACCGCCAGCCGCCGTGCACCCCCTTGGCTGCGCCAACCTTGAGCAGCAGCGGCAGTATCAGCACTAAGAGTGTAGCGATAATCGAAATTATCAGAACAACCAGGAGAGTATAAGTAGCATAGTAATTCCACAACTGCCCATCCCTCATCTCAAACACGCGCAGAAAATCCTTCATCTTGAGCATATTAAAAAAGAACGGCTTGTCATCGGTAGGAGGATTAACTAAGAAAGGGTATTTTTCGTAAAAGATCGAACGATCTTCGATATTGACAATAGTAGAGAAAAACTTATCAGGTCGTTCGTCAGGCGCGTATATCAGATTAAAACCAAGATCTTTAATATCAGCTTTAAATTTGCTGATCTCTGCTTCTGTAAACGGCGAACGTTTGAATAGTATCGTTGCCAGACTCTCGTATTTTGCTATCAGTATGCAATCACCAGGCGATTCAATGCCCATCTTTTCGGCAGCTTCAAGAAAGAGCGAAACCAGCCTGATGGACTGCCTCGGCGGAAAGAAAAAGAACCTTGTGAAACTTAATATCCCTTCCGGTTTCAACGCATTCAGGTAATCCTCGAACGCCTCCACAGTATAGAGAGTATTCTCGCTAAGGCTGTAAGCCCCTGCTGTAGTCGCTGCCCAGGTGTCGATCATCGCCACCTGCAGCAGATCGTAAGTTTCAGGATGTCGCCTCGTGAAAGCTCGTCCTTCGTTGGCTATCCAGGTAACTTTCGGATGTCTGTAAAGGTTTCCGGTAAATTTCGCCAATGCTCCGTTCATACATTCAAAGATCAGCGGATTTATATCGACAGCATCGATATGCTTGGCATTGAACATCAATCCTGTCAGCACATCCCTGCCTCCT
>JAIPJL010000025.1 GCA_021734165.1 bacterium | reverse complement strand
GATAGTATCGTTAAGCGAATATCCGACTAAAGTTAAAAAAGCGCCTACAATAACAAGGGAAATTTCCACATTTAGAATACTAAATATTCCAAAAGTGATCAATACATCATGAAATAATGCAATAACCGCTGCAATACCAAACAGGAACTCAAATCTCCACCAAAGGTAAATAATAATTAACAGCAATGCAGCAAAGACAGCTCCAAGCGCTTTAAAACGTAACTCTGAGCCAATTCTTGGACCAACACGATCAATGCTTCTGACGTCAATACTGTAAGCGGGATAATCGTCAGATAATACTTTCATAAGCTGACTTACCGTATCCTTACCTTCTCCTGCTAAGAGTATTACTTCATCTCCATCCATTGTTTTATGTTTTATCAGTTTCGGATTTTCAATATCAACGGAATTCAGTATTTTCTCAAGAGTATTATCATCTGCCTGAGTCTCAATTACGACATAACTATACCCGGTTAAGTCAGGCAGATCCTCAACATTTAATCGGTCATCAGGAACCATATGCCATTGATTCTCAAGTTCCTGATCAAGTCTTGCGCGTATCAGAGCTTCGGGAGGTTTGTATCGCACTTCCTCTTTAAGACGAATAAGGAGATCTTCACCTTCAGTTGAGCGGCTGAGTTTTACCTCACTATTTGCTAATCCTATTTTTTCCAGAGATCCACGTACCATTTCTTCATCAATAGGCTGCATCCCTTCCGGTTGATTAAATCTGAGAAGTAGGGATAAACCACCACTGAAATCTATCGAGTAATTTGGACCACCATGGATAACGAGTGAAATAAGCCCAATCAGTATCACAAGACCGGACAGTAACATCGCTGGTCTTCGTCTTGATTGAAAATCAATGTTTGTATTTCTAAGTAATCTTATCATTATTTTCCACCCCTTAAATACTTAATCGAGTAAGGGTTTTTTTGCTGGTAATGTAATCGAAAATCAGTCTTGTAACAACAATTGCAGTAAAAAGACTGCATACAATTCCAATAGCGAGCGTTACTGCAAACCCTTTTATTGGTCCGGTGCCAAATTGTAATAATACTAATGCAGCTATAAGTGTAGTTACATTAGCGTCAAGAATTGTGGTGAAAGCTCTGTCATATCCGGCTGAGATTGCATGCCAGACCGTTTTACCGGTATCAAGCTCTTCTCTTATGCGCTCGAAAATTAAAACATTGGCATCAACTGCCATACCAATTGTCAGAATAATTCCAGCAATTCCAGGCAGAGAAAGAGTTGCTCCCATGCCCATAGCGCCAAAAAATGATAATCCGGCAAATATCAGCGCTATATTAAGAAGTAATGCTATGTTGGCTATTACTCCGGACATACCATAGTATATCACCATGAAAATGATTACCAGCACAATTCCAATAATTGCTGAATTCGTGCCTTTCTGAATGGAATCGCGTCCCAGACTAGGACCAACCGTTCGCTCTTCCTCGACAATAACACTTGTTGGCAGAGCGCCTGCACGCAGCACAATAGCGAGATCATTTGCTTCATCGACATTTGCAGTACCTTCAATTATTGCTCTTCCATTTGGGATTTTTGAACGAATATTAGGCGCCATATACACTTTATCATCAAGAACAATTGCCAGACGTTTGTCGATGTTTGCTCCCGTTACGCGAGCAAATTTTCGCGCTCCCTGCCGGTTCATTGACAATGAAACCACAGGCTGTCCTGCGCGTCCGGGATTATTATAACCACTGCCAATGTCAACCCTCGCATCCGATAGAGCCGAACCTAATAACTCCGCTTCAGATTTAAGTACATAAAAAAGGTAGTATTCCTTGCCATCTCCGGCTGCTTCAGGTTTTGCAGACCAAAGTATTTCAGAACCGTCCGGCAGGATTTTATCAATCCCAGGATCTGCAAATATTGATCTAACTTGTTGAAGGTTTTCAGCCGGAACAGCAATATCACCTCTTACACCTCTTAGCAATGACGTCAATGGCGCTTCTTCAGCTATTTCGAAATCAACTGTTCCGGTGTCTGATTCAGCTCCTACACCAGTATCACCTTCAACCTCTGCAGAAAAATCAAATGCATCATCCTCAGCAATTGTTTCCTCTGCCTCCTCGGTTGTAGTTGCTTCAACTGTCTCGAAAGATGTTGAATCAGTCGATTTATTACGTTCAGCGAGATAGGCATCAACATCTTTAAGGAATTGTTGCGCTTTCTCAGGATCAATTAAAAGTTTGAACTCAAGCAAAGCAGTACGTCCAATCAAATCACGGGCACGTGAAGGATCCTGAACACCCGGTAATTCAAGAACAATTCTCCTTGAGCCTTGTTTTTGAATTGAAGGTTCGGATACACCAAATTGATCAATACGATTTCTTAATATTTCCAAAGAACGGTTAATTGCATCATCCGCTTGCTTTGATAGGTAACTAAGAACAGTGGCGTCCGATTCACCGGCTTCACCAAAGTACTGTGACAATTTGAGATTTTCTTTTTTAAACACCTGAACAACTAACTCATTAAAGTTAGCCTGAGGATTTTCATTTAATTCGTTATCAATCTTGACAAGAATATTCTCAAGTTTTGTATCGCGTTGTCGTGCTAGATTTCGCATTAATTGAACTACGTCAACTTCAAGCAGTAAATGCATACCACCTTGCAGATCAAGCCCTTTCTTGACCGCACTTTTCCTGTATTTGCCTATATCATCTCGTAATTCACCTTGCAGATAATCGAGTTTTTCCGTAATTGATTTTCGTTGTTCATCATTAAGGTCTTTCGTTTCTGCAAGTTTGTCACGCAGGATAGACTCATCTTTGTTCAGATTCTCGATAACATACGCATAATTTACGCCCATCTCTTCGGCAACTTCCCGTGAGATTTTTTCTTCCGTATCCGTCAAATTCCCAAAACGCAAGGTTGGAAATAGATAATAACCTGCAAAAAGCAGAATTATTACTATTACAATCACCCGCGGTAATAGTTTTCTCGGTTTCATCTCTCTTTCCTGCGAAAGTAATTCATTTTAGCAAACCTTATAATTTATCCGAATATTATGACTTTGTCAACCTAAACTAACATTAAAGTATAGTATTCATTGTTTTCCCAACGGAATTAAATCCTTTTTACTCATATTAACCTTCCAACCAATCTTTAACTTTTTCCACAACCATATCTGCTGAAATATTTTCTAAGCATTTATATTTTCCAAGATTAGGGCAGAAATTGCGACCATGATCACTGCAAGGACGACACCAAAGTTTTTCTTCTATTATCCTTGTATCAGGAATATCCGGCGCAAATCCGAAACAAGGTGAGGTTGAACCAAATATTATGACTTGTTTTGTCCTAACTGCCGTTGCTATATGAGCCGGAGCCGTATCACCACTAATCAAAAATTTGGCTCTCTTCACTATTGCAGCAGATTTCATAAGATTGACAAATCCAGCAAGGTTTCTGTTATGCTCCGACACAATCTTGTCGCAAATACCTACTTCCTCCCTACTTCCAATCGTAACTACTGGTAAATTGTACTCATTTTCAATAATATCAGATAAACGTTGATAATTACTATGACTCCAACATTTAGATTTCCAAACAGAACCCGGTGCTAATACGGCAAATTCATTTTCTTTCAACCTCATGCTTCTCAGTAGATTATCCGTAAATTTCTCGTCATCTTCGCTAATAATTAACCTCGGAAGCGGATCATAATCATCATCAGAAATCACCTTCAGTAATTCAAGGTTGCGTTCACCTTCGTAAGTCTTAAATTTATATTTTATTCTATGTGTCATAAAACGTGAAGCCAACCCACGTTTGAAACCGATCCTTATAGGTATCCCGGCTTTTAAAGCTGTCATACCACTCCGAAATGATCTATGCGGAATCAGAGCTGCATCATATTTCTGATTTTTTAGATTTACTACAAGTTCTTTCCAACGCTCATTAAGTTTGCTGCGCTCGTGCTTATCAAATGCAATGATATTATCAGACTGTTCTCTCAATATATTTAAACCTTCAGGACGGGTTAATACATGCAGCTCAACATCAGGAAAAGACTTTTTTATTCCTTGCAACAGAGAAGTCAGAAGTATTATATCGCCAAGGAAAGCTGTCTGAATAACCAGAATTTTCCCGCGTTCCGAAAT
Source organism: bacterium (assembly GCA_021734165.1). Classification (GTDB taxonomy): domain Bacteria; phylum Electryoneota; class AABM5-125-24; order Hatepunaeales; family Hatepunaeaceae; genus JAIPJL01. The sequence continues at coordinate 27,441 of JAIPJL010000025.1, read as the reverse complement.
CAGTTTCTTATGTAATTCTTTGATTTGTTTATCATTAAACATAAGCGTTTAATGCTTCTACTGCATGTTTGTAAACAATGTCTGGTGTTAGTTGTTCCATACAAAAACAGGATGAAAAACTGCCCGGTTTGCACTTACTGCAAAGTGGCAGATCTGGCGTCAAAGCCCAATCCGGATAACCGTAAGGTCCCCATCTTTCAGGCAGACACCCTTTAACTGGTGGATATAATCCAAGAACGCGACTGCCCAACGCCACGGCAAGATGCAAAGGTCCTGTACTATTTGAAATCATGAGTTCCGATTTATATAGTAAAGCTGAAAGTAAAAGCAAATCAGTCTTGCCACAAAGATTAATATGCTTAGCAAGAGAAACAATATCACAGATTTGTGATTCAGATTCAGATCCGGTTACTACAATGCGCACATTATTCAAACTCGCAAGTTTGTCAGCTAATTCACTGAAATATCTTGGATGCCAGTCGCGAGCGGATCCGCCGCTGCCCGGATGAATAATAACTATCCTCTTATTATTACCGATATCGTGTTGTTTGAGTATTTCTTCAAATCTAAGATTCGCTTCATCAGGTATTATAATAATCGGAAATTCGCAATCAACTTCAATCCCGAATGCTGCAAGCATATCCATGTTTAGATCAGCCTCGTGCCTGTTGCTGTTCTTTCTTGAAATATTAACTCTATGCGTAAATAAAGGCGAATATACACGTCGTCCGGTTCCTATTCTGATTGGTATTCCAGCCTTTTTTAGAGTCCTTGCATTACTTAACGTAGGACGAAGACAGAAAGCTGTTTTTACATTCAGAGATTTTATCTCATTAGATACATCAACACTGCCATTATCATCTCCTTCTAAGATTTTATCTAAACCCTCTATACATCTAATAATCGGAGCGACGCCTGGCGCTGCCCAGAAATGAATCTTTGATTTCGGAAATGCTTTTCTTAATGTAGAAACAACCGGCAGCGCAAGTATTGTATCACCAAGTCGGTCATTACGCACAACAAGGATATCACCGCTTCCAATATCTTCGATTAGGCTATGTCTCATCTGACGTCGGTTTCCACCCAATGTCTCTAACAAGTTGCTTTAACCTGACATTCCATTCATCAACCGCTGACTTTATAATATTTGCAGATTTAATATAAACATCCCGATCAGAGCCATACGGATCAGGAATATCTTCCAGCCCAAGCGGTTCGCCAAGATATTTAATCCTATCAGCAATGTCCGGATATTTTTGAATAATCCAATCCGCGTGGGCGTCTTCATTTACAAGAATAACATCTGATTTATAAACAAGCGCTTTATCGAAAATCCTTGCTTCATGGTCAGAGTAATCTATCCCCCACTCTCTTGCAATATTCAGCATCAGATCCGTAGCGGGAAATCCCGGTGAAGCATGAGTTCCGGCTGAGCTTATTCTTACACCCGATTGCATCGGATCACCAAACTCTTTTTTCAACAACGCTTCTGCGAGCGGTGAGCGACAGATATTACCTGTACATACAATTAAAACTTCAAGTGGTTCAGTCGAATGCTTAATAACTCCCTCTATATCCTCCATCAACGCGCCTTGGCGAAGTATCTTAAAAGGGAATTTTCTAATATCAATCACTGTTGACGCTTTTGCGAAGCTTGTTCTGCCTGTATCTAAAACAATATCTGCTTCATTAATTAGATCGCTGTTAATTTCTGTAAACTCAACCGGAGTGGCTCCTCCACTCCTATTAGCAGAAGTTGCCCAAAGGGGCAATACTGATTGCTTTGAAATGTCAATAATATGATCATTTTGTGCTATCCTGACTCCAATACCGAACTTTTCATAACGAAAATCAGCAGGTATATTCTCTATTGGATCCAGAATAAAGGTTGCAGGTATGGATGCGAGCGCTTCTATAAAACGTCTTTGGAATGGATTCAACAGCGAAAAATATTGCTTTAGATGTTGAATGGACTCAAACATGACAACATAGGGAAGATTACGGCAGTCCTTTATTTTCTCAATTCGTTCAAAAGCTGTACTGTTGAAAGCTTCGGCGAACAATCCATAAACTGTGTCTGTTGACACAATTATGACGCCACCATTAGAGAGTGTTTCGGATATTTTTCGTAGTAGCTCTGTAGGAATTTTACTTGTAAGTCTGTAGATTTCAGCCATTACCAGTCACTTGTAAGACGGTTCATTAAGTCCTGTACTAATCTCTCAACTGCTTTATCAATCCCAATCTCCCGCTCCTGAGGGCTGCCTGTTTGATAAGGGTAATTACCGTCTGCAACCAGCCTTCCAGACCATATAGGTTCTGATTGACCGCGTTTATGAAGCGTTGCCTGCACTACTATCGTAACTTTGTTCTCACTTGCTTCTTCATTCTCATCATAAGAAAGAGGAGCATCCGTGATACTGATTATAGTGCCGTTAAGTACCGCATCGGCAGAGGCTTGGCTGGCAATGGTCAGAGTTCGGTTGGTTAATAAACGGCTCACAAGCTCGTCAGTTATCGCTTCTCGTATTCCAAACTCAGACGTCTGATTTTCGAAAGGAGTTACTGCAATAGATTCAATTCCGGCTATACCATGTCCTGAAAATGTATAGACACCGCAGCCGGCGCTGAAGAGAATCAACAATGACAGAAAATATCTCATCTTAAAAACGCCGTTATATATTCTCACTTGGCGGAATAATAGTCCAGACGTTCCGTCAGGTCTTGATGCGACGCTCGTCGCATTGTGACCTGACGGTATGCAGTACAATAATAAAAGTCTAAAAACTGGCAGGTCACACGCCTTACGGCGCAAGACCTGCCAAAACTGTGAAAATGACTTTAGTGTCAGACGAGGACATCTGACGCCACTCTCTGCTATGGCAGAATTGTATCTCATTTCAGTTTGTATTGTTTTATCTTGCGGTACAAAGTCCTCTCGCCAATTCCAAGTGCTTCCGCTGCTTTACGCCGGTTTCCGTTAAAATCCGACAAAGCGCGCCTGATTTGTTCTTTTTCAATTTCATCCAGTGTGTAAACTTCGACTTCTTCAGCGGTCTGAAAATGGCTGTTTGCATAATAATCTATCTCCTCGGTACGCGCTTCTCCGGTCTCCTGACAAAGCAACAACTGCTGAAGTAATCCTTTTATACCGTTCATTTCATGTCGGAGTTCAAGTAGTGTCCTGTAAACAAGCTCCTGGTTTAACTCAACTGCTGGTCGGTTTACCAAAATCGGTAGATTAGGATTTGCAGTTTGATTTCCTAGTCTTAAACTCACATCATTAGCATTTATAGCGTCCCCATGTGAAAGCGCTATCATGCTTTCGACAAAGTTCTTAAGTTCCCTGACATTCCCTGCCCAATAGCTTCTTCGCATAATATCGAGAGCTTCGTTGCTGAAAGTTATTTCAGGGCGATTGTTCTTTTCGCTGAACTCTCTCGTAAAACGATTAACCAGCATTGGAATATCTTCTGCTCTTTCTCTAAGCGGGGGAACAATAATGTTTACTGCCTTTAGGCGGTAATATAAATCCTGTCTGAAATTACCCTGTACCGCTTCATATTGAAGGTCTTTATTGGTGGCGGCTATTACTCTTACGTTAACATTAAGTTCTTTGCTCCCCCCTACTCTCAGGAATTTTCCGGTCTCAAGCACTCGCAGAATTTTCACCTGCACCTGCAAAGGCATTTCACCTATCTCATCCAGAAGTAAACTGCCTTTATCAGCCATTTCAAAGTATCCCTGCCGACGTTGATCAGCGCTGGTGAATGAACCGCGCTCATGACCGAATATCTCAGATTCAAATATACCTTCCGGTATGGCTCCGCAATTAACAGAAACCAATGGCTTATCACGCCTGCTGCTCAGGCTGTGAATAGCTCTTGCAACCAGCTCCTTTCCGGTACCGCTCTCACCGCTGATCAGCACGGTTATATCACTTGCAGCAACCTGTGTTATCAACGTTTTTATCTGTTGTATTGCAGGTGATAATCCGAATATATCATCTAATGGTTTAAGTGTGTCTTCCAAAATTCCCCTGATTGTTGGTGGATTTTGTAAAATCTTAAAGATAACGATTTTCGCTTAGACTCATGTCCAGACAAGCTGGACAGGCCATGTAAGTCTTATCGGAAAATCATGAAAAATATGCCCTGTTCAGCTTGCTGGACTGGTTACCGACTTTAATTATCCCTGAAATACTCAACTGTCAATTCAAGCCCATGTTTAAAATCATACTCCGGCGTCCAGTTTATAATCTTCTTTGCTAAAGCTGAATCGATAACGCTTCTCATTTGCTCGCCGGGTGCCTGTTCTCTGTGTAATCTGTCAATATCAGCTCCTGTTAAATTCTTAATCATATCAAATATTGTTACAACATCAGTCTCAACACCGGTTCCTATGTTAATCGCGTGATTCCCTTCAAGCTCAAGCGCTAAAATATTAGCTTTGACCACATCATCGATATAAACATAATCACGCGTTTGCAGACCATCACCATTAATATAAGGTTGCTCACCTTTTAGCATTCTTTTGCAGAATATAGCAACGACTCCAGCTTCTCCAAACGGATTCTGCCTCGGACCATAGACATTCGCAAACCGCAGCGCTGTAGTGTTTATACCATATTGGTTATGATAAAAGAGCATATATTTTTCAACTGTCAATTTGGTAGTGCCATAAGGACTTACAGGATTTGTAGGATGAGACTCATCAGCCGGAAAAACATTCTGTTCACCATAAACAGCCCCTCCGCTTGAAGCAAAGATAAACCTGTCAACATTGTGTTTTTTGCAAGATTCAAGCAGCCTTAAACTACCGCCAATATTAATTAACATATCCCCAAACGGATCATAGACAGAAAATCTGACATCTATTTGCGCTGCGTAATGGAAAACTGCGTCAATTCGACCTTCCCTGAAAACATCATCTATTGCATTATCGGTAATATCCATTTCAATGAAACGGCATCCGTTTGGGATATTCTCTTTCCTGCCGGTTTTCAGATTATCTAATATCGTTATCTCATGCTTATCTTTTATAAGTCGTTCAGCAATGTGCGAAGCAATAAAACCGGCGCCTCCCGTAACTAAAATTTTCATCAGTATTCCTTCCTGCCAATGTCAGTTCTGAAACGAACTCCTTTAAACTTCACCTGTTCTATCGCTGCATAAACCGTCTCTACTGCCTTTTTATGTGAACCCCCAAGTCCAGTCACATCCAGCGCTCTACCTCCGGAAGTTACTAATCTCCCTCTTTTTATCGCTGTACCTGCATGAAACAGTATCACATCATCGTTTTCCGAAGGTAAGTTTTCAATCAACATACCTTTAGGATAACTTTCAGGATAACCGGAAGCAGCAGCGACTACTGTTACAGCATGCCTGTCTCCTGTAAGTTTCTGCCAATCATGAGGTTCCAAATCGTTATCAACCATCCATTGTTTAAGCCTATTTTCTGCAACTGCCAGCATTATTTCAAGAGGATCAACCTTTATTATTGGCAGAAGTACCTGCGCTTCGGGATCACCAAACCGGCAATTAAACTCCAGAACTTTTACGCCTTTATCTTCCTTCGAATAATCTGTCAGCATCAAACCCGCATACAGTAAACCACTGTATGGCGTACCCTGTTTCACAAACTTTTTGAGTATTGGCGGAAAGACTTTCTCGGCAATCCTTGCTGTGTCCTCAGAAGTAAGATCATCTAACGGTGAGAACGCTCCCATCCCGCCAGTATTGGGACCTTTATCATTATCAAAAGCCTGTTTGTGATCTCGTGACGGTGGCAAAAGTAAGTAATCTTCACCATCAACGAATGCCATTAGCGATGTTTCGATTCCATTGAGGTATTCCTCAATTATTATTTTACTACCTGCTTTTCCGAAAGCACCATGTTCAAGCATATCTCTTGCTGCATCTATTACTTCTTCTAATTTTGAGCAAACTCTCACTCCTTTACCTGCTGCAAGACCAGAAGCTTTAACAACAAATGGTTTATTACCTGCTATAGGAGCGCCAACAGGAAGAGAGCATAATTCTCTAAGATATTTCTCGGCTCGTGTTATTTTTCTAAATACCTCGAATTCTGCAGTTGGAACACCAGCTTCATCCACTAAACGCTTTGCGAAAGCTTTAGAACCTTCAATCCTCGCTGCTTTTTGAGTTGGTCCAAAAACTTTACATTTTGATTTTTTGAGCATATCGGCAAGTCCGTCAACCAGTGGAACTTCAGGACCTACTATTGTCAGATCAATTTTCTTATGCTTGACAAATTCGATTATTGATATCAGATCTTCAGCATCTATATTATCAATGTTTTCCGCAATCTGTGTAGTTCCCCCATTCCCTGGAGCGCAGTATATTTGTGGTTTGAGGCTACTCCTTGAACAAGCCCAACCCAAAGCATGTTCTCTGCCCCCTGATCCTACTATAAGTACTTTCATTTTACCACCTTTTCAAACTGTTTACCCTTTAATGCCCAAATTTCATCTCTAATACCAGCCGCTCGTTCAAAATCAAGTTTCTCCGCAGCATAAGCCATTTCCTTGGTTAGTCTGTCAATAATCTCTTCACGTTCCCAGTCAGTCAGTATGTCTCTGCGCGACATAAGAATGCTCTTACGTGTAGATTTACCGTCACTTGCCGATGTTTGAGTTAATATTTCCTCAACCGATTTGCTGATAGTTTTTGGCTCTATTCCATGCTCTTTATTATATTCTGCCTGAATCTTCCGTCGTCTGTTCGTCTCATCGATAACCTTATGCATTGAATCGGTAATTTTATCTGCATAGAAAATCACCTTCCCTGCTGCATTACGGGCAGCTCTTCCAGAGGTTTGCATGAGCGACCTTTCGCTTCTTAAAAATCCCTCCTTATCGGCATCCAGGATCGCCACAAGAGACACTTCCGGTAAATCAAGTCCTTCCCTAAGTAAATTGATACCAATCAAAACATCAAACTCCGCCAAGCGCAAACCTCTTAATATATCAATACGCTTTAAAGATTCAATCTCGCTGTGTAAGTAACGCACATTCACTCCGGCTTTCGATAGGTATTCAGTCAGATCCTCCGACATTCTCTTAGTTAAGGTTGTAACCAGAACCCTCTCGTTTCTTTCAACAACCAACCGGATTTCTTCCATCAAATCATCAATCTGATTTTCGCTGGATTTGACAACAATTTCCGGATCCATTAGCCCGGTCGGTCTAATTACCTGTTCTACAACCACTCCATTTGATCTCTCAACCTCATAATCACTCGGAGTTGCCGAGACAAAGATTGCGTTCTTTAGCTTCGATTCCCATTCTACCAATGTTAACGGTCTGTTATCCAACGCAGATGGCAGCCTGAAACCATAATCTACGAGTACATGCTTTCGTGATTGATCACCGCCAATCATTCCCCGTATTTGCGGAACGGCAACATGGGATTCATCAACAATCATTAAAAAGTCTTCAGGGAAATAATCGAAAAGTGTCGATGGCGGCGCCCCCGCTTCCCGCTTTGATAAATGACGCGAATAGTTCTCAATTCCATTGCAATATCCTATTTCAGCGAGCATCTCCAAATCAAAATTAGTGCGTTGTTCAAGTCTTTGAGCCTCCAGTAAAAGAGCGTCCTTGCGCAATTCTGCCAAACGTTCGTTAAGCTCTTTCCTGATCGTTGAAATGGCTGTTTTTAACATTTCAGGTGAAGTTATGAAATGCTTAGCCGGATATATTGCGACTCTTTTCAAATCTTCTATTTTTGCTCCTGTAAGGAGATCAAAACGCATAATCGATACTATCTCATCCCATTCAAGCTCTATTCTTAAACCGTAGTCATCATAAGCAGGATGAATCTCAACAACCTCACCCCGAACACGAAACGTCCCGCGTCCAAAATCGAAATCGTTACGCTCGTAATGGATGTTTACCAGCGATTTCAGCAATTTCCGTCTGGTAATAGCTTGTCCGGTTCCTACCAGAAGTAGCTGTGATTTGTATTCTTCTGGTGAACCAAGTCCATAAATAGAGGATACTGAAGCTACAATTATCACATCATCACGTTCAAAGAGCGAGCTGGTTGCGCGTAATCGGAGTTTATCTATATTATCATTAACCGAAGTTTCTTTCTCAATGTAAGTATCGCTTGAAGGCAGGTAAGCTTCCGGTTGGTAGTAGTCGTAATAGCTAATGAAGTACTCAACAGCATTATTCGGAAAAAATCCCTTGAATTCACCATATAATTGCGCCGCAAGTGTTTTATTAGGCGATAATACAAGCGTAGGACGCTGCCAATAATCAATTACATTTGCAATCGTAAAGGTCTTGCCTGAACCTGTAATACCAAGCAGAGTCTGATACTTCTCGTTTTGCTCTAATCCTTTGATCAACAGATCGATAGCCTGCTGCTGATCACCCTGCGGACTATAATCACTAACAAGTTCAAATCTGTTTGACAAGATTTTTCCCGATTAAACTGACTTCCCTACAAATTGAGAAAATCACGAACAATATAACCCGCAACACTCGGATTTTCTTTCAAACGCCTCGTGGAATAAGCATACCATTCCTCACCGAAAGGCACATAAACACGCATTTTATGTCCTTCGTTAATAAGGATCTCCCGCAACTCATCCTCAACTCCCAGCAGCATCTGAAATTCATATTCATCCGGTTTCAAATCAAGTTCATAAATTATGCGTCTTGCATGCCAGATCACCTCTTCACAATGAGTTGCAATACCCACATAACAGCGAGCTTTCAGCAATTCCCTTAACAAAAGAGCGTAGTTATTTATTACATTGATTCTGTGTTTGTATGCGATTTGACGTGGTTCGACATAAATTCCTTTGCAGAGCCTGATATTTGCCTTCATTTCCATCAGAGGCTGAATGTCTTTAATCGTTCTGTAAAGGTATGCTTGAAGCACTACACCCACATTTCTATATTTCTCATGTATTTCCCAGTAAAGCCTAAGCGTATCGTCCGTGCAGGTATGATCCTCCATATCAATTCTGACGAAGTTGCCAAGTTTATGAGCATGTTCCACTATTGAAGTAATCAGTTCCTTACAGAAATCATATCCTGTCTTCAATCCTATATGTGTGGGTTTCACGGAAACATTGGCGTTAAGTTTTTCGTTTTGGATTGTATCCAAAATTTCAATGTATGTTTTCGCTGCTGCCGTTGCATGATCTGGATTATCACTGAATTCACCAAGCAGATCAATCGTAGCAACAGCGCCTTTGCTGCTAAGTAATTTAACCTTTTTTACAGCGTCCGTTAGCTTAGGACCCGAAATGTAACGTGACGCCACCTTACCAACAACTGGTTTTGGAATAGCAGGCATCACACCGATTGTGATTTTATTTAATAAATCCATTTCTTTGGGGACTCTCTGTTAATTTTCTTCGAGCTTTGCAATCATTGGTTCAATCTCTCTGATGTCTCGTCTCCTACCGGCTTTCTTGGCGATTTCAAGCGCAGCTTTCAATTGCTCAAGAGGTTTTTCTTTATCCTCACCGGCATTAATGTAAACTTTCGCTAAAGCAATTTTTCCTACTATGTACGTCTCGGCGTCCTGAATACTTCTTGCTTCATTAATTGCTTCGATTAAAAGATCCGCTTCACCGCCTCGCAACATACCAATCCAGCCGACGCCAACCTTTGAAGATGCAATTCCAATCTTACTGCCAATGCTTTCCGCAACTTCTCGAGCTTTAGTAAACTCAGCTTCAGCAAGCTCAAGCTCTTCCATATCTATCAGTACAAATCCAAGATAACGTCGCGCATAATCCTCTGCAACTTTATAACCAATATCAACAGCGCTTTGCACTGCTTTTTCAAGCATTTCTCTTGCTTCTACTAATTCACCGCGGCGGTGTAGTGAAAGTCCAATATTCAGCATCTGTTGTGGAACCGCCGCTTTTAAACCAACTGCTTCAGCCATTTCCAATGCTTGTTGATAGTATGATATAGCGGTATCATAATCTCCATCCTCGGCATACCACATCCCAATATTGCCGAGTGTAATTATTTCACCCCTCTGGAAGCCCATCATGCGCTCCAGACCAAGCTTCTCTTGATATGAATCAAGCGCACGTTTTCGCTCACCTTTATACTGATAGAGAACCGCAAGATTACCGAGGTTTCTTGCCTGAACCTCCTTCCAGCCAATGCCTTTTGCGATTTCAAATGCTTTATTGTAAGCTTCCATAGCCTTATCAAAATCACCGCGCTGGTGGTGAACAACGCCTATATTACCAACATTAACAGCTTCCGATTTCAGATTGCCTTCAGAGCGGCTTAATTCAACAGAACGATCATAATACTCCAAAGCTTTCTCAATGTTACCCAACGCTTTATTAGTTAGTCCACATTGTGTTTGTCCCGAAACCATACCTTGCACATCATTAATAACTTCAGCGTTGGTAAGACTCTTCTCATACCATTCAAGAGCTTCTTTATACTCATTCTTCAGATAAAAAAATGCTCCCATTTTTGACATTACATTAATTTTACCATAAGGATTGTCATAATTCTCTAATATAGCTAAGGCTTCATCTATAACACGCTTCATCTCTGTTGGGTCATTCTTTAACTGATAATAATTTGCCAGATCGTCAAGAGTATTTACCCTGCCCTTATGATCATCTGTAAGTTCAGTGATTTTCAAGGCTTCATCAAGATCCTTTTTTCGGTTATTGTAATCACCAAGTGTATAATAAACTTTTGCTCTTCTCTTCAACAGATAATAACGCTGATCGGCGTCAACATCGATAGTCGCTCTTTCAATTGCTCTTGAAAAATAAGCTAACGCCGACTGATTAGCATAAATAGCAAATGATTTCTCGCCAGCCATACGCGTGTATTTCACAGCCCGAACATCATCTTCTGAGATGTAAAAATGACGCGCAAATTCTTCACATTGCTCGTTTATACTGTCTTTATATATATTCTCAAGGCAAGTACCAACTTTGTGGTGATACTCGCGTCTATGAGCAAATAGAAGACTGTCGTAAGCAACATCACGAGTCAGCAGGTTTTTAAAAATGTAGTTGATAAGGTCTGCATCTTCCGTTGATCTGACAAGATCCTGAGATGACAACTCACTTATTGACTGACTAATAGTAACAGGATCAAGCTCAACAGGATAAGCTCCTTTAACAACTTCATCAGAAAAACGTCTTCCGATTACGGCTGCGACCTTTACAGTCAATTTCGCTTCAGTACCAAGACGATCAAGCTGGCTCATAATAAGACTGTTTAGCGAATCAGGTACTTCCATCTTAGAAAGGTCGCCTGCACTCTCAGCTATTAATACACCTTCTTCCTCTCGCTTAGTGATGCGTATCATATTAGCAGCAATGAGATTATTAATTAATTCTTCTGTAAAGGATGGATTGCCATGTGAGGCTTCAAAAATAAATTCTAAGAGTTCTCTTTCAATTTTATCAACTTCAAGACAACCAAGCGCAAACTTTTCCGTGTTATCAATGTCAAATTCACAAACCTGAATTTTTGTAACATTTTCGCTGTTTTCGATCTGCGCAATGTGAGGTGATTCAAATTTTTCACTGTAAGGTCTGCGAATTACAACCATCAAAATCGGTTGATCGGGAAGGTTTCGTAAAGCATATGCTGTCATCTCAAGCGAGTTTCTGTCAATCCATTGAGAGTCTTCAAAGAAAATCGCTAAAGGTTTTTGATTAGATAAATACCTTAAGTACTGTACAACAAAGTCAAGAATATTCTCCTGGCGCAACTGTGCATCAAAATGCTTTGTTACACTGTTATCAGGGCATTCAATACCCAGGAGATTGGCAATAATCGGGGTACGATAAGTGTTTTCGGGATCAGCTTCTTTAATAATATCTTCTAATTGCGACAAGTTTTCTTCGTTCGTTGCATTCGATGACAATCCCATTAGACCTTTAAGCACTGCAATCCAGATCAAATAAGGTGAGCGGTCAGCGTAACTTAAAGCTTCACCCCCTCCAACGGTAAATCCCATACTCTGAGTTAATTTTATCATCTCACGCGATAAACGGCTCTTTCCTAAGCCGGCGTCACCTTCAATCACAATGACTCGAATTTCTTTTTTAGTTACGTCTTTTAATACAGATTTGACTTCATCAATTCTCTCATCACATCCAATTAATGATTTCTCTTTGCCGGTTGTTTTTCCAAGTTCAGCGGTTTTAACACTTAGAACTTCATAGGTAGGTAGGGGTTCTGAAATTCCTTTAAACTGGTGTTTGATTGGTTCTGAATACTCAAAAAAATCTGATGTTCTGTTGTAAGTTGCTTCATCAATCAACAGATGTCCGGGTTCACTTTTTGCCATAAGCCTGGCAGACAGGTTTACACTGCTGCCCATCACAGTATATTCCTGCCTTGTAGGAGCGCCAACTTCACCGGCAAAAACAACACCGGTGGATAGCCCCAATTTCCATACTATTCCCCATTTGCTGAACTCATCCCTTCCCTTACTTAATTCCAGTCCACAGTGAACAGCATGCTGTTCACCATTTTCATGAGCTGTCGGAGCGCCGAAGGTTAAAATCATCTTTGAACCCTTATCGCCCATGTCAACTTTATTGATTGAACCGCTGAATCTCTGCGTCAGCTCATAAACCCAATTATAGATTTTATCAAGTTTTCCCATAACATCGGGATCTTCATCGTAATCCAATCCGGAAAATGACATGAATATCACTGAAACACGTCTTATCTCACCGACAGAATCAAGACCAAGTTCCATTCTGTTATAAATAGGCGGATCAATAAAAGGTTTTGCTAATTCCTGCCATGCGTCGCTTCTGCAGATTTTTCCTTTATATTTCTTATATTTTGGAGGTTTCGTATCCGTAAATAATTTAACAAAACCATCTTCAAGAACCTCACCATTACAATCACCCGTAAGTTCAGCTACAAAGGGTGTTAAAATAACCTCTCCTGAAACGCCATGATGTTCAGCCTCGGCAGCCCTATCAAGAGGAAAACCCGCAAGAAGATATTCACGTCCAGAATCGGATGGCCCAACAACCTGAAACAATACATTCCCTGCCGCAATTCCAATTTTCATACCAAGTGTGAAGTTACCCGCCTTAGTCTTTAGATTATGGAATTGTTCCATAAGTCCTTGAAGTTCAAGACTTATCGCAACAGCTCTATTCGCAACTTCAGTAAGGCCAGATTCATCCTTAGCAGGATAAAAAATAGTCATCGCATCACCACCAAACTTACCGACAAAACCTCCATTTTCTTCGATGCGACTGATCATAGCTGTAAAATAACTATTCAGAATAGAGGTTAGAGTTTCTGCGCCTTCCTTGCCAATAGTCGCCAGTTTCTCCGACATAGCAGTAAAACCGGATGCATCTGCAAAGGCAACAACTGCAGGGAACTGTAATGTCTGTCGATCCTCTTCCATCCATGCGAGAATTTGTGCCGGTAGAAAGGATGTTGCTTTTTCAATACCTTTCATTAGTAAACCTTAAACTGAAACTACGGTGAAACGGTTTAAATCAAAAACATCAAACTTATAAGATAATATCATTAGTATCTCAATGCAAAACATCATTTCAAAGTCTTGGGTTAAACCTAACATTCAAGATTACCTCTCATTTATCTGGTTGTTAAAACCTTCTCAGGGTTAAAAAGTCCTTGCGGATCAAGCAAATCTTTAATCTGTCTGTATAATTCAATCACTTTATCCGGCTGCTGCCAAGGTAGATACTGTCGTTTTGCATAACCGATTCCATGCTCGCCTGTTATTGTGCCACCCATATCAATTGCTGCCTTGAATATTCCTTGAGAAGCCTTATTTGCTTTTTCTTGTTGTCCACCCTGATCAGCGTCATACATAATCACAACATGTAGATTACCGTCTCCTGCATGTCCATAAAAAGGAATCTCCAAATTAAACTTATCTTCAGTTTCCCTTATAAATTCAACAAGATCAAGGAGTCTATGACGCGGAACAGCAACATCTTCGTGAATCTTACCACTCGAAATTCTAATTAAACTCGGTGAAATACCTCTTCTCAATTGCCAAAGCCTTTTTCTGTCACTTTCTAATGAAGCAATATTCATTTCAACGGTTATATCTGCAAGGAGTTCCTTAATATATGTAAGAGCCGACTCTATCTCAGCTTTGAAGCCGTCAAGTTCAATAAGCAGCAATCCGACTGCATCTTCAGGAAAATCAATACCTATATGCCTTGCTGAAGCTGTCAAGGCTTTACCATCAATATATTCGAGCACCGAAGGCACACATCCACTGCTAATTATTTTATCGATGCTGTTAAAAACCGATTTTTGATCATTGAAATAAGCGCTGATTGTTACTGTCTCTTCAGGCGCCCTGATAAGTCTGAGCGCTATCTGACTAAATATTCCTAATGTACCCTCTGATCCAACTAATAATGGCGTTAAATCGGGATTATGATCTTTGTCATCAAGAGCGCCTGTATGGTAAAGGTTACCCTCGGCGTCAATGAACTCAATTCCCAGAACATAATGCCCCGTAACGCCGTATTTAAAGCAACGCAAACCTCCCGCGTTTTCCGCAACATTACCCCCGATTGTACTAATCGTGTAACTTGAGGGATCGGGTGGATAAAAAAGCTTATGACGCGCAGCCGCTTCCTGTACAATACTTGTGACCACTCCGGGCTGAACAACAATATATTGATTATCTACATCAACTTTAAGAATAGAATTCATTCTCTCGCAAGAGATGACAATCCCACCATCTACCGGCACTGAACCACCGGACAAACCGGAACCGGCGCCTCGTGGCGTAATTTTATAACCTTCATCCCGAGCAAAATTGACCGCTCCACGGATATCATCAGTGGTCTCAGCCATGACTACTGCTATTGGTTCACCACGATAACTCGTGGCGTCATATCCATAAAGCAGCAGCTCTTCAGGAGACGTCAGAAGTTTATCCTTACCTAAATCCTTCTTTAAAGAGCGTAGCGGTTCTTTTTTTAACCAAGCCATGTTAATGTTTTCTATGATTTTCGTTATTTTAATTGATCAAACAGTGTTGTGTTAATATATTAATGTGCATAGCGCTTTACCCATGCCAAGTTAATATAACTTAATGTGGTACTTTTTACAAGATGCAACCGATACTGATAACAGGTATAAGCGGGTTTATCGGAGGACGCCTCTGGAATAAACTCAGCTCTTATCAGAATGTCTATGGAACTTACCATTTACATGATGTAGTTCCGCTTCATTCTGAACGACAATTCTGTATAGATTTAAATAATTCGGACGAAATCCAGACTCTCATATTAAAACTTAAACCACGCTGCATAATACACCTTGCAGCCATCGCAGGCATCAAAGACTGCCAACAACATGTTAAACTAGCCTGGCAGATAAACAGCAATGCAACTCTCAAAATCGCTCAAACTGCCGAGGCAGTTGGCTCAAGACTTATCTTTATTTCCACAGATTGTGTCTTTAACGGTAAATCACGAAGTTATAGAGAAGGTGATCTTGTGGATCCATTAAGTATTTACGGACAGACAAAAGTATCTGCGGAAAAAAACATCTTCACAAATTGCTCTGATGCTGTAGTTGTGCGTATTAATAACACTTATGGCAGGCCTGTCTTCGGAGGTTCATCATTTTCCGAATGGATAATTGAACGTCAGGTAAAGGGTGAACCGATTACAGTATTTACCGACCAATACCGCAGTTTCTTAGATGTTATCACGTTGGCTAATGCGCTTGTTGAATTGATAGATCATCCATTCAAAGGGCTGCTTCATATTGGAGGAGCCAACCGCTTAAACAGGTTAACATTCGCTGAAATTTTATTGAATCACCTTGGACGAGATACAACCGGAATCGTAAAAATGAAAAACTCTGAATTGGATCCCGATGGAATGAATCCTCTCGACACATCCTTTGATATTACACTCGCCCGTAAAACGCTAAAAACCAACTTTCCTCGCATCCATGACGCCGTTCAACTTGCTTATCCTCATAATACTGTATGATCTACTCATGAAGTCCATTTCGTCCAATCCGTCCATAAAATATAATTAGGAAGTGGAATTTATAATCTAATGATATATATTGTTCTGATAACTTTTAAACATAAAGCTGATGACTGACACAACCATAATTATAATAGGAGCCATTGTTATATTCCTCGGCGCTTTAACCCAGGGAACAACAGGATTTGGCTTTGGGCTGATTTCCATACCTGTCCTGATAATGATGCTCCCGCCGGTAATGGTAATACCAATCCTGACATTAATCTCACTCATATTAACAACTATTGTGCTGTATGAAACAAGAAAACACATTCAGATAAAACGAATTACTCCCCTTATAATATCGGGTATTTGCGGTTTGCCTTTTGGTGCATACATTTTAAAGACAATTGATCCCAATATTTTAAAGATAATAATCGGCTTTATAATTGTCGCGTTCAGTATCGCACAAATAAAAGGATATAAAAGAACGGTTAAAAATGAAGGATTAGCCTTCCTGCCAATCGGTTTTACCAGCGGCCTTTTAAACACCAGCACAGCTTTAAGCGGACCACCGGTAATACTGTTTTTTATAAATCAGGATGTAAAAAAAGAAGTCTTCAGAGCAAATATTATTACTTATTTTACGGTAGTTAATATTTTCTCGATAATCGTACTGTTGCTTAATGGTGTAATAACAGAATCAGTGATTAAATATTCACTTGTATTCCTTCCTTCCGTGCTGATGGGCGTAACCGCAGGAATAAAACTATCAAAAAAAGTAAATGAGAACGTTTTTAGAAAAATTGCGCTTATAATTGTCTCAATAGCTGGTTTGATTTCCATCATATCAGGTGTAAAAACAGGTTTTTAACTTGCACAAAAACTTAAAGATGTGATATACGTCACTTGATAATTGTCAGTTTATAATATATCTTTCCTTACTGAGATGAAATTCCGCTTTAACGTAGTTGTTCAGTATCCCAAATCCCGTAAGATGTTCGCAGCTATGTAATCAACAACCATTGTTAATTGCTGCGAGTTAGAATAATACAGGAGGTGTTTATGCAAAGCAGACAATTTATTTTAATTGCCTTGATGGTGATAGCTCTGTTCTTCACTGTCAATACTACCGCAATAGGTGAAGTAACCGTTGATCCGACAGGAATTGCAGTCTGGGTGGAAGGAGCGGATGATGCTGTCGAGTTGGAAATGATACTTTCTAACTCCAGCGAAGATGACGTTGCCTACCGGCTCCGCTATTTCGATGTTGACCGTGAGCAAAACGAGCGACAACACCGCCTCAGCGGTCCCCGACGTGATGATCCGGGTGATATAATCCAGGAAGTAGAAGTAGAACACCCTGGAGCACTCGGAATGGGTTTCGATCATGAAAATAATGTGATGTGGATAACACATATCATTCAAGCTCAAGCTCCCAATTACATTACCGGTTATGAGTGGGATGGCGCTGAAATTACTAATATCGTTAACGATTTTGAGGTTCCCCAAATGATTCTTGGCGGAACTTATTACAATGGCGTTATCTACTGTACGATATGGCAACGAGCTGCTGTTGTGCGTTACACCGTTGACGGGGACGACCTCGGAGATATTAACGTTGCTGGTCAGGGTGTTATGGCATGCGCTGCTGATCCTGAAACAGGTTATTTATACGTGATTTGTTATAGCGACGTGTTTATCCTGGTTCTTGACATCAACGATGATTTCAATGAAGTTGGGAGAATTGAAAATGTAAATGTCCAGGATGGTGATCTTGCCGATTTCCGTGGACGTATTGGCTGGGCTCCCGATCATGAAGACGGACATCTTTGGCTTGGACACCACTATAGTGTCGAAGATGGTTGTTCCAAGGCTTGGCAGTTAAATATCGATGAAGATTGGAACTGGGAAGAGGTTCAACATTTTAATGTGGCAAGCGACGTCAGATCCCCAGGTATCGCTCATGACGGAGTGAACCTCTGGGTTGGTAATGAAAATTCTGCGATAATTAATATTATCGACGACGGTATCAACGAACCCAACTGGTTAATGGCGGATCCGCAGCGAGGCGTGATCGGAGCAAACGAGGATGAAACTATCGACATCACAATTACACCCGGTGAAATTGAACAGGGTGTTTGGGAAATGTTGCTCAGGATAGACCTTGATCAGGCTGAAGAGCAGCGAGATGATTTCGAAGCGACTTCCATTGAGATGGCGGTAGTTATGTCATATAATACCCCTGTCGCCCAGGTTTCAGGTTCTGTTACCAGTGTCGGAAATGACGCTGTGATTGAGAATGCAAGAGTTGATTTGGACTACTACGCCATATCACGGTTCACAGACAATGAAGGAATGTACAATTTAAATGACATTCCATTCGGAGACTATGAATTTACTTTCAGCGCTGAAGGCTACCTGCCAACTACCATTGAAGTAGGCTTTTTTGATGAAGTCGTAGAAGTTGATGCTGAATTGTATCACGGTGAATGTATCCCCAGTACACGTGAAATTGACGTCCAGCTTGAACCTGACATGCAGCGCCAAATAAACTTTGATGTTACAAATGAAGGAAATGGTCCATTAACCTACACCCTTGAAAAACGCCTTATCGGTGGCGCTGATGCGGAACCATGGGAATTGCGTTTTGATGGAAATCTTGAGGAGTTCCTCGATGATGACAAACTGAATGGTGTTGTGTTTGTTAACGGTAATTTCTATGTATCCGGTGGTAATAATGGCGAATCTCCAAACAAAATCTATGTCATCAACAAAGATGGTGAATTGATAGGCAATTTTGATCAAGAATGCGATACTCGCTATGGAATACGCGACCTCGCCTGGGATGGTGAGTTGATTTGGGGAGTCGATGACAACATGATTTATGGTTTTACAACTGAAGGTGAGGTACAGGCAGAATTTGCTGATCTTGTTGATAATTGCAGGTCCATTACATGGGATTCTGATAATGAGTTGCTGTGGGTATGTGGTATTACTACAGATTACTACCGTGTTGACAGAGAAGGAAATCTGATTGAAGCCGTTGAACATCCCAGAGACCTTCGAACTTATGGATTGGCTTATTGGACTGAAGATCCTGAAGGCTACCCATTATATGCCATAACTAACGGTGAAAATGAACTTCTCGACGTTAAGAAGATCAATCTTGAAAACAGGGAAGTTATGCATGTAAATACACTCGATACAGAAGGCAGCGGTCCTGCCGGTATTGAAATAACCAGCGATCTCGATGTTTATAGCTGGGTATTCATGGGAATGCTCCAAAATCCGGATAGACTCGCTATCTGGCAGATCGAATCAAGAAAAGACTGGTTTGATGTTGAACCGACAGCGGGAGTAATTGAACCTAATGAAAGTGAGGAATTTACTCTAACACTCAATACTGATGGTTTACCGGCTGATAACATTTTTGAGGGAGTACTTGCTTTCACCCATGATGGTATTGACGGTGAAACATTAGTTCCAGTTACTTTAAATATACAAGAAGGCAGAGTCGAAACGGATCGAACCATTCAGCTCAGGATGGGCTGGAATCTCGTTTCCGTGAATCTCCAGCCAGAAGATGAGGAAAACATAGTTGGATTACTATCACCTCTCGTAGATGAAAACCAACTGATAATGATGAAAAATAGTAGAGGTGAGTTCTACCGCCCTGAATACGATTATAATGATATTCCCGGTTGGTATGTCAATGAAGCCTATCAGATGCTTGTTTCCGCTAATACAGAATTAACTCTTCACGGCGTTACTGTCCTCCGCGATGATCCTATTGATTTGTCTCAAGGATGGCAGGCTGTTTCATACTATCCAAATTTCGAGATTGAAGCTACCGTTGCATTTTCAGGTATTGTGGATAACCTTATCATCGCCAAAGACGGAAGAGGAAACTTCTATCTGCCTGAATGGGATCATTTCAGCAATATGGGTGAACTAAGTCCGGGTCAGGGATACTGGATCAAAGTCAGTGAAGACGCTAGATTAATATACCAAACGGGTGAAGAAAATAACGCACTGTTTGGAAATCTACATTCCAAACCAAGTTTACTTCCATCTCATCCGAATACGTCTGAAAACATGAGTTTACTTGTGAAATGCGATCCAGCTTTAACGGGTGAAGTCGGTGTTTACTCTGAAAATATGTTGATAGGCAGTGGTGTTTTGGATAATGGAAGCTGTGGTATTGCTCTCTGGGGAGATGACATTCTTACAGAGCAGATTGATGGCGCCATTGATGGTGATGCATTGGAAATACGCTATTACTCAGGCGTTGCACAGCAGAATGTCGAGTATAAGATCATAGCCGGTGAAATGACGTATCACAAAGACGCTTATGCCGTTATTGATCTTGCAGTGAAACCGGCAGCGCTTCTTTCGGAGTTTGGAATTACTTCGATATATCCAAATCCTTTTAATGCCCAGACTCGCATTACTTTTTCATTAAATGAGGACTCGATGGTTGACCTTGCAGCATTCGATCTCAGTGGTCGTCGTATTAGCCAGCTTGCCGGAGGTAAATTGAGCGCTGGAATGCACAATGTTCATTTAAATGGATTAGATATGCCAAGTGGAATATATTTCATTCGCTTGAATGCCTGCGGACAACAATCCGAATGGAAGGTTGCTCTTGTGAAGTAAAGCTAAAACAGGAGCGCTATCACGTATCCTCACGTGACAGCTTAGTGGCGCCAAAGGTCTCCTTTGACACAAAACAAGTGCAGTCAGGCATCCCCCCCCGCTTGACTGCACTCTTTAATCCCAAAACTAAGGCGTCAATAGCCCGGTGCAGGCTGCACAAAACAAAGCACGAGGTTATCGCTCAGTTGATTACTTCACCACAATTATTTATATGATCGCGGATAAGCTTAAATTTAGTTTATCCACATGAAACAGCTAATAAACTGTATAAAGCAAATTACACAAACATCATTAGCAAAATCACAAATACGGAATAAAAGATTCATCCGACTAAAGCATCCTTTATCTATTACTTTCTTACTTTCTAACTCATTTATAATCAAAAAAAAACGTCTTCCAACCATTGTTTGAAAGACGTTTTGACATGTGCCGCCTCGCAGAATCGAACTGCGGACACACGGATTTTCAGTCCGTTGCTCTACCAGCTGAGCTAAAGCGGCATCGTTTGTGACAATCAAATACAGGTAATTTTCTTACCGCAAATAAATATAAACATCAAGCTTCCTTCAAGCAAGTTGTTTTCAACATTTTAATACTCATAAAACTCAATCACTGCATTGAAAATATCCAATTTTGCAAATAAGTACATGAAATTCACGTTTTTTTTTATTAACTTATAATAACAATCAAATTTAAAGCGCTACCCAATCGGAGGATTCAATGCGACACTGCTTACAAATGATCATTCTCTTCTTAATCGTTACCCTGATACCATTATCATTGTCAGCTTTTCAACATAGCGTTGATGCCGGCACGGTTGAGATTACTTCAGAGACCACTCAAAACATTAGTCTGACTTTCAGAACAATGAAAGCTGAAGTTCCAGACGACTTTACTGTTGAAAACCTGCCGGTAATCAGCAAATACGTCGTCATCCCACCACTGGCTGCCGTCAGGCTTGAATACCAAAGCAACGTGGCAAACTTTGGTGAAAGCCTCTTCCCTGCTCAAGCTGTTGAAATCAGCGATCCGATCATTCTCCGTGGAATCAGAATGGTGCAGGTAATCATTCATCCGGTGCAGTTCGATACTCAATCAAGAGAATTCGTCCAACACGAATCACTTGACGTCAACCTTCGCTTCACTGACAACAAACCGATCAATCCTCTTGTTTACACAGGCACTCGCCGCAATCAAAGCCCTGAGTTTGCCTTGTTGAAGGATGCGCTTAACCTGAATGTATTGAATCCTCAGCGTGATGATGGTGAAATCGGACGGGATTACACGAATCATTACCTCGTAGTTACCCGCGAAGAGTGCCTTCCCTATGCAATACCATTGATCGAATGGAAAAGACACTCTGGAGTTAAAGTTGACATAATTAAATTAGACAGCGATGAAGCGCGCGATGTAGGCGCTATTCAGGAAAGCATTCAAACCCTCTACAACGATTATCTCGAACAAGGCATAGATCCATTCGAAAGCATCCTGATACTTGGGGATCGCGCTTATAACAATATAATGGATCAGTGGAATATATCATCTCATCGCGGACAACCTACTGATGCGCTTGATTATCATGCAGATTACATTTTCGGCTGTCTCGAAGGTGATGATTTCTTTCCTGAAGCCTCAGTAGGAAGGTTTGTATCCGGTAATGCAGATCTAATGCAGCTTGCAGTTGCGAGAACGCTTGCTTATGAAATGGCTCCAGATATAGAGAATCCGGAATGGTTTGAGCGCGCAGGTTTGTTTACTCAGAATTGGGAAGATTTTGAAGGAAGTATCACATACACAGTCAGATGGGGTGAACAGGCTCTTCGAGAACGCGGTTTCAGTGAGGTTCGGAATCAAGAGGCTGACGAAGCAGATCAGAACGGAAATATCGTCGGACCAGTGCTTGCCGAATGGTTCAACGATGGAATGAGCATTATGCTTGGTCGTGCAAGAATGAATTACTGGGAAGATACATTCAGGGGTGTTGGAAATAATGCTGTATTTCCGATCTATATCTCCACCTGTGCACATGGTGAAGATCCACTGAACCGAATGTTCCGCACGGGAGACGCTGATAATCTGAAAGGAGCTGTTGCGGCAATCGCCAGTTGGGGTGATGCAGAAACTTTGCCAAATAATAACGCTTGGTTGGGTATTGTCAGTAGTTTAATGATTCATGATCTTTCACTTGGCTGGAGTAAAATATATGCAGGATTTATTCTCTATGAAATATTCTCTGGTAATGATGGAGCATTGGGTAATTATCAAACTCAAACCGATCTGCTTGGTGATCCGGGAATAAAACCCTGGGTTGGAATTCCCAGAATTGTCAGTGCTGACTGTCCTGAGACTATTTCACCCGGCTCCGACCATGTTGAAATCACCGTTTATGAAGAAAACAGCGATAATGTAGTTACCAATGCTCAGGTTACGCTCTACTACCCCGGCGAGCTGCCAAATGACGCTGACTACCATGAATGGCAGCCTCTATACATGAAAACCGCCCAGACCAACAGATCCGGCAAGGTCAAGTTGCCCTTTGATCCCTCAATTGATGCGGGAACTGTCTATTTAACCGTTACAGGCAGAGACATATATCCTCTTCGACGCGAGCTTGAGATCACTATGGAAGCAACCTTCGTAGCGGTCGAATCATACCAATTGGATGATGCTAACGGTGGAAACGGTGATGGCAATGTGAATCCGGGTGAAACTATTGCTCTGAACCTAAATGCATTTAATTATGGCTCCTCAACAGCAGTTGAAAATTTACAAGCCAGAATTCGCTCGGCGTCACCATATATTAAAATCGAGCGTCCTGATACTGTAGTTTTCGGTGATGTTCCTGCGGGCGAGAGAGCCGATGCCAATCGCGCTGTTTTATTCACTGTCAGTCCCGGCTGTCCTGATGGAGCTAAACCTGAAATCCATGTTGATTTTACTTCCACCAACTTCATCTGGAGATCAATAATAAAACCTGAAATAATTGGTTTTGACCTTGAAGTAAACGCAATAGCAGGCAGTATCATAGTAGGCAGTGAAGAACGAAATCTGGAAATAGAGATTATAAACAAGGGACGATTTGCATCTCCAGCTTTGACCACCAGACTTGAAGCTCTTGATTATAACATTAAGGTTTTAAATGGCGAGACTGCATATCCTGCTGTAGATGTCGATGCAACTGCTGAAAATAACGGCGCTGCGTTACAGGTTTCAATGCGGGAGTTTACTGTACCTGGATATGATACTCCCATGCAACTTGTCTTTTACCTTGACGAAATTGCTGTGGATACTGCACAATTTATGTTACAGACTCAGGAAAGCGAAACCGGACCTATCGGACCTGATGATTATGGTTATTACTGCTATGATAATACGGATACGGATTGGCCACTTGCGCCAAGTTATAACTATTGGTTAGAGTTAGACCCCGGCGGTGGCAGCCAGGATTATGAAGGAATCGAGATCGAGCTTTTTGACACAGTATATACAAACGCTGTCGAAGTTATTGATTTGCCTTTCACAATGTGCTTCTATGGTCGCGAGTACAATCAGATAACTGTCGGTATTAACGGATTTGTAGGCGTCGGGGATCAGAGGCGAAATGTCAATTTCCAGAATTCCTTAATGGATAAGGCAATAGGCGGTCCTATGGGTATGATAGCTCCACTCTGGACAAGCCTGACAACGGCAGAGCCTAATAATCCCACTGTTTACTGGTATTATGATGATGAAAATGAACATATAATGATTATCGAATGGCATAATGTCCATTTTGCGGGTGATGTCAATAATACTTGCATTAACTTCGAAATAATAATCTACAATCCAGAGTACCATCCTTCAGCAACCGGTGATTCTGATATACTGTTTAAATATATGACAGTAATGGATTTTGCTGGAGGAAATAACGACATGCCTTATGTCTCAGTCGGCATTTCTAGCCCTGACGGTAAAACAGGCATTAACTATTCCTTCCGCAATACTTTGCCTCCGCGTGCTGCTCCTCTCGAAAACAGAAGAGCTTTGCTGTTTACAACTAATCCGGGAATTACTGAAGGCGTCACCACAGGATTGGTTTATGACAGGCAAACAAATGAGGTGGTAACTGATGTAACAGTTAAAGGTTATTCGGAATATGGCGTAGTTGCAACTGGCAGATCAAATGAAAATGGTGAATTTACAATGCTGGGCATGATGGGATTGGATCAAATCCGGCTGGAAGGCATCAAAGAAGGTTATCGTGGTACGAGTTTTGAACTGGATACACTAAATAATAGTGATACTTTACAAGTAGAACTCTATCTCTTAAAACCGAGTATTCGACTCAGCTCTGAAGAGATTAATAAACCTCTCGCACGCAATCACAGAACACGTCATTATGTAAAGATGACAAATAACGGCGCCGGTGACCTTGATTTTACTATTTCACTTGATGAACCAACATCCTGGTTGAACATCGAACCACGCTCAGGATTCCTGCATTCACGTGAGTTTGTTAACCTTGCAATGACTTATGATACGCGTGGATTAGACGATGGTGATTACGATAGAATTATAACGATTGAAGACGCTTTCGCTCAACTCAGTATAGATGTTCCTCTCCATCTAAACGTGGCAGAAAACAACGGCATAAGAGAATCACCTGAAGCGCCGCTTGAATGGTCTTTAAACCAGAATTATCCTAATCCGTTCAACTCTAGCACAACCATTGACTACTCAATCAAAGACGCCGGATTTGTAGAATTAAATGTTTACGATCTGCTTGGTAGGAGTGTTTTAAGGCTGGTAAATGAACAGCAGGAAGCAGGAAAATACAGCCTGATAATTGATAGTTCAATGCTTCCGACCGGGCTTTACATTTACAGATTGAAGTCGAATTCATTCGTTTCAACGCGCAAGATGATTAATATGAAGTGAGAGAGTTAGAAAGTGTAAAAGAATAGCCGCCGGTTTGTACTTAGTTGCATTCAAACATCTGATAATGTGACGTCAGGTGTGTTATCCCTGCGTAGGAGTCTATCCGATAATAGTCAATTTAGCCGTTCCGTCAGGTCTTGCTGCGGCGAGCGTCGCAGTGTGACCTGACGCCAAGTAATGAAATTACAAATACCGCGAGATTACTCCCGCAACTGCGGGATTGAAATCTGGCGGTAACTTATTTAATCACTTCAAAAACTCCACTCACTGCTATCAGCAGAGCGTTTGAATTTGAGGTAAAACTACCTCAACAGCATCACCCTCTGAGTTTTAATACCCATAGAGCTTCTTAATCTAACGATATACGACCCTGACGAAGCCTTTTTACCTGTGTGGGTGTAACCATTCCAATACGCTAAGTGACTTCCGGCAGCTAGGTCTTCATTTAATAATGACGCTACTAAACCACCCGAAAGGTCATATACTTCCAGCTTCACCCAAGATGGATCAGGCAGATCAACCAAAACACTCACGATGTTGTTAAACGGATTCGGATATGGTCTGCCAAGGGCGTACTTATCAGGAATTATCGGTACTCTCGTTATCTGAGTCCTGATAGGCGCAATCGTCACCGATGCGGTATCCGTACAGCAAACCGTATCCTCACCATCGGTTGCAAAAACCCACCAGGTAACTTCAGTAGGCAGATTAATATCAATTACAAAGAACGTACGTGGTAGAACCTTGAACTCTAAATCAAGTCCTGCCCAGTTGTACACAGAATCATTGAATGATATTGACAGATTATAAACTACCGTTGAATCTTCAACAATGTCAATCGATTCTTCCCAGTTGAATTCAACCATTGGGTAACTATGTACATAGAAGCTATCAACCGGTGATAACAGGTCAAATGTAGTCGGTGGATCGTTAACAGCGCTGACAGATACCTTTAGTGTATCGTAAACCAATGATAAACCATCAGATGCAATTAAAATGACGTCAGCATCACCGTTCCAGTTCGCTTCGGGTTGAACATATAAATATTCATTTGACACTAACCGAGTTTTTATTCCTTCGGGTTTCTGAATGTTGTAACTAATAGGATCACCGTCAGGATCTATGAAATAATCACTCATACTGCCGATGAGTCTTTCAGGATCATCCTCTATAAACTCCTGAGCGCCTATGTGAAGATCGTTTATAAGTGGACGATTCAGATTAGCAATACTGAACGTAACAATAAGATCATCAATTGTTCCCGCAAGGTCGGTCGCCCGGAACGTTACATTATACTCACCTGCATCATCAAAACCGGGTGTCCATGTGAAGACACAATACCCATCACCATTGTCGTTAAATACAGCGCCTTTATTCAGCAATCCATCGTCATCAAAAACCCAAACCGTAAGATTTTCTCCACCAAAATCAAGATCAGCGTCTTCAGCTATCAGCCATAGCTCAATGGGACGCGCTTCTAACCCATGGAAAACTGAATCATCTGTAGTCCATTGCGGCGAATCGTTAACTGGAGTGATTGTGAAAGTGAAAGTATCACTGATCTCATCGTCACGTTGTGTATCTGAATTAGTCACAATTGGTTGGTAGAAAGAGAAATTACTACTCTCGCTCCCAATTTCACGCGTTGATCGAAGGGTGCGAACTGGACCAGCATCCTTCTTCATCCCAATACTTCTTAATTCGCGTGTAGGACTGAAAGAAGTGTTCTCAATCTGAAGATTCCCGTCACTCGCAATAACAGTGACAATAACATCAACGTTAAAGTTATCCGCAGCGCTGAATGTAAGCACATTGCCATCGTCGATATCCCAGTCAATTCCATAATCATCCTCCTGACGAACAATTCCAATCTCT
>JAIPJL010000164.1 GCA_021734165.1 bacterium | reverse complement strand
TCCGGAATTTTCATTTTAACTCTTTCTCGCCCAACTTCATTAATTAGAATTAAATCATTTTCATGCGCAATAATGTTTTCATTGTTCCAGGCATTCATGTCGCGTTCAGGAACATTTGCACCGAACTTGGTGCTGTCTTCCCAGAGAGTCTTTCCATAATAATTAACACGCTTAACAAAATAGGTGGTATTCTCCCCTCTTTTCCTGCTAAGTGAGATAAACCAGAATCCTCCATTTTCATCAATGACAGACCAAGGGTAGCGTAGTATATTCTCCGGTTTCCAGTTTGAACGATGTGTACCGTTTTCATCAAATGCAATCAGATCGGAATACTTTCGTTTTACATAACATCCTCCGTTTTTATCGGGTATAACTTCATCAATTCCCTTTATTTGGATTTCTCCGTTGAAGTTTACCATTTTGGATTTAGAACGAACAGGCTCTTGATTCCATAGAGGTTCTCCTAATGGAGAGAATTTTTGTGTATATAAATATTCAGTAGTGTCTTCCTCATTTTTCTGTTCGTACCAGGCTGCAAATATATTTCCCTGCAAGTCAGATGCAGTCTTAATATTGCTGACCATTGAGCTTGTCGAACTTAACTGCACAGGATACACAAATTCCGCTGATCCATTGCTGCTCAATATCTGCATGCAATGACATTCTGCATTGTTATCAGCAGAGTTTTCCGACCATATTACCAATAGTGCTTCACCATTTCTAATTGGGAATATTCCGGCATAATCCAACTCCGACATCATCCAGAGATCGGCTCCGTTATCACCGAAAAGCCTCTTTGGATCTGCCTGGAGATTGATTGATGTTGCTAAAAGTAATATGGAAAAAAGAAAGGCTGAATAAATCAGTTTTATTATGGACATGATCACCACACTCGAATTGTTAAATAATCGAAACTGAAATTCCCGGTATGTTTTTATGTATAAATAAATATAAGCAATAATATTTATATTACTAACAATATGTGATTGTAATTACACCAATGCTGACCTAAACAATCTATAAATTATATTATAGTCTTTGTGAATACATGATTTTGGACAGGTTTTTCCTTTGGTTTGAAAACCACTCTCTTCATTATAGATTCTTCGCTATTTTGTGTGGATACGGTCAATTTATGACGGAGTATGATAAGTTTTCAAACGGTGTAACTGTCGGTATTATAATTAAAAAGTACTGATAATCGAAATTACTTTCTTTTGAAGTTTATCTAATTAGCAACAATTTCTGATTTTGTTCAAATTGATTTGTTGAAAACCTCACAAAATAAACACCTGCCGGTAGATCTGATGCTTCAATCAAACAGTTGTGATAACCTGCCCCTTGGTTTTGATTCACTACTTCCTTTAAATACCTGCCTGCTCCATCATGTAAAACAATTGAAACCTGATTATTGAACGGTAATTCATAGCTTAGCTTACACGAGTTATTAAATGGATTTGGATAGGCTGGCAGTAAGATAAAATGCTCAACAGAAATAGGTCTCTCCCGGTTAGGAACACTAACAGGGTCAGATTCTGTTTTAACCAGACTCATATCATTAAGAATATTTCCTGCCATAGCATAGCCTCCATCTTCCGTTTGGACTATTGAATAACAATTATCTGCTGTGTTTCTACCTTCAGTTAATGACCAAAGGGAATCACCGTTTGTATCTGTTCTGACTAACCACATATCAGAGGTTCCATTCATTCCAAAGGATGTCGTCCATCCTCCTAAGGCATAACCTCCATCAGGAGTCTGCTTAATTGATTGGCAATACTCATTGCCACTTCCACCAAATCTTCGCGACCAAAGTGAATCGCCTTCTTCATCAGTCTTCAGTAATAACATATCTCGATCCCAGCTAACACCTCCAGGATCATATTTCCCTGCCAATGCGAAACCTCCGTCAGAACATTGAATCATTGAATAACATTCTTCATCGTTCCGATACCCATATTTATATGCCCAGAGTGAGTCACCATTGTTATCAGTTTTAACCAGCCACATATCTGTACCCTGAGCTCGAAAGGACTTTGTTAATCCAGCCAATGCGAATCCACCATCGCCAGTCTGAACTATCGAATAGCATCGATCCTCATCTCTTCCCCCGAATGTTCGCGACCAGAGGGAATCTCCATCGGAATTGGTCTTAACCAGCCACATATCCCATTCACCTGCGCCAAAAGAATGTGTTTCACCTGCTAATGCATAGCCCCCATCGCTTGTTTGTATAATAGAAAAACACCTTTCACCACCTTCCCCGCCATATGTTTGAGACCAGATTATTTCTCCAACAGAATCAATCTTAACTAACCACATATCTGAATGTCCAGAGCCAAATGACATGGTAAATCCTGCCAATGCGTAACCTTCATCAGCAGTTTGAATAATTGAATGGCACTCATCCCGATTCTCACCATCAATTATTAGCGACCAAAGGGAATCTCCATCGGCATCTGTCTTAATAAACCAGAAACCCAGATTCTCGGTATTGAAGGACTCGGTTCGTCCTGCTATGGCATAACCGCCGTCCGTTGTCTGAATCATTGAATAGCATTCGTCCGATCTCACTCCGCCGTATGTTCGTGTCCATTGTAATTCGGGTTGGGTGAATGCAACGAATGGCAAAAAGGCAAGTATGATAGTTAAAGCGATCAATACATGCCTCGTGCTATGTGAAGAAGGTTTGTGCATGTTCATCTCATTTTTTGTTCAACTATGTCTATTCGGATACTATCCTCATTTGCATCCGTCTTTAGTTCTTTCGCCGGAACGACGGATGCACCTTTTGCACCTTTTCAATATAACATCCTATGCTTTGTTAAGTAATCCATGTATTTTTATCACAATTACTTTCATTATTCAAAAGTTAGTGAATCAATATCAGTTTCAGGCTCTGTTGAAATTTATCAGTTGAGAACTTTACAAAATATACTCCCGCTGTAATATCAGATGCTTCTATCAAACAATCATGATAACCGGCACTCTGGTTTTGGTGAAATATTTCCGTAACGAATCTACCTGTCCCGTCATACAAAACAATGGAAACCACTGTACTGAAAGGTAATTCATAGCTTATTTTACATGAGTTATTGAATGGATTTGGTGCGCAGGCGAAATAGCCTACAGCCTGGCTCGGGTATCCCTCAACTTCTACCTCACCATTTTCGTCTTCAAAGCGAAAAACGTGTACACCGGTCTTAGTCTCCAAGAGGTACATGTAGCCATTGAACCCAGCTATTCCACGAGTCATTGAGTTTATGGTACACGAGGCAACTATCTCTGGGTTTGTAGGATCGGCAACATTAAAAATGAACCCCGATCCTGATGTGTTGGACCCGTAAAGGAAGTCTCCATCCTTGGACAACCTCCAGAGCAACCTTCTTTCGCCTGGGAGTGCACAGAGACCGGTGATGTTGGGCTCTTCGGGATTTGAGATGTCCAAGATGGCAAGTCCGCCATTCATAGCCAGATAGGCATAGTCTCCCTCCGCGAACATATACTCTACCTCTGCACCCATTGGAAAAGTGCTCACGAGTTGCATCTCACGGGGATCTGAAGCATCTACTATTTGAAAACCTCCGACATAGCTCCGACCTACAAAAACATAGTCCTCAGTCACCGTCACTGCCCAGGGACCGACCAGATCGAGAGTGTCTAAGGGAACAATATTTGATGGATCCGATATATCAAATGAAACCAAAATATCATAGGCGGTTGTTAAGAAGCCAATAGTGTCATGAAAAGCCATCTGAGAGCTTCTAATGTCGCATTCAAATAAGCCGATCCAGCGTAGATCCTCAGGATTAGCCACATCCACAGTTGCGATGCCCTCAGATGCATCCAGGTATAGAACACCTTCATGTAATCCGAGCAGAACGTGAGGGGAAAAATCTCTTGGATCGGTGAATATATTGACGGAGTCCAGCGCCTCAGGCATACCTGCGCGCTCTGTGCTTAAACTCCACACGATCTCATCACAGACGACATAAAGACCTGCCTCGTATGAGACTATTCCGGACATGGTACCAGCATCATGGGTCAGGTTCACCAGTTCTGGCTGATTGGGATCCTGAACAGAGTAAGTGCGGCGCTCATTACGACGAAAGGTATAACAAAAGCCCTCTGAGAGTGCCATCTCTTCAAGACTGCGATCTGTGTCGATGGAGGATAAGAGCCTCGGATTCTCAAGATCAGACATATCCACAACGACAAGACCTTCCCCTGTGGTTGCGTAAAGGAGAGTATCAGTAATTGATAAGCCACATAGATGTCCAACATCATAAATCCGACCTATTTGCGCAATGCTATCGTTGGTGATCTCCAATACACGCCACTGGGAATTATAGCCCATAACAGCAAATCCATCTCCCAAGCCCAGCAAGTGAAAGCTGATATTGTCCATTTGCTGTTCAAACAGTTCTTGAAAGCCCTGCTCGAAGTCACATGTCAAAACTTTAACGCCAAAGTCTCGAACTACTACGTAAAGCCGTCCATCTTTATATGCTGTGTTTGGAAAGTCTCGCCCTTCAAACATAAACGAGTCTAAAAAGGCAATGTTTTGGGGATCTCTAACATCATAAGCCAGCAAGGCATAGTCATAACTCCCGGTTTCAAACAGAATATTATCTCCTAATTCGATTCTGCCACCGCCCTGCCGATATAGCCTGGTCAATATCCTTGGTGAGGCAATGTCAGATACATCAGCGATGTAAAGAGCAGAATAAGTAGAAAAAAAGATTAAACTATCACTCCAGATCAATTCAAATGCCACTTCCGGAATAGTCAGGGTTGATATTTGATGGGGTTCTTCGGGATTTGTAGTGTCGAAAAACCGCAACGATCCTCCACACCCGTAACCTGTTATATCTCCTTGAGTGGCGACAGACGTATAGACCCCATATCCCCATTGCCCCTCATATTCCAAGTTTTCCAGTACAGGTTGTCCCGTCACAGCCATCGGCAGTAACGCCGCTAATAACAATATGATAATCATTTTACAATCTTTCCCAAAAACGCAAAAAGCCCCATTTCGGACGGAGTTGTCCGAAGGAGCTTTAGCAGTTCTTTTGACGTCAAAACTGGAGTGTGTCTTACTATCTACTGCAATACTGCTTAATTGGGTAGCGCTCATCACGAACTCTCATGCTATATCATGTATGTTAAAGCAATAAATTCTAAGGTATTAATAATTTAACTTAAGTAAAGAAATCGGATTTGTCAAGCCTTTGATCAATCAATCCGACTTGTCTAAATTTCCTCCCCCGCCTTCGCGAGGGCATATCTGCAAGGGAATGACGGAATCGGCTCTCCACTCGTAACTCGCAACTCGTAACTCGCTACTATATTTTATAATTCTTAATTCGTAATTCTTAATTCGTAATTGTTTCGTCACTTCCGTCACATTTCCGTCACACCCTCTAACCCATACCCGGTAAGGCTTTCCGCCGATTCAGTGACGATGTGACGATAATTTTCACTGCCCAGATGCTTTCCCGAAAACTGTGACGAGAATCGAATTTTACGAGAATATTTCATATTGTCAACATATCACGAGACGAATTTGCGATCCTTGATTCCTATATTAATAATAACCAAACAAGAAAAAGCTGTCACAATAAACCGCGACAGCTTTCTCTCTGGCGTGCTTGACGACGCCGACCGTAATGTCTATGGCTTATTTGATCAGAGCGACTTTTCTGTGTGTCGCTCTGCCTATTGTCTCAAGACGCATCAGGTATATCCCTGAAGGCAGTTTTCCGGCGTCCCAGACGATGCTGTGATAACCAGCAGCTAAAGGTTGATCAATTAGTTTCGCAACTTCGCGACCTGCCAGATCGTATATTCTAAGACCGACCATTTCCGGTTTATCC
>JAIPJL010000163.1 GCA_021734165.1 bacterium | reverse complement strand
TTAGTAATTACTAATCCTTAATTATTAACCGCTTTCGGTTCACATCCACGTACGTGGGGGATACTTTGGAGATACTATCGGTAATGGTAGCCCGTAGGGGAATCGAACCCCTGTTACCGGCGTGAGAGGCCGGCGTCCTAACCGCTGAACGAACGGGCCAGGGAAAACGCTGCTTTTGTCTGTCAAGCGAGGACGCGTGACAGCACATAAATGCAGGATGAGGACATCCTGCAGCACTCCAATCTATCTAAAATCGCAAGCGAGTAATATAATCAAATAGACTGCCTTAAGCAAGCGCTATGAGATTTATCAGCGCCTACCAATCAAAGCCCAATTCACCGACCTCGTCCTCGACAGCTTTCACAATCGATCCGTCGCGCACCAACGCCACGATCTTCTCGATGTCAGGATACATCACCCGGTCTTCTTCCATGAAATCGACCACTTCCCTGATCTTCGCATAAGCAATTCGCGTGCCCTTGCCTGGCTTCAACGGTTTGTGGAAGTCGAAGCCTTGAGCCGCTGACATCATCTCAATCGCCAGTACCGCTCCGACGTTGCGTAATATCTCACCGCATTTTCTGACCGCAATCGGCGTCATAGCCACGTGATCCTCCTGATCAGCGGAAACGCTGATCGAATCTACTACCGCCGGATGCGCTAATACTTTGTTTTCACTGACTAAAGCAGCAGCAGTGTATTGCGCGACCATCAATCCGGAATTGACGCCCTTGCCCTCGATCAGGAAGTCAGGCAGTCCTGACAACACAGGATTCATCAGGCGGTTGGTGTGACGCTCAGATAGACTGGCAATTTCAGACATTGCAATGCCAAGAAAATCCATAGCCATCGAGATATTCTGACTGTGGAAGTTTCCGCCAGCCAGGTAAGTCTCATCGTCCGTGAAGAACAAAGGATTGTCAGCCGTCGAATTCATCTCCGTTACAACTTGGTTGTGAACATACTTCCAGGCATCGACGGTCGGTCCATAAACCTGCGGTGTGCAACGCATCGAATAGCCGTCCTGAACCTTCTTTGAGCCGTCGGCGATGATTTCGCTATCTGCCATCAGCGTTCGCAGATGTTTTGCTACGACATTCTGACCGTTGAAGGGTCTCACCGCATGAATGCGAGCATCGTAAGCGGTCTGAACGCCTTTCAGAGCGTCAATCGACATTGCGGAGGCTATGAAAGCATTCTTGATCAGGTTACGGGCATCGACCAATTGAAGAGCCGATCCTCCCGTGCAAACCTGGCTGCCGTTGATCAAGCCCAGTCCTTCTTTGTAGCCAAGTTCGATGATGTCGATACCGGCTTTTTGCATGGCAATCCCACCAGGCATGCGCTTGCCTTTGTAGAATGCTTCGCCCTCGCCAAGCAATACTACTGCGAGCTGTGACAACGGCGAGAGATCACCGGATGTACCGACAGAACCTTTCTCGTAAACAACAGGCGTGACGCCCTTGTTGACCATCTCCAGAAGCGTTTCCGGAAGGTGCTTTCTGACGCCTGAGTTACCTCGGCTAAGCGTATTGGCTCGCAAAACCATTGCGGCACGGACGACTTCTTCAGGAAAGGGATCTCCTGTTCCAGCAGCATGGCTGTAAATGATCTTGCGTTGAAGCTCCGATCCCTGCTCCGGTGAAACGCGGATACGGGCAAATTCGCCAATGCCGGTTGTTACGCCGTAGATGGCAATGTCTTTATCGACCAGTCTCTGAATCAGCGCGGCAGATGCGTTTATCTTGTCGATTGCTTCGGGAGCCAGGCTGACTTCAGCTTTATGCCGGGCGATCTGGGTGACATTGTCAATTGTAAGGTTGTTACCGTTTATTTGTATTTTCATTTAAATCTCCAAAAGGGAAAAATGAGTGAAACGTGAAAATGTATTTCACTCTGGTTGTTGTTTGAATAAATGCATATTTCAAGGTACACATATTCTCGTGATTTGAAATTTTGAATAACTGGTTTTGCCGTTCAACTCCGCAACTGTGGGGTTGTTTTCTGGATTATACCACTCCATCGGCTTTCGCCGATGGCTATTCATGTTCAATCCCGCACAGGCGGGATTGCGATTTTGTTATTTATTAAAACAAAATAAAAGGTTACAAAATCTTTTTACTCTTGAAATCTGGCATTAACTCATCAGTTGTTATTATCTACTTATCAAACAAGAATTACTGCGAGATGTTTCCTGATGAACTTCAGGATACACCATTGTAACTTATGATTTTCAACAAATTCCATCATTGCTTCGTAAACCGGAAATGGATGTTCCGCAGTTGCTTCACTCATCTTTCTATTTCTGTCAACATCATGCACCAGAATGTGTCCACCTGATTTCATCATTGGCAAGCCATTTTCAAGGTCAGCGAGAGCGCCTTCGTAAGTGTGATCTCCGTCCACAAGGTAAATATCAACTTTACCTTTATACAGCGTCGAAAGCTGCGGAATGATTTCTTTAGCATCGCCGTTCAGTAATTCGTATTGTTCGGGTGAAATGTTGGTATTTTCAATATTTATCTTCGTGATTTCCGGGTAAGTGCCTTTTGAATAACTGTCATTATCGACGCAAATCAACTTGCCACATCCGTTTTCAGCGATTGCTCTCGCCCAGCCGATAGAGGTTCCGCCTGCATAAGTCCCAACTTCTACAATAATCTCCGGTTTGAAATATTTACCAAAAGCATAAATAAACCGTCCATAGCGTGGGTGATTTTTGCCTCTGCCGTTTTTATGCTTAAAGCCGGGAGGAGCTTTAAAATCCGGCATTACGTCAAAAGGGCTTGACAAGAATTGTCTATAAAGAGCATCAGGGAGTTCTAATAAGCCGTCAGTGGAACGTTGAAGTTTCTTTACAGTTAGTAGTCGCTCAAGAAGTTGCATAAGTTGGATTTCTATTCACAATCAATTAAACAATTTGTTGTTTTCATCAGGTTTCTGAATAAATCGTGGCGCTGCCATCAAGTCTCCACCGGGTGGGATTTTGAAAATATCCGGGTCATTAAGAAGATATTCAATCGTTAATATCTGTATTCGAGGATAATCTTTATTCATAACCTCAGAATGATAGTAACCAGCAGTTGCGCATTCGGAAATCATTGCACGTGTGGGTTTCTCTAAGGTTATTAAAGCCCCCATTTCAGCTTTCTCTCTATCCATTGTGCCAATTAAATCCCGAATAATTGGAGAGCCAACTTTTCCAGACTTAACCTGAATGATACATTTCGTATAAGCCCTGTTAGCGCCATGTATAAAACTTCTGTAACCGTCGATTCCTTTATCAGCGCCCTTTTTCTTTTGTCCCCAGGGGCGGGCATTTATCAAACCTAACGCCCAATACTGGAACTGGTAACGGTCTTCGAGAGCAAGTGAATGAGCTTCAGCAAGAGTCGTCGGTTCACCGATGACATCATAGGATTTAATGCTGATATCGAAACGTGAATACAATCTGTATTTAATCAGATCAATTGCTAAATGAGTAATATCAATTCCTATCCATTTACGAGGCGGATCGTCAGGATTTTCTTTGTTAAGTGTTTCTACAGCATCAATTGCAGTTCCGCAGCCGCAGAAGGGATCAAGGATTATCTGACCGGGGTTGGAAGCAGAATTTACAATACGGTGAAGAAGTTCTAACGGTTTCTGAGTTTGATATCCTAATCTCTCTTTCGCCTGTGAATTTAGAAAATCTATATACCATACATCAGGAGCTGTTGTTAGGCTTGTTTTAGCTTCAATAATTCTCGCATATTCACTCAGATCAATCTTGCCTTGTTTAATCGCTTCTTCAACTCTCTTTTTATCATAAATTATTAACTGTGGTTTTCTAACGCCATCAATTGGGACAGTATTTCTATCCCATCCCTTTTCATGTTTTTTTATCTGACCTGAAGTCGGTTTAATATGAGTTTCATTGATTTGATGATGGAAGTCTTTAGCATAAAACAAGATTACATCATGCATCCTCTGGAATCTCTTTGATTTTGCCGTCCAGCGCCTGTATGACCAGATGATCTCGTTGCGAAATAATTTCGGACCGAATATCCCATCTAAAACTAATTTTAAATAATGACTTGCGGTAGGATCACAATGTAAAAAAAGTGAACCTGATTTCTTTAACACTCTGTGTAATTCAACAAGCCTGACCGACATCTGCACAAGATAGGCGAACATCGGTGAATGACCGATAAAACCTTCCAACATGTCGATCATTGAAACTAACGGCTGCGGAGTATAGTCAATAACACTGTTGATCTCATATAACGCCTTTGCCGATTTATCATCCCACCGCCAGGTGTCTTCAAAAGCTTTTATCTGAGCTGATGACGGCGTACCTTCAACATCCTTGAAAAGCACGTTATACGTCTGACTCGAATTAAAAGGCGGATCAAGATAGATCAAATCAACCGATTCTGAGGGAAATAATTCGCGATTCCTGAGGAACTCGAGATTGTCTCCGAAGTATAGGCGGTTGGTTGGGATCATTATCATCTCAGTTACGGTTAAGGTTTAACAACAGCAGTTTTAGCGGCTTTGGGACGCTTTGATTTAGTCGTTGCAGTGGATTTACCGACAGGTTTCAACACAGGCATTTCAACCTTCATTTCCAGCGCCTGTACCAGCTTAACCAGCGTCAACAGCGTCATATTTGAACCATCATTGAGCAGTTTGCATACATACGGCTGTGAACGTCCAATTCTACGCGCCAACTCGCGCTGCGACAGCCCCAGTTCCTTCATGCGAACGTAAAGCTGCTCAGTGATATCAATACTTAGGCTGGCTGCTATAAACCCGGGTTTGTCTTTGACTCTTTCGTAATGCCCACGAGCCCAATCGCCCATCTCAAATTTCTCATTCAAGCTTTTCTCCATATTGATACTCGAAGTATTCATTTCTAACTCGAACAGCTCTATTAATATTTCTTGTCTGTTCCTTGTGACCGCTTTTCCTCATCGCAGAGATGAGAATTATCAAACGACCTTTACGCTTATCATAGCAGCAGAAAAAACGAATATGTTTGGATTTTATCTCGTACAGATTATCTCTGGCTCTTCTGAATTGATTAATGTTATTAACGGGTCCATATACTGACATCTTTGTCAAGACAGCCAAGATTTTCTGGTGTGCAGAATCATCTTGACTCTCAAGTTCATCAATGAACTCGGTGACTTCACATTTACCAGTTTTAACCAGAGCATCTATTTCACCCCATGCTCCTTTGAAGAGTCGTTTTAGCGACCACATTTCGATAACCTACAAGTTATCACCACGAAAACGTAAAGTCAAGTTGTTAAACAACTTTTATGCTTAATGAATCAGTCTGAATTGATTACTCTCCAGATCGTTTCCTTAGTCTCCGTCTTACCCATCACTTCGATATTAACCACATGCAAGGCTGTGTTTTTCAGAAGTCGCTTCCACTGTCTTCTCAGCAGTTCAAGCCTGTCTCCGTCATTAACGAGCAGATAAGGATTATAGAACGGCACCGAGAACCAGCGTCCGTGAGACATTGCGTAACCGCCTTCTTCGATCATTCTAAGCGCTGCTTCAACGGAGGGTTTCTCGACTTTAGACGCAACAGCATCACGTCTGAGCAGGATAATCTTGTTTAACACAGTTCGTTTGACATGCTTGGAAGCGCCACCTATCCAGTAAGGATCAAGTAATGCAATTGACCTGCTTGAAGCTTCGTAGCAATGGGTTTCACCTCTATCGAGAGGGCAGTCATCACGCTGTGAGCAGCCTTCAACTTCGCATTTATCCTTGCTGATAGCAACGTTCTCAAGCTTGGATCTGTCAAAGAGGCTCGTTAATTCCGGTAAATATCTGACGAGATCAGTGCGTATTGCCATCTTGCGTTCAATTGAATCAGCAACCGGAACGCCGCCGGACTGCCTGACAAAGAAACCGTCGTAGCTGTGCAGCCTGGCTTCCTGCCTTCTGAGCAATGCCGAGAAATGGGTTGATCCGCCTGTTCCGGGAGGTGAAATCAGGCAGATACCTTCACCATTAATATCGAAACACGATCCGGCTATCAGGTGCATATCGAATGTACGTGAAGCAATATCATCAACCATGCCAAGCGTCATGGCTCTTAACTGAGGGTAAAACGCCGTATTGAAGGCAAGTCCGGTACGAGTTTGTG
>JAIPJL010000024.1 GCA_021734165.1 bacterium | reverse complement strand
CTTCAGGCATTCCAAGTTGAGCGCTGTCAACTGCAACAAGATAATGGCAGTGTATCATCAATTCCAGCATACCACCAAGGCAACGTTTACCGTTGATGAAACCGACTGAAACGTCAAACTCATTGTGGAAACGTCTGGCAACCTCCGACCATTTGGAGGAAACGCTGTAACCGGCTTTTTCATCTTCCAATGCAGGATAGAACTCGGTTGTGTCAGCGCCGACCAACTGCGTTGAGAGATGGAAATCACCGCTCAGGATAACGTTCTTGATACCCTCAGCTTTCAACCAGTCAACTGCGCTGTTGAGTTCGTTAACCACATCCCAGTTCAGAGCTTCGCGGCTGATTGTTATCACACCGACCTTGCCGTCATGCTCGGCGTTGACGTAAAGCTGATTCCATTCCGGTGTATTCATGTTTTCAAATACCTCCGGGTACCAGCAGCTTTTAGCCGCTTCGGGATGCAGCTTGTGATAGTCACCAACTATACTGATGACTTTATCAGCGCCATGGTTACGTATGTTTGCTATGATACCGTTAGTGAATTGAGCGCATAGCTCGCCGATAGCATTCATGTATGGCAATGTCGCGCGATTTTCTTTCAGCATCAGGCTGGTCATCTGGAACAGGGGTCCCATTATCCAAGCTGTGAACTCGTCTTCGTCAGGCATATCCCAGTCAACAGTTGGGCGATTGCTCGAATACCAAAGTTCACCGGAGATCTTGCGTCTTACTAATTCAGGAGCAGGGGTGAACACTTCACCATACTTCTCAGACAGGTGATGCAGGCATGACCATGTCAAGAAACTAGCTCCCGGTCCGATAGCGTCATGCGCTCTGACGGGATTAGGTCCAACTGTTCTCCTAACGTACTTGTCAATCTTCCAGTACGGCATATTAGTAGCGTGATGATAACGAATCGCTGCCAGGGTTATACCGCAGAAAAGAACGTCGAGGATAAATGACCAATAGTCACCAACCGGAACAGGAATCAATCCTAAAGCCAATAGTAGCTTAGTGATGTCAGATGGCTTCTCTTCAACTACCTCCCAGACCTTATTGATCTGATGGGGGAAGGATGGATGAAGAATACCGACGCCGAGTTCTTTATTTGGGAAACCTGAAGTTACCGAGCGGATTTCGATCTCCGGAAAGGATTTCCGCATCAGATCGTAATGACCGCGTTTGATTGGTAAAATCTCCGGGATAGCTTCCAATAGGAAGCGCGGATTAAGATCCTTCAGCAACGGAGGCAATGAAGAACCATTGTAGTTCAAACGGATGATGTTGGACATAATATCAGCAGACGCTTTCGGTCCGAAAGATGCCTTTAGACCGGGATACTGTTGTCCGATACCGTCCGGAGCATCCGGTAGGTCGAGCGTTACAATCGGTATGCCATACGGCTGCAATCTTGAGCCTAACTGCATGGCTTTGCCTGAGCCGACAATACCGCTGCCACCTGATATTACCAGTGATCCTCTCTTTCCGGCAGGACCGAATACCTTGTCAACAAGTTCACTCTCATTGGCAGGCATTTTGCCGTTGCGGAAAATATCGAGCACCGAGCCTAAGCCCAGTGTTTCAAGTGATGATTGCCTTAGTGTTTTCATGATAATTTTCCTCCTTTGCTGTCAGAAACTTTGAAAACGCCAGCAATACCAACATCTCCGGCAGCGCATCCGAATATTAAGGCATAGCCTCCACCAAGCTCAACAGTTCTTTCCAATGCTTCAACTGTTACTCTTGTAAGTGTGGGACCTTGAGGGTGGCCGTAAATCAACGGACAACCGGTGTTGTTCATGTTATGCCAGTCGTAATTCATGGATTTGGCAAATATAACGTCATTAACAGCAAACGGATTATGATTATAAACTGCAGTCATATCATCCATGGTTAAGCCGGTTCGATCAAGAATTTGTTTTATAGCATTGACCGGCGCATCAGGCATGAATCCAGCTTTGGTTCTGTACTCTGCGGTACCAACAAGCTGAATGTTGATCTCAGGATTCGGGCTAAGTTCCGCTGCTCTCTCTTTGGTAGTAACCAGCATAGTCATCATACCATCAGAGGCGTGAGTCTGTCCACCTGCTGTAACGCATGTATCCAATTCACGTTCAGCCTTGAATTGATCCATGGAATTGTATCTGCGTACACCATAATCGCCATCCACAACGCCTAATTTCTGACCCCTGACGTCTAAGATGTTCATCGGGAAGAGGAATTTGTTTAGAATACCTGTATCCTTGGCTTCGAAGTACTGCTGATAGCGTAAGAAAGCGACATCAAGCACTTCACTCAGGTCAAGTTTGTATTCTCTCGCGGCTCTACCTGCGCAGGCGATCATGGAAGTCTGACCGTTATACTGGGTAAATCCATGTTGACCTGTACCAGGATCGTAACCGAAGTTATCCCAGATGTCACTTAGGACTTCCGTACGGCGATAGGTATTCTGGTTAGGGAATACTCCTGCCGGTGAATTACTGGTCTTATCGAATGCGAGGACTGCTACGGTGTTATGAGAGCCTGCCTGAACCTGTGCTGCTGCTTTTACAATTACCTGAAGTCCGGTTGCACATGCCTGTTCAAGGTGAAAGCCCGGAAGACGCTTACCAAAACTATGCGAAAGGTAAGGCGAAGCCCAGAACTTGTACAACCAGGGAACGGTTGATCCGCTTACAAGATAATCCAGCTCACTAATCTGAACTCCCTTTTTGTTCAGTACGAATGGCAGGGCTTCAGCAGCGAACCGAGCTATATCAACTTCCGCGAGAGCGCTCGTATGCCAGGCTGGAAACCAACTCCCACCCCATGTGCCGTAAGGTATGTAGGCTTCGGGGTAGAGCGGTGAAACATTTTTCATTTAATTCTCCCTTGTTAGTTCGAACTATCTATATTATTTAAAATTAACTATGTTTTGTACCGGGAAAACATCAGGTAGAATAATGGATGTTATAATTAAAAATATTGGCAAAGACTTCAACAAAACCTAAAGTCATTATGTTGATAAAATACATTTACTAAGATAAACTTTCTACCACGAGGATAGGTCATCAAGATTACAACCTGATCTGTTTCAGGCTTTCAATTACCCTTTGATTTTCTTCAGGACGACCAACGCTGATTCGTAGCGCTGAATCCTGACCGAAATGGTCTAAAGGTCTGGTGAAGATTCCTCTTTCGATCAGCATGTCGCAAATCCGGTTTTTCTCCTGTGGGGTTTCAAATTCAACAAAAATGAAGTTTCCCTTGGGTTCGACTACCTTAAAGCCTATTCTCATAAGCTCATTATATAATATCATGCGTTCAACCGCATTGACGGTAGCGCATTTTTCAACGTATTCCGCATCATCCAAAGCAGCGATTGCAGCGACGTATGATAAATTGTTAATGGAAAAAGGCGTCCAACATTCTCTTAATGCTGAAATAACATCCGGTTGGGCGATTGCATAGCCGATCCGAAGTCCTGCCAGTCCATATATCTTAGAGAAAGTACGAAATATAATAAGATTTGGAAAACTATTTAGAATTTCCAAAGAATTAGGAAAACCATCATCAGTTACATATTCCGTATATGCTTCATCACTTACAATATAAGTATCCGATGATGCAGACTGCATAAATTTGTACATCTCATCATGGGTAATCATCGTGCCTGTAGGGTTGTTCGGATTGGCAATGAAAACAACTTTTGTTTTAGCATCACAAGTTGCAAGCACGTTTTCTAAGCTGATTGCATTATTGACCAACTTAGATAGTTTACATGCCCTTTTGTTCACTTTAGCCATGTATTTATAACCTTCAAAGGTCACTTCAGGCGTAACCACGTTTTCATCAAAGCCTACAAATGCTTTTATAGACATATCCATTAATGCTATTGAACCGGCAGCAATGACAATATTTCCGGGTGAAACACTATTTTTATAAGC
Source organism: bacterium (assembly GCA_021734165.1). Lineage (GTDB taxonomy): Bacteria > Electryoneota > AABM5-125-24 > Hatepunaeales > Hatepunaeaceae > JAIPJL01. The sequence continues at coordinate 30,093 of JAIPJL010000024.1, read as the reverse complement.
CAACTTCATTTTTAGTTCTTCATGGAGGACGTCAGGATAGCGGAATACGGAATCAATGTTTGCTTTAATTGCTTTCAAAGCCATAGGCGAAGCGCCAAAGGCGTTTTCGTTTTGTGAAAGTTTTATTATTTCAGGTAGTTTTTCGGTTTTGGGACTCATATTTATTTGAACAGAAGCTGTTCTGTTTCCTTTGTTAGTTTTCGAATATACTTTTTGCGACGTTACCAAGTACTTCTGTTCGATACCATGCAGAAGCCCTGATGTCTGAGATCGGTGAAGCATATTCCAGAATTTTCTGTGAAAATTCTTTTATTTCCGATGGATTTAATGAAGAAAAGCTTTTACCTAACAGATAATCACATGCTGACTTTGCAAGCATAATAGTAGGCGCAACAGATCCTAAAGCAATACCCGCGTGGGTTATGATAGATTTTTCATCTGTTAGTATATGGTATGCTAAGGATACAATTGAGCATTCCATTGCGCGACGTGTTCCAATTTTAATGAAATTGGAATATATCTTATTTTTTCTATTATTTGATGGAATTACTATGCTGCGTAAAACTTCATCTTTTTGTAAAACGGTAGTACGAACTCCGGTGAAAAAATCTGTAATAGGAATTATCCGTAGGGTTCCGTTAGAGTTGAGAATCTCGCAATTTGCTTGAAGAGCGACCAATGCGCAAGCCATATCACCTGCCGGTGAAGCAGTGCAGATATTTCCACCAATCGTTGCTACCTGTCTAACCTGTCCTGATGCAAGTTTTTTTGCAGCTTCAGTTAAAACGCTGTAATTGCTCTGTAAATCTTTGCTAAGTGAGATGCGTTTTGCTGTTACGAGAGAGCCGATGCGAAAACCGTCAGCAATTTTCGAGATGGCTGTAAAAATATCGTCGGTTAATTGAGCAAGGTTGATAACGGTCAGGTCTTCGTCGGGTTGTTTTTTTAGTTCAATTAACAGGTCTGTATATCCGGCGCCAAATCTGAAATATCTGTCTTGATTTACAGAAATCAGTTCAAGTAATTCTTTAGTATTTTCAGGGCTTACGACGTTAAACTTCATTCAAAATCCTTATTACCGACACTAATTTGAAGAGTGGAGTAGGGTGTGCGTTACCCGACGCAGAGATTGTATATACTTGTCAGGTGACGCACCTTACAGCGTTCTTAATCCTCGTGCCAGTATTATTAACGATAACTCTATAATATACAATACTCCGTACCAAAAAGTATTGAATTGACTCGTGAATTTTTTATCAAGCATCATTTTTAAGGGCTTTTAAAACCTTTTCCGGTGTAATCGGCAGATCGACAATCCTGATTCCAATTGCATCAACTATAGCGTTGGCAATCGCTGGAGCAGTCGGAATGAGCGGCGCTTCACCGACGCCCTTGGCGCCGTAAGGCCCATACGGATCGTTTGTTTCGACGGGGTAGAAATGTATATTGGGAATATCAACCGATGTCGGAATTTTATAGTCATGGAAGTTTGGATTAAGTATATAACCTTTTTCAGAATACAACTCTTCGAGCAGCGCATATCCCATTCCCATCACGACGCCACCTTCGATCTGTCCGGCTAATCCGAGTGGATTTATGACCTTTCCAACATCCTGAGCTACGTGAATATCGAGTACTTTAATGTTGCCGGTATAAGTATCGACTTCGACTTCAATAGCCTGTGCAGCAAAGGCGTAGGTATCCGAAACATTACCTTTGTAATACTTGTCCTGAAACTCACTACCCGGCTCGTAGTAATAATATACTGCGCACAGTTCATTTGGAGGTTTAAAGTGAATTTCCCTTACAACTTTGTCTATCTTGAACGATTCACCACTTGTTGTTGATTCGATCAAACCGTCTTCGTAAACAAGATCATCAATTTCAGTCTTAAGCAACTGTGCTGCCTTATTTGACAATTTCTCTTTCAGCAGTTTAAGCGCTCCGAGCAGGGAATTACCAGCCACAAAGGTAGTCCGCGAAGCATGTACTCCAACGTCCCAGGGCTTGATATCGGTATCGGTGTTAATGACCTTAATGTTTTTTAAATCGATTCCCAGCTCTTCAGACGCCATCATCGCCAGAACGGTCTCAGATCCCTGTCCGATCTCGCTTGAGCCGGTGATGATAGTCAGTTTTCCGAAATCGTCCATTTTAAGATTTGTTCCACAGCCATCGGATGGGTAGATCTTGGCGCCACCGCCTACATGCAGCATGGATGCAAAGCCGATTCCGCGTTTGTAACGGTTGCTTAGATTCCCGCCTTCGCGGGAATGACAAGGAGAGTATCCTGATTTATCAGAAACTATTTCCAATGCTTCTTTATGTCCACAGGATATAAACTTCATCTCCTGTCCGGTCAGTTCATCTTTATAATTTGCATTTTTAAGTCGTATCTCGAACTTGTCCATTCCGAGTTTTTCAGCGAGCAGATCGATGTTTCGTTCGACTGCGAACGTTGCTTGTGGATTGCCGTAACCTCTAAATGAACCGGCATAGACGTTGTTGGTATAAACTGCTTTCGCATCAAAAATGCAAGCCGGAAGCTGGTACATAGAGGAAAAAGTCTGCATCATAACAAAGGGAGTAGTAGCGCCCCATGACGTATAAGCTCCGTTATCCATTATAATACGAGCTTCTCTGAATGTGAATTTGCCTTTGCTGTCAGCGCCGGACGTCAGGTCTATCGTCATTTTCTGACGGGTTGGTGAAGCAATGAATTCCTCTTCACGATCAAAGGTTATCTGAACCGGTCGTCCTGTTTCCATGGATAGCAGCGCGCAGATCGGCTCGTAAGGATACATATCGAGTTTGCTGCCGAAACCTCCGCCGATGACGGTTTGTATGATCCTGATATCGGATGGCGCCATGTTGAGCACACGCGCCATATCTCTTTGGAAAAGGAACGGAATTTGAGTAACGCAGTAAAGTGTTAACCGTTTATCTACATTTGAGTAATCCGCTGTAATCGCACAGGGAGCCAGACAGCAGTGCGTCATCCGGGGAAGTTCAAAGCGGGTTTTTATGATAACAGCGCTCTTTCTTTTCTGAGCTTCGATATCACCGTGTTCGTAGTAGAAAGGATGCGCTATGTTTATGTGTTGATCACCTTTAACGAATTCGTTGATCTGTGGGGCGTCGTCTTTCAGCGCTTCGAAGGGATCGAAGATGCCTTCTTTGACATTGTATTTGACCTCGATGAGTTTTACGGCTTCCTGAGCGATCTCGCGGGTAACTGCCGCTACAGCGGCGATCTCATCGCGGATGCAGTTCACTCTGCCACGCTTTAGAACGGGATTGTCGCGTTTGTAATTGATGTTGTTGGCGTTAATATCGTCACCGGTGATGACGGCAACAACACCGGGAAGTTGCATCGCTTTGGAGACGTCAATAGATACAATATCTGCAACCGGATATTTCGTACGCAGAATCGCTCCATGCAGCATGTTCGGCAGTACAACGTCCTGACCGTAAACAGCCTGTCCGCTGGCTCTGATGCGTGCGTCCAGTTTGGGAGTAGGTTTGCCGATTACTTTTAAGTCTTTCTTCACAACAAATTTCCTTGAAATAGAAGTTCAGAGTTCAAGCTTTAGCTTGTAGAATAAATAGAAGCACTCTGAAGAGTGAACTCTAAACTCAGAACAGTGATTCGACTGCTTCGACGATCTTAACGTAACCAGTGCAACGGCAGAGGTTTCCTTCGATGGCTTTTTTAATCTCATCCGGTGAAGGAATGATATTGTCTTTGTTGCACTGTGCTACGAACGATTTAATCGACATCACCATGCCGGGTGTGCAGAAACCGCATTGCACTGCGCCGTGCTGTATTAAAGCTTCCTGCACAGGATCGATTTCGCCTTCCGGCGTGACAGGCAGTCCTTCGACGGTGATAACTTCCTTGCCATCCACATTGATCGCGAGGTAGAGGCAGGAGTTAACCGCTTCACCATTCACCAGCACCGTACAGGCTCCGCATTCTCCTTCGAGGCAGCCAGGCTTAGTCCCTTTTAAACCCAATTCCTCGCGGATCAGGTCTATCAGCAGCATGTAGGGAGGAATTGTAAGTTCCGTCCGTTTGCCGTTGATTGTGAAGTTTATTTTAATGGATTGACTCATTGTTTTACTATTATTTTTTTAACACGGATGTACAGGATATTCAGGATAAAAATTTATAAATCCTGATCATCATGATTATCCTTGTTAAGTTTTTTCCCGTATATTTAAGTAGTCAGTTCTCCGAAACCGGATTACTCTGAAGGCTTTAACCATAAGCTGATTAATAAACCAATCAATAATCCAAGAGGTATCATCAGTATTGAAAGAATCCAGATATATAAAGCCGACATCGTTTTTAAACTATCCATTGGCGAGTGTCCTGCCGATAACATGTCCGCTATCATCCAAAAGATAAAACAAGTGTTCAGAACAAAAGCCGTCCATAACGCGTAAGAATTTTTAAATAAGTATGAGATCAGCAATAGGATTAAAGACGGAATTATAATGACTGAGCTATGCGACCACCAAAGTAACAATAAACCAATAGCGATAATGGCAAAACGACAGATTACTATGCTTGTTTCATTGGACTGAGTTCTTTCAGACTGATTGCCTTTGGAAAATTGCATCAGACTCACAAACAAGGATATACAGGATAAACAGGATAAAAACTATAAATCCTGTTCATCCTGTTTATCCGTGTTAAGTCTTTTCCCGTAAAGCCTTTTATATTCAAGTTTTGTATTTCCGAAGTTAATCAACAGACCTACCTCCAAACCAGTTGCTTTAAGATAGTTAATAACCTGTGCCTGATGCTCCGGTAAGAGCTTTTTTAACAGTTTTTAATTCTAAAAGTATAGTTTTTTCAACGACAATATCTGCAATAAAGTGCCCAACGTTGTTTTCATGGTAAAAGACATTCAGAGGTACTTGTGTTTCGGCAAATATTCCTTTTTCCTGAAAAGCAACCATTAAAGCATTTTCATAAACGGATTCTAAGAAACCGGCTCCCAATTCATTTATAACATCAAAGCAGCATCCGATTATTTTATGAGTAATTTCCTGGTGTGGTAACATTGATAACTCTATTTTTAACAAGGATATGCAGGATATTCAGGATACTATAAAATCCTATTCATCCTGTTCATCCTTGTTAAATTTCCTTGTTAAGTCCTAATTGAAAAGCTTCGATGCTTGCATCAAGGTATTTTTCACGCGCTGTTGCTTTGATGGCGGTTTCAATGCTCTCGACCGGTATCGGGAAATCCTCAAGCGAAACCGCTCTGCCCAATAAATAGACGTTTCTTAATATAGGATGCAAATTCTCATCAAAACCTTTATTAAACACAACCTGCTTGATGTTCGTCCTAAGAAAATCAACGAATGAATCTATATCAGGATATGTTGTTTGTCCAACCGTTACCGAATGAGGGTAGATCGGATTGTTGTCAACGACAACCTTGCTTTCAGTGTTTAGCAACGGCAGGCAGCGGATAGCTTCCAACGGCTCCAATCCGATTAGGAATTCTGCGCCGGCTTCCTCGATGTATCCGTAAGTATTCTCACCGAACGTGACTCCCGCAACAACAGATCCTCGCCTCTGCGCAAGACCATGTATTTCGCTGGATGCAACCGGAATATCGGCAGCAAGTGCTGCTTCGGTGACAAGGTTGGTCAGGTAAACGACGCCCTGTCCGCCTATTCCGGCTATCAGCATTTTGCTTGTTTTGTTCATGTTAATCTACCCAATGAATCGCATTATTAAGACAGACGTCTATACACAAACCACATTTGGTGCATTGTGCATCATCGATTACAATTTTTCCGTTAATCTTGATCAAAGCCGGACAGGCGAAATTCTCAATGCAGTGATCGCATTTGCCACAAACCTGATAGTGCTCGAATTGTGAAGCTAACTCAATGACTTCAGCCTCAGTCAGTCTGTGGTCATCGCTGGGGCGAGGTTTCATCCGGTATGCTTCCGGTGAGTTCAGGATGCGTAATGCTTCAGCGCCTTCGTAATCGTAAGTATAGTCTTCAAGTAACTGCCTGATACCATTGGCTGCTTTCTTACCGCTGGCGATAGCGCCAATGACGCTTACATGATTATCTGCGGATATATCACCAGCGACAAATACGTTGCCGTATTTCGTTTTACCAGTTTCAGGATCGGCAGTGATACGGTTGCTCTTATCAATATCTACTGCTTCGGATATAACGCTTCTTTCATGTCCCTTCTGTCCGGTGGCAGTGATTATATAATCGCACTGCATTTCGCCCAAGTCCTGATCGTCCTTGAAAGATTTGAGTGTAACGCTGATCCTGCCGGAATCTGTCATTCTGCAGGTATCGATAACAGTTTTATATGTAATCTGGACGCCTTCAGCAAAGGCTGCATCGACTTCTTCATCGAAAGCGGGCATTTCCTCGCGTGTGCGCCGGTATATTATTCTGACGTCTTCGACGCCGTAGTTCTTCGCAGCGCGAGCGGCGTCGATTGCGCTGTTGCCTCCGCCGATGATGAAGATGGTCGAATCTTTACTTATGGAAAGCGTTTCATCATTAAACTGCCTTAGGAATGTGATAGCGTCAAATCTATTGCCGGGAGCGACGTTTCCCTCAATCATATCGAGACTTGTTGACAAGCCCATTCCAATAGCGATTATAACACCGTCAAATTTATGACTTAAAGATTCTACTTCGATGTCCCTGCCAAGAACGGTGTCGAATCTGAATTTTACACCCAGTTCGCTTAGTATCTCTATTTCAGCATCACAACCTGCTTTATCAATTCTGAAACCAGGAATAGCGAACTTAAGCAATCCACCTGCTTCTTTTTCTTTATCGAATACCGTAACATCATATCCGGTACGTATAAGATCATAAGCAGCGCTTAATCCGGCAGGACCTGCGCCGATGACAGCAATGCTTTTATTCAGTTTCTTAACATCTGCCATCTGAGCTATCTGGAGGGAGAAATCGTTTTCTTTCTCTTCCATCGAAGCAACGAATTGTTTCAGCTTTCTGATGGGTATTGATGGTTGATCATCTTCAATGTACAGGTATTCACAGGGTTTAGGGCATATATCACCACAGACGCCTGCGAAGATCATTTTGTCCCTGACAATGTTAAGCGCTTCTTTGTAATTACCTGTCGAAATGGCTGTCAGGAAGCCGTGGTTACAAATATTAGCAGGGCATGATTGCTTATTTGCCGGAATATGATAATCGGCTGTGATCCTGGCTCTTGCTTTGGCAAGCGTTGTCACACTTGTACTGCTTCTTGAGCATGTAATCGAACTATCAATCTGGTTGTGGCAGACATTGCATAATGTGTGATCGACCTCAATTTTCCTTGTCTCTGGGAACTCATCTTTAAATTCAGGCAGGAAAACGCATGGTGATTTGGCAATTACTACCGATACGCCTTTATAAGCCAAAGCCTCTTCAATGGCTTGATAGCTTTCACTAAGCTCATTCGGATCGACAGTTTTGATGAGATTAACTCCCAATCCAGAGAGCAGGGCAGGGAGGTCAACCTGATCTTTATTATTGCGGTCAACAGCGCCCGGATGATACTGATGACCTGTCATGCCAATAGTGCGATTATCGAATATGATAACTGCTATATTGGCTTTGGTATAAACAGCGTTAAGTATGGATGCTATCCCTGAATGAAAGAACGTGCCATCGCCAAGCATAGCGATAACTTTAGACTTCTCATCCCTGCTGATGTGGATGGCTTCCGACAACCCTTGAGCCATTGAGATGCTCATTCCCATGTGGTGAATGGTGTCAATCAATTGGAAGGGCGGAAACGCTCCCAGCGCGAAACAGCCTATATCGCCACAGAGCACAGGTTTAGCGACATGTGAACTGAGAGCGAGTTTGAGTGTGTACCAGGTTGCGCGGTGCGGGCAGCCGGGACACAACGCTGGAGGTCTGGGTGGAAGATTCTTAATAAGATTCTTTACTTCATCAGAAGGCAGTCTTTTTGCCGATTCAAATGTAATCTCCACAAATTCCTCTATTGCCTGATGTACGATGTTCAGACTGAATTCACCTGTTGGCGATAAACCTGCGAAACCTTTACCGAATATTTGCACATCCAGATCATTCTTTTGAGCGATTATCCTGATTTCATCCTCGATGATAGGATCAAGCTCTTCTAAAACAAGAATTTTGTCAAAGCCACACTTAAGGAATTTCAGGACGATGTCCACAGGAAATGGATTAATAATGCCAATCTTTAGAATATCGATTTTAATATTAAGCCGATTATTATTTATCAATTCAAGCGCATAAGCAGTCGCTACTCCACAGGAGATTATTCCGAGTTTGGATTTATGCCTGCTTTCCTGATTAGAGACATAAGTTACCGTATTCATTTCCTGGAAAGGGATTATCGCTTCACTTTCCAGTTTGTTCAGTAAATTTCTGTGCGCTGCTGCTGTGCGGGCTGGGATGTTGATATGCTGAGGTGACTTTTTAAATTCAGCATGATTATTATTTTTAGAAACATTCCCGATAAATACTATACCTCTGGAGTGACTGACGCGTGTTGTCATGCGCACGATAACCGGAAGTTTCAGCAGCTCGGATAACGCAAAAGCGTCTTTTGTCATCGTAATGGCGTCAGCAGGAGTAGAGGGATTAAAAACAGGGACAGAAGCCATTTTTCCCCAATAGCGGGAGTCCTGCTCGTTGGAGCTTGAAAAACAGCCTGGATCGTCAGCGACAACGATAACCAGCGCTGAACCGATAGTCTGGTAACTGATTGTCATCAGCGGATCGGAGCCTACATTAAGTCCGGCGCTTTTCATAACGCACATGGCTTTTCGATTGCCAATAGAGTAGGCTATAGCTTTCTCCATGGCAATCTTTTCGTTTATGCTGAACTCAAAGTATATCGGATCGGAAATATGTTCCTGATATTTATTCTGTTGGTCAGGATCGCTCTGAAATACCTGGATGCGATTAAACACTTCGGATATTTCGGTTGATGGAGTGCCGGGATATGCGAAAACACCGTTAACACCTGCTTCAATTGCTCCGCGGGCAACGGCTTCGTTACCCATGATACATTTTTTCAGCGGTTCATCATACGATGTCAGCATTTCAATTAATTTTTTGCTCATCAGATCGTTTGTTTAATAGCGAAGTTGTCAAACATGTAAAATATACGTTTAATCCTTTCAAATGATGTTGTTTTCTCTAAGTTCATTTATTTCCTGAAGCGTGAAACCTGCTTCTGAATATACTTTCTCATTATGCTCGCCCAGACGAGGCGCGCATTTCATTAAATGATCTTTATCAGTAAGGAAATCCGTATTATAAGGCGCAGGGAACAGATATGCCGTCTCGGAAGAAGGCAGTGTCGTTTTTAGCATGTTATTCTTAACAAAATCAAGTTCCGCAACATCCTTGATTGAATTAACCGATGCAACAGCGAGATTTTGCGATCTACAGATTTCTATAAATTCCGAGGTTGTATAGTTTTCCAGTCCTTTTTTGATCCCGGCGTAGATATTTTCTTTATCGTCCATCCGTCCCTGGTTGGTCTTTCTCTCAGCTTTCTCAAGATGCTCGAATCCCGTGATCTGAGTAAGTTTCTGCCACTGAATATCGTTTCCTATAGCAAGGTAAACAAAGCCGTCTTTTGTCGGATAACAATTACAGGGGATGAAACTGCGGTGTTCGTTTCCGCTGCGTGTGTATAGTCTGGATTCATCCTTTACAAACTGAAGCTGAGGAAGAACTGTAATTAACCAGGAAGCTGCCGCTTGTGCCATTGAGATGAATATTTCTTTTCCACCAATGCCATTTTGTGCTTGTTGTTCATAGATTGCTAATAATACTTGGATAAACGCTTCATCACCGGCTTTCAGGTCAACGATAGGCAATCCACAAAGCATTGGATCCCGATCAGGTTCGCCTGTCATGTACATATATCCCAATGAAGCCTGCAAAGCCGGATCGTAGCCTGCCATACTTGGATGATCTGGTCCATAAGCGGAGATACCGCACCAGATCACATCCGGATTGGCTTGACTCAGCGTATTGTAATCTATCCCAAGCTGCTGATAACGCATCGGCAGTGTATTACATAAAAAGACGTCAACCTTAAGCTCTTTAACAAGCCTTTTCAGGGTGTCCTGTCCTTCCTTCATTTTCAGATTGAGAGTTATCCCTTCTTTCCCAATATTTGGCGGAATATAATACGAATGCAGATCGTCAAAGCCGGTATCTTCACCGATATAACGGTTCGGATCGCCACCTCGTCCGGTTTGGGGATCAGGCGGAGACTCTATCCTGATCACACGCCAGCCAAGTTGTGCAAAGCGTTGAGTGCAATAGGGGAGAGTCAATGCCTGCTCAAGGGATAGGATTGTTTTGGTCATTATTTTACTGATAGAGATTCCTTGCTAACAGATTCCGGATCTGTTCGTTTACGTTTTTGCCATACTTTTAACAGAATAGGATTGGATTCAATTTTCCTTATCGTGTACTTCTCAATTTCCTCAGGAGTCATGCCTTTTGTTTCTCTTAAGATTTTGTTTTGAATATCTTGCTTCATTTGTACACAATCGAAATCTTTTTTCTTCATGATTCTATTACCTCGCTTGGACAATGAATCGAGATCGGTTGATATCCATTAAGGATATTTACCGCATGATAACCTTTAATCTTGCGATAATTCACAATATGTTTAAAATTCCAACTTACAATCATATCAACACCGGCTACTGTTGCGAAAGCGATGTGTTCAGCATCATAAAGACTATTTGATCCAACAACGCCTGCTGTTATGTATGCATCACGCAACTCACTGACCTCATCAGAACGTACAACAATCTCAAGATTCCGATTCGGAATGCTTTTCAAAAGTTCCTGTACATGCTTTGGAGCATCATCAAGTTCGCGTAACGTAGTTTCTGATAACACTAAAGTTGACTGACCGTTCCGAATCTCGTCGAATAGTTTTCGGCTTGCTTCAATGAATTCTGCATCGAAATATCCACCAAAAACAGATGTGTCCAGATAGATTCTTAAATGTTTCATTTACAAGTACTTTTCAGTTTTAATAATGTGTCTTTCTTTATGCCAATTTTCATGCGATATTCTTCTATATCATCCATTGCCGGAACATCAAAGAATACCGCTTTACATGAAGAACATTGCCAATGTTCAAGATTCGGTACAATAACACCGTCTAAGAGAGTACAATCTTTCTTAACCTGAATCATAGTGATCTGTCCACACTCCGGACATGGCAAAGGTCCTGTTCCTAAGGGACTTTTTCTGTGCATATTAGATTGTTAGAGTCAGTTCAAGTAACAGGATTGTTTTGTTCATAGTTTGTTAAGGATTCTCAGAGTTAGATTTATGAATATCGTGAATACTTACTTCACCCTGTAACTTTGATAGTTGATTTTCAACTTCATCTAATATGTCTTTAATTTTATCCGGTAAGTCCTTAAATTCATCCGAAAGCGTCCTAACATTGACCTGTCTACCAGTTTCCCAACCAGTATCATATTTATAATATTGAGACAAATGAAGGTTTAATTGAAAATTTGATTTATTAAGGACAATTCTGAATTTATAGAGTTTATAATAACATTCTAAATTGTCAGGAAATAAGTATTCATTCATGATAGCAGGCTCTAAAAGAGAAGTCTCAAACTCATCTGTGATAATGAACCTACAATAATCCTTAGGTAAAACATTATAGTATTCATTTAATCTGTTTATAATCGAATTTGCTATTTTCAAATTTGTTTCTAACATCTCCTTAAGCATAACAAACCATTGTATTTTTCGTTGATGATGTAATTCTTTCTGGCGATTTTCTGACCTTCGTTCAATTAGTCTGTTAAGCCAGAGACCTGCTGGGATTCCACAAATTACACCAAGGAATGTGGGCATGATATTTTGAATTATACTACAAATAGTCATTGAATCACGGATTCCAGTTTTTACATATTTATTGAAATAATGATGTTATGCTGCAAAATAAACAACCTCTAATTCTGCTTTATCGTTGACTTTACTCAGGATGTCTTCTACCTGCTTCATTACCGGATCTTCAATGAGAAACTCCCGACAGTTTTCACACTGCAACACAGGAAGCTGTTTGATTATAACAATCGATGTTGCACTGACTTTGAAAGGCAAAACGGTTTTAGTAGGAGATAAATTTGCTCCGCAGATTCGACATTTTCTTTTATCTTTCATAATGACAGTGCATCCAGCCAGGTTACGCTACGCTTGAAACCAGGCAGTAACTCGTGGGTAATTTTAAAGCTGATACTTCCCATCAATAATCTCCGTCAGTATCCCATGTGTCGCTTTAGGATGTATGAAAGCGAAATTGCGGTCATGTTCAGCGAAGTATCTCGGTTTCTGGTCGATCAGTTTTACGTTGTTTTTCTTCAGTATGTCAAGTGATTTGACGCAGTTATCGACATTGTAGCTGATCAGCATAACGCCTTCGCCAGATCTTTCGATGAATTTGGCTGTATTACCCGTACCGTCGAGGTCTTCCATGATTTCAATGGCTGTCTGACCGACCATGAAACCGACGACGCGGATTTTCTCCGGCTCATCGACATAGCGGTAAGCGACATCCCAGCCGAAAGCTTCGACGTAGTCTTTTTCAGCTTGTTTAACGTCTTTGACCGCAATGCAGATGTGATCAACGAAATTTGTATTTAGTTTTTCAGGCATTTTATTGATTCCTTTGTTTAACACAGAGTACACAGAGATCACAGAGGATTATGTATCTCTGTGATCTTCATGCTTTGTGTAATTTTTATCCGATTATTTTGTTCTTTCACTTAAAATGCAACTTGAAATGACCGTCCCAAAATCTTAAAATTCTGAGTTTCGTTTTTTTCAAGCTCTGATTCGGTTTTTTCAAATAATTCAATAACTTCAGGTGAATAATAACGTTCACCACAATGGAGACAAACTTCAGCTAACGTTTTTACTGAAGCAATGTTTGTTCCACCACGCAGGAGTTTTTCAACTTCTTTTTGAATCATTTGTCCACCACAAACAGCGCATTTTTCATCTAAGTACTTCAGGATTTCTCCTTTATAACCACCATGACACTAAGACACGAAGTTTTTAATTTCTTAGTGTCTTAGCGCCTTAGTGGTTAATTTTGTTATTAGTACCTTGCTACATAAGGTATATTCTCGCCCTGAGGAGCACCCGGAGGCAGCTTGAAGTAGATAGCGCCTTCGATAGGGCAGGCTTCAAAGCATTCACCGCATTGGAGGCAGAGATCAAGAATTATAACCGCTTTCTCGCGGTGAAATCCGATAACATCCGAAGCGCAGGCTTTAGCGCATAAACCACATCCGTTGCAGCGGAAAGCATCGATCCACGGATAAAGTCCGACATGACTGGATCCGGAATGTGGATAGACGCTCATTTTTGTTCCCGGTATGTGAGGGCGTGCGCTTGATATTTCTGATAGTAACATTATATGTTCCTTTTGTTCTAATCTGAGAATCACGCGTAGGGGCTGATTTGTCAAGCCCGAAAGGAATTAGGGCTCAGCAAGCTGGCCCCTACACGTAAGTATTTGTAGAAAATGCCTAGTTAGAATCTCATTCCGAGGCGATAGCCGTCCTGAATGGCGTCGATACCACGTCTTACCCAGAGGCAGTCACCGATCTTAGACGTATCAGCTTTTCCGGCTGAACCGTATGTCAGTTCCTGATTTGGAACTAATGTTGCCAGTATTACAGTACCAACTTCTATGCTTTGATTTGTGAATTTCTTTTTCTCTTTGGTTTTCCTGTCAACAATAGTCCAGTCTGCTATAACGTGATCATCCGTGATCTCTTTAACTTTTCCAAAAGTTAACTCGTGCACATTGGCTTTCTTGAGCCTTAATCTATACCGCCAGATATAAGAAGGATTAACGTCCAACCCGAAACGTGCTTCAGGACCGATCATGGCGATTTCCGCGCCTTCCATTTTCTCTTTTTTCATCTTTTCGATAACGAAAAGAGCGAGAGAAATCGCAGCGCCGCCTCCACCAAGAATCATCACATTCCCTTTGATCTTTGCCTTGCCGGTGAAAACATCAAACATGCTGACAACGTGCGGTTTGTCGATACCTGGGATTTTAGGAACTTCAGGAACTGCGCCTGTAGCAATAACAACCGAGTCAGGATTCTCACCCTTGATCATCTCTTTGGTTGCCTCGGTGTTCATCTTGAACTTGACGCCGTGCTTATCACATTGGGCTTTCAGATAACCGACAAAGCGCATGAATTCCTGATCATCCCAATACTTATCGGAGTCTTCACCCCACGGGTTGCGTGAGGCATAAAACCATTGTCCGCCGATGTTGCTCGTCTTCTCATAAACGGTAACATCATGACCCTTTTCGCCAGCAATCGCGGCTGCCTGTAAACCGGAGATTCCCGCGCCGATAATAGCGATCTTCCTGACAATATCGGTTTTCGGGAAACCGTAGTAACCCCATTCGCGCTCGCCTTCATGACTGCAGGATGGACGCACTGTACAGGTTACAGGCGCATCGCGGAATAGCCTTGCGAGACAAACCTGGCAGGCGACGCAGGGGATGATGTCTTCCTGTTTATCCCACATGATCTTGTTAGGCAGAGCCGGATCAGCGATTTGCGGACGGCACATTTCCCAGATGTCCAATTTACCATCAGCGATAGCCTGTTCAGGGATCTCAGGTGTGAACAACCTGTAAGCCATCATAACCGGAATTTTTAGGTGTTTCTTGGCACGTTCAGCTATGTACAGCCATTTACCCATCGGAATATCACGTGAAATCACTGAGCCAAGCGATTCCTGCCAGCCGACGGTAACGCTTAAGTAGTCACATCCGGCAGCTTCAGCGATCCTGTGAGACTCAGTACTCTCTTCTTCGGTGTTACCACCGCGGTCGTCGAGAAGCTCCCAGCCGCAGAGACGTATGCCGATAGCGACACTGTCATCAACTGCTGCGCGGATACCTTCGCATATTTTACGCATGAAAGTACAGCGATCAAATATTTCACCACCGTAATCATCGGTGCGTTTGTTGGTGTAGCTGGAGACGAAATTTGAGACCAGATAGCCGACAATGCCGGAAACCTCAATGATCTCATAACCGGCTTCAACAGCGCGTACTGCGCCGTCGATATGCTCCTGAATACAGGTTTCGATGTCTTCAACTGTCATCTCACGTTGCGGACGGAACCTGCGCAACCGTTGCGGTACGGCGGATGGTCCGACGGTGTAGGGAAGGTTGATGCCTCCAACACGACCACAATGCATCAATTGTAGGCAGGCGCGAGCGTCATTTTGGTGGATTATATCAGCCATGCGCTTCAGACCGGGGATGTATTTATCATCCCAGATGCCCATCATGCCTACATAGCCCTGACCTTCACCCTTAGGATCGGTGTATGCGCCTTGAGTGGTTACGATGCCGGAGCCGCCGCGGGCGTGAGCGTCGATGTAAGCCAGCTCCTTTTCCGAGACGAAACCATCGCTGTAATTATAGTTTGTCTCAGTCGAGGCGTATTTAATCCTGTTTTTCGCCCACACATTCCCGATCTTGACCGGGCTGAAAATGTGTGGATACTTCTTCTCTCCTGGTAACATGTTAGTCCTGTATTTTTATGTTTGTTTTTGTATGGTCTGTTTTAAATGTCAATAACAACTAAGCAGGTTGTGCTACCATTTCCTGATAAGAGAACTCTCTGAGCCCAGCATTCGCTTTAGCATGCTCAATAGTCATACTCACCAGATTGCCATCTTTATCAATATCCACATAGATATTTTCGTTGATCTCTTTCGTCTCTCGAACCTCATTCTCTGAGAATTCCAAGAGAGCGGTATCAGTATCAGGGAAATATTTTACTTTCATTTACTTATCCTCCTTAAAAGACCTGTCGAAAAATGCGTTATGTATCGTTACTCCATCTTCTAACAAAACAACTCTAAGATATTTATTTTCTTCCTTAATCAATGCCCACAACCTAATCCTATTATCAGATTGGATTTCAGTTTTTACAGGATTTCTGATTACGAATTCTATCCACGTATCTTTAATCCGTGCACGATCAGGTTTATTTCTTATGAAATCAAAATATTGCGTTGTTTTCATCATTTGCATAACCTGTTTTTCAATTACACATTCCCAATCTTAACCGGGCTGAATATGTGTGGATACTTCTTTTCTCCTGGTAACATGTTAGTCCTGTATTTTTATGTTTGTTTTGTGCTCTATGTTTATGCAACTATTTTATATCAATGAGTTTGGCGAAACCATCCCAAATCCTCTTTTTATTAGTAATACCATAGTTCTCAAATATGGCTAATAAATCGTTAAATGTTGAGTCGTCTTTACCTAGAAAATTCCAAAATTTGTCATGAACGAGAATTCCACCATTTGGATTAAAGTAGTAATGAACTTTGGGATTTCTATACGGCTTAGGAAATACATTATTGTAGTAAATCGCAAAGTGACAATCCAATTTTTCTGTAGAATACTCAGTGAAACCCCATGCTAAAGCCACTAATAACCTCTTTTTTGCTCCAGGTACTTCTGTTGTGTTAGGATCTGGACCCTTCATCTCAAGGAAATATCTCGAGCCATTAGTTGGATTTCGCAGTATAAGATCAAATTCATATGTATGATTTTCAAATTGACTTGAAGGATTTCTACAAGCATTAAGTATATCGTTCTTTTCGCTGTAATAATCGCTAAGAGTTTTTGCGTTGCTTAAATCATTAATAATACTATCAATAGTCTGAAATACATTTTGGGGAAGTCTAACGTCAACTCTTTGGTTTCTTAGTACGTTTTCATAACCCCATGCATCAATTGCGATGACTTCAGCGATTTTTTCCATAGAGCTTCCCAGTGAAGTTTTTAATCCATGTATTCTATGGATTAATGGATCAAAATCTCTAAGTAACGCCATTACAAAAGGATTAGCGGAATTTGCTTTTGGTTTATCCTCAGCTTTCTTCAAATACTTCTCTACAACAATCTCAATAAAATCTTCTATTTTTTTATGTGCTTCAATGGATATTGATGGCATTATTTTTCCTTCAAATGAAAGATGATTTCGGAATAGGCTGATCGGTCTCTTTCAACTCTATTGAGAACTGGTCTTTTATATTGGTTGACAATTTTCATGCTTGCTAAATCAGCTATTTTGGGATAAAGATTGTATTTATCGTTGGCAACGAGAAAAACATCATAGTCTTTTTGAAAGTATTTTTTACTGTTCAATAAAACTTCTGCTATTCCTTTTGAGTACGTTTCCTGAGCATCCTTGCCCTGCCCTTTGGAAAGAGGACCTATTTCGAGTTGATCTTGTCTCTCGAATCCGAACAGGTCATAGGAGTATGCATGTTGTTCGTGATAGTCTATCAGTCCCACATAGGGTGGACTTGAGAATATCCCTTTTATTTTCTGTTTTTCAGCTAATTTTCCAAAATTTGGATTTTTATATGTAAGTTCTGCGAAGATATTTATTGTCCTGCTGTCTCCAGTAAGACAACGCTGGAAAGTATCTGTTCTCACCTTGTTGAACTGCTCAAGCCTCTTAATAGTATCCTTGCCATATCGTTCCCACCAACTGTAAATAGAGAATAACGGTTTGCATATTTTACCGTGTTTTCTACAATAATATGTCTTAGTCACAGGTTCTTTTAAAGATGCTAAATCAGAATGTGTTGTAGCCCTGCATGATCTTACGGTTCGACTGAGAATTATTGTAAGTACTTCCTTTACAAGATTATTTTCAATCCTTTTAAGTTGCTCAAATACAAAATCTATTTCTTCTCTAACAGGTTGGATATACCATTTATCAATGAAATTATCACTTTCCTTTTGAAGTATATCAATTCTATATTCATCAACTAAAGCGTTGAATATCTTCAGAAACTCTATTTCTTTTTGTGATGTATATTCTTGCTCGTTTATTTTTCCATTTCTAACATCTCGTTTAAACTGAGGTGATGGAAAATATTCTTGGTTGAAATCTTTTAATCTTTCAAGCAGTTCTATTTCAAATGAGACATTGTTCTTTTCAATTTGAAAACTCCTCAATCCACTGCTAATATTTCTTAAAGCATCCCAGATTTGTGGAATATTGTGTTTCTTTATTTTAACGTTGCTGATAAGGGAGTTAAAGGATGATATATCCACACCTATTGCATGTATTCCTAGCTCGTTTGCCTGCACTAACGCAGTACCGCTTCCACAAAATGGATCAAGAATAATGTCACCCGGTCTAAAATATATTTCTTTCTTAAAATCATCCTTATGAGAATCTAAAAAATACTCTACTAATTGAGGTATAAACTTGCCTTTATATGGATGTAGTCGATGCACATGTTTTGTCGTTTCTGCTTCAGTAAATTCTGAAAAAGAGAGATTCCAGTTAAGATCATCGCCTAAGTCATTTTTCCATCTATTTTCTTTGGTTTGATAATAGGATTCGTAATATTCCTTCAGATCCTTTTGAAAGATAAGTGTTTTTCCGTTATCCGAGCGGCTTTCGATCCTGCCATATTGTATCAAGTACGAGATATTGGAGGTCGTAACCTGTTTCTTCAGATAATCGGAAGCCCATCTACTCGCTTCTTTAATTGAGAGTAATTGACTCAAAACTTCACTTTCCTTGTTTCATGCAAGTTATGTTTCAAATGCTTAGAAATAAATCGGTTCATCATATAATCCTACCACTTGTCAACTCATTAAAAATGTCTTTCAGATTTTCTTTAAGATCATCCAACGTTTCTCCTTGGGTTCTGTAGTCAGGAAACTCCTCAAGCCAACCAATCCACATCTCCTCTTCCTGATAGTAGATAAAGCTCTTCTTTTCCATAGTATTTATCTCCTCATTGCTCTTCGCAAGTTTTAAACGAAATCTAACTTGACGATTTCCTTTCTGGATACCTGCTTTCGCAGGTATGACACTGTGTTTAAAAATAGATCGGCTCATTATATTCACCATACACATCCTTCAAAGCCTGAGTAATCTCCCCGACGGTAGCATACGCTTTAACAGCTTCGATAATCGAAGGCATCAGGTTCAGGTTTTTATCGGCATCAGTCTTGATTTTGTCAAGACATTTATCGACTTCAACCGAATTTCGTTCACTCTTCACTTTATTCAGATTATTGATCTGTTGGGAGGCGTTTTCTTCGTCGTAAGGATGAAATTCGATGGTTTTTTCCTCTTCTTCCTTGCGGTAACAGTTTACACCGACTTTGGGAATGATTCCCTTCTGAATAGCGCTTTCGCGAGCATAAGCCTGCCGGGAAATGGCTTCCTGAACTACACCGGATGAGATTGTTTTAACGATACCACCCTTCTGATCAATCTGCTTCATCTGTTGTGAAATAGCGTCTTCCATCTGATTGGATAATGTTTCAATATAGTACGAACCCCCCAGTGGATCTACAGTATCGCAGATTCCCATTTCATGAATTAATATCTGCATTGTGCGAAGCGAAATCTCTGCGGCTTTCTCAGTTGGAATAGTAAAAGCCTCATCATATGAACAGAGTGCCATGGTCTGTGTGCCTGATAATGCACTTATCAGAGCATAATAGGCGCTCCTGATGATGTTGTTCTCAGGCTGTTCCTTGGTTAATCCACCGCCACCACCTCCGGCGATCATTCTTAGCCAGGATGAATTGTCGCTTGTTGCACCGTATTGCTCTTTGACGATCTTTGCCCAGAGTCGCCTGCCGCCGCGGAATTTAGCAATCTGCTCGAAGAAATTACCGTAAATATCGAAATTAAACGATAGCCGAGAGGCAAAATCATCAATGGTTAAGCCTCTTTTCAAGGTCTCATCGGTGTATGCTTTGGCGATGCAGAAAGCGTAAGCCATCTCCTGCACAGGATTTGCGCCTGATTCGCGTATATGATACCCGCAAACACTTACCGGGCTATACTTGGGGACTTCGTTTGCGCAATACTCAATAATATCCACAACCATCTTTACCGATGCATCAACCGGAAATATCCAGGTGCCTCTGCCGATGAATTCCTTTAATATGTCGTTCTGAGCAGTTCCGCGCAGGTTGTTGATGTTGAAACCATATTTCTGCGCCATAGCGAGATACATGGCGACCAATACTATCGCCGAACCGTTGATCGTCAAAGATACGGTAATCTTGTCGAGGTCGATGTCTTTGAACACTTCCTCGAAATCAGCAAGTGTATCGACCGACATTCCGACTCTGCCTACTTCACCGGCAGCTCTCGGATCATCGGAGTCAAGTCCGGTTTGAGTTGGCAGATCAAAGGCTACGTTCAATCCGGTCTGACCGTTCTTGATCAGGTAGAGAAAACGTTGATGAGTCTCTGACGGCGTTCCAAAACCCGCATATTGCCTGATAGTAAAGGGACGCTTGCGGTACATCAATGAGTGAATACCGCGCGTGAAGGGATATTCACCGGGTTTGCTCAGGTCAGGTTTGCCGATACTCTCACTTGTATATAACGAATCAACTTCAATCCCAGATTCAAGGATTACTTTTGGTATATCGCTCATTTTAATTTTCCGCAAACTTGTTACAATATTCGATTACTTCTTCAATCGTGGTTCCTGTCGGAAAAGCAGCAGCGGCTCCGGCAGCGACAATCGCATCGACGTCTTTATCAGGGATGTTTCCTCCGACTATCCAGGGAGTGGTAAGTCCTTTTTTCTTCATCTCTGCATTCATTTGCTCACACAGTACGAGATGAGTGCCTGAAAGTATAGAGAGTCCGATCAGATCAACCTGGTTATCGTCAGCTTTCCGTATGATCTCCTCGATAGACTTGCGGAGTCCTGTATAGACAACCTTGAAACCTGCATCGACCAATGCATGTCCGAGGACTTTTACTCCTACATCGTGCCCGTCAAGTCCGGGTTTGGCGAGCAGGATTTTTATTTTGTTTGTATTCATTAAATCAAACCTGATTAACTAAAACTTTTTTTCTCACCACAAAGGCACAGAGACACCAAGTTTTATCATATTTCTTTGTGACTTTGTGTCTTAGTGGTTAAAATTTACAATCCAAATTCCCTTGCGATGTTAATTTTCAGAATTTCGTTAGTTCCACCACCGAACAACGTAAAACGTACATCCCGCCAGTACCTTTGAATCGGATATTCCGAAGCGTATCCATAAGACGCCAGAATACGCGATGCTTCGTCACAAATCGTGTTTGCACATTCGGAAGCGTATAGTTTGACGATTGCCGATTCCTTTTGTCGCGGTTTGTTATTGTCGCTAAGCCAGGCGGTATAGTACAGCATTTGTTTCGATGTTTCCAGCATAACAGACATATCGGCGATTTTGGCTTTAATTAACTGGAACTTTCCGATAGGTTTGCCGAACTGAACCCTGGTCTTGGCGTATTCCACAGCATCTTCGAAGGCTGCGGTTGCGGCGCCGATGGCAAGCGCTGCTGTCATGATCCTGATTTCAGCGAGGATTTCAACCAAACCTCTCATGCCACCGCCGATCTCACCGAGGATATAGTTCTTCGGGAGTTTGACGTCATCAAAGGCTACTTCGCTGGTTATAGACCCACGCACGCCGAGCTTTTCGATGTTTTTACCAACATGAACGCCTTCGTAATCAGCCGGAACCAGAAAGAATGCCGGTTTTTCATGGTTATCGGTGCGTGAAAAAACAGAGAAGAAATCAGCATAGGGAGCGGATGTTGCCCAGGTTTTCTGACCGTTCATCAGGAAATGATCGTCATAAACCTTTGTCATGGTAGTAATACCGCTCAGATCACTGCCGGCGTTTGGTTCGGTCATGCATATACCACCGATTTTCTCACCTCTCAGCGCAGGTTCGAAGAAGTTCTTTCTGACTTCCTCATCACCATCGCGATAGAGGAAATATGTTCCCATCAGCGATTGCATCATGCAGGGAGCGGCGAGAGACATCGAACCCCTTGCCAGTTCAACCAGCGCCAGACAGTAGGCGGTAATGCCTGTGCCTGTTCCTCCGGCTTCCTCAGGATACCTCATACCGAAGAATCCCAGCTTTCCGATTTCCTGGAACAGCTTGGCAGGGAATTCCTTCTTTTCATCGATTTCAGCAGCGACAGGTTTGACCTTCTCGTTGACAAACTTGCGGAAAGTTTCCTGTATTGCTATTTGTACGTCGTTTAGTTCAAAGTTCATGGTTTTGTTTATTCAATCAGTTTTTAGTTGCGATTTTTAAACACAAAGAACACAAAGAACACAAAGATTTTTTTGCTTTGTTGACTTTGAGCGATTTGTGTTTGTTACTGAAAAATCCTTAAATCTTAATTTCACGAAACGGTTTCCAATGGAAGATCGATATATCGTGTCATTTCCGCTCCATAAGCCATACAAGCAAGAATATCAGATTTCTCAAGATCAGGATATTCTTCAAGTAGTCGCTCGATAGTCATCCCGTCGGCTAAATAATCCAGAATCAGAGATACCCATATCCGGGTGCCTCGAATACATGGCTTGCCGAAACAAACCTTCGGATCAATTGAAATTCTGCTTATTAGTTCTTCGTTTTGCATTTATATCTTCTCTTTTTTTATAACTCATGTTGATGTATATCGTTTAGTTCGAAGTTCATGGTTTTGTTTATTTAATCAGTTTTTAGTTGCGATTTTTAAACACAAAGAACACAAAGATTTTTTTGCTTTGTGGACTTTGAGTGCTTTGTGTTTGTTTGAAAACTATCATATTGAACTTGTAAGAAATCCTTACAAGTTGGAACCTCTTCTAACTCGCCTTCAGAATAAACATTCTTTAAATGTAGGGTTATATTCTGAGGTGTTGTCTGAAACAGATCCGCCATCGACTTCTGTGTTAGCCAGACAGTCTCATTCTCAAGGCGTACCTCGATCTTTGTTTTACCGCTTTCAGTCTGGTAAATCAGTATATCTGATTTTAGCTTGGACGATAGCTTGTTTGTCATTATCCTAAAATCCGCACATCAATTCAACATTCGTGGAGTTACTTTCTCTGCTTCAGCTTTTAATGATCTAGTCTGAACATCACCAATACCGAGCAGCAAATTTTCCACCAGGATATCCTCATCGAGTTTGTTCCAATGAAGACCGGTTCCACCTCCGCTAATAGAATACTCTTCTCTTTGTTCAGGAGCAGCATTTAGTAAACGCGGGAAATATGCTAAAGGTACTCCCAATTGCCTTCCATCAGCAAGTTCCAGCCACATAGTATCGTCATTAAAATGGAGATTGATTGCTAACGGTTTACTGACTAAAGTGTTCATTCTGTGATTTCCTTCTGATTGAACTTGTAAGAAATCCTTACATGTTCAAATTTCAATCTTCACAAAGTCTTAGACAACTCCCTGGAGCGCGTTAACAAACTCCCTGCCGGATAGTGGCTCAGGCAAAGCTTTTCCATCCTGCTCATATAATAGGATTGTTTCTTCAATGATCCTGCAAAGCTCTGTAAACACTTTGGATTCACAGTCACCATGACAACCACCATAAAACAACTCAGGACAGCTCCCTATATAACACTGATCCTCTTCCGACCATTCGACAAGTTTAATAAATTTGGTCATTTTACTCATTTTAGCGCCTCCTTTATGGCAAGTTGAACTGCTTTCTCTTGATAATGTTTAGCATCGTCACTAATCTTTCCTGATATCGTAATTGGTTTTGTAACATTTGGATGAACAAAGTTTCTGTGATTTCCTTTGCCTCCTCTATTAGTAAAGCCAACTGTCTCAAGTTCCTTTATTAATTCTTTTAATTTTCTTGGCATTTATTAAATCTCAACTTTGTAATCCATTCTAGCCTTCCCCTCCGACACTACGCCATTCTTCACATCCATCATCACTTTGTCTTTATTTCTTTCCTTAGGATCACCGTAGCCTCCGCCACCGGATGCGACCTGGTGATAGATTGTTCCTGCGGGGATGCCTTCGAGCAGGTCTTTGCTCATAGGGATATGCTCAGTGCCGTCGGGATATTCGAGTGAGATGCTGTTCGTGATGCTGTCCCTGCCTCCGAATAAGCCGTAGGGCGGAACGTGGTCGCCGTCACCGAAGACCACCATTGTCGTATCATCCTCTCCGATGCGGATTTCTGTCTTTACACCCAGCCCACCGCGCCATTTGCCTGCGCCTGCCGAATCGATCAGGTATTCATGCTTGATTATTCTGTGCGGCGTCTGCTGTTCATACATTTCATAATCCTGATCAAGAACGCCACCGGAAGCGTCGATCATCCCTATATGATCGTAACCGTCATCACCCTTCAACGCGCCGGAACCGCCTTTCAAACCGAGGAAACAGATATCGACATACTTGCGTCCGGTACGGGGGTGGATCCCTGTGAACAACGAGCAGAGCAGATGATTCCAACCCGCAGTTACCCGGTCAGGGATGGCGGGTGACAGCGCTTTGAAGATCGAGTCCGCAACCTGGGGACAGAGATGATTGCCGAAAGTTGTCGCCTTCGGATATGATGCGTTCAGGATCGTGCCTTCCGGGACGATGTATTTCAACGGCTTGATCATGCCCTCGTTGTGCGGGATATTGGGATTGACCATCTGCAGGAACGTCAGCGTTATAGCCGAGCAAGTCGAAGTATATGTACCGTTGACAAATCCGTTGGTCTGCGGTGAAGTAGAGGAGAAGTCAAAGGTTATCTCATCATCCTCAACCGTAATCTTAGCGCTAACGGTAAAGACAGAACCCGGATGCTTGCCATCGTAGTAAACGTTGCTCTCGCCTTCGTAAACACCGTTGGGAATGCTCTCGATCTCCTTCTTCATCATGGTTTCGGTTGAGTTGAACAGTTCCTGCTTGTGTTCCTCAAAGCAGTCGACGCCATACTTTCCGACCAACGCCTGGAGTCGTCTCTCGCCGAGTGTGCAGGCTCCGATCTGAGCTTTGATGTCTTCTTCGACCATTTGCAGCCGAATATTAGCGAAGATCAGATTCCAGACGTCTTTGCGGAGTTTGCCTTTTTCGAACAGCTTAACCGCCGGGATGCGCAGAGCTTCCTGCCAGACTTCGGTAGCGTTGGGATTATAACCTCCCTGTACCGCGCCGCCGATATCCGCCTGATGACCCTTGGCAGCCGCCCATCCTATGAGTTTGTTTTCGTGAAAGATAGGCTTGAAAATACCGACGTCGTTATTTTGGTTGCCCATCGAGAATACGTCGTTATGAATCACCACGTCACCCGGATGAATGTCATCGCCGTACTGCTCGATGATTACCTTACAGACCGGTCCCAGCGAGAACGACAGGATCGGCAGATTCTCGGTCTGCTCGAGCATCTGACCGTGCGCGTCGTACAAACCCGTCACGAAATCCTTCGCCTCACAAAGGATAGGCGAACGGGTGGTTTTCGTCAGAGAAATGCTCATCTCATCCGTAATGGATTTGAACGATCTCTGGAATATGGAAAGTAGTATTTTGTCGATCATCTTCTTCCTACTGAAGTATAAAAAAAGAATATATTAGTTATCCGCTGAATCAAAATACTATGGAGTAACCTTAATTTCCTCTGTTACTGTCACATTGCTTACGACATCATCACTTCCATCCACAATAGATATGCTTACAACTCGATCGGAAAATACAAAATTAAGCGTTCTACAAGTGCAAAGGTCATCAGAATCTGGACTAGGAAACGTATATTGATAGGTCACAGGAACACAAGGTTTATCTCCGTCAGGAGCAGCTTTGCTGATCAAAGCGAAAAGTGATTTTGCAATTTCTCGTGCCTCATAATTTGAGCTTTCATTCCATTGTTTATTCACCTTGACTAATCGACCATGTTTGTCAAACCATACGGTACCAATTGAGTTGTAGTTTCCGTATGAACCTCTGAGCACGGAATAGCTTGTATCGCTGGCTTGAGTCAACTTATAGAGACGTTCCATTGCGCTAATGACCTCTCCCTTTGGACTCCCCAACCTAAGTTCTACATCTCCTAAGGTCATCGATGACTGAGTCGGATTTCCCGATGCAGAACCGCAAAAAATAGTAATTACTATAAGAAAAAGTATTTCTCTCATTTTGAACCTATTTTCTTTGATAATCGAGATTATCAAGGATCTCGATTATAAGTTTATTTATTTCCTTCCTTTGGACCTCATCGAGAAGGAAAATATTACCTGAGTTGAGACTTAGGAACTTGATTTGCTCTACTACTTTTCTGCTCATGTCAGTGAGACCTTCTTTCTCAATAAACCATGTTTTCGGTATAAAATGAATAAAGTCATTTCGTAAATTTTTCAATTTTCTTTTAGCATGTGTATCTTCCTCAGATAGAACCATCGTAGAGCTATTGATATACATATGCATACGTTTGGGATTGCAACACCTTTTGATCGCTTCATCGAAGTTTATCAACTTTGTTGCGCCCTCCTTTGTCTTATAAGTGACTCGATCATAATCTCCTCCTGAAAGTGCAGCTATAGCAAAAGCGTATAGTGAGTCATAGAGAGATAGCACGATCCACTTCCAATTCATCTGATCTTCTGAGAGAAGCCCTGTGAAGTATGCAGCTTTTCTTAATGAATCTAGAGCTGTCTTTTCAATTGTCACTTGTAGCCATTCATTGTCTATTTTTTTCTTTTCATTCATCTTTAATACATTTGCTTTCAATAATTGAATCTATCGTTTCTTGATCAGGCATAGTCGTATTAACATGCTTTCCTAATCGAATAAGTTGTTGACGTGTTGGATAATGCATCTTTCGTAGATCTGTTGCATTGACCTGAGTATGACCGCTAAACAACCTGAAATATTTATCAAAAAGAGTTGAATTTAAATAAAGCGCTAGTCCTTTAGCCAAGTCCGGAGTTATACCATTGCCATTCGCGTGGAAATAGTTTAAGTGATTTTCAAAACCCACAGAAGTTGCTTTGATTCTTTGCGGGTCATAAATCACCGATACTATACGCCGTCGTTCTTCCTTCGACGAAAAACGCTTAGTCAGTACGTAGTATCCGGATGCAACCATTAAATCCCGTGTCTCAGTGGACATCGCAATCGCATTAGGTTTCTTTCCATTTAATAATGGCCATTTCACAAATCCATTATCAAAATGACAAGGATAGATTAAAGGTGATGAACCTACATCAGGTTCAAGTCTTAAATGTTCACGAGCGCGAAAATCCACGACACGACCGGTTGAAACGTCCAAATCAAGATCAGCTAAAGTATTTTTAAATTTTCCCATATTCTCTATGGTCAGGTCATCGTAGTCGTTGGAAATAATATGAATAAAAGCATCAGAATCATCTGGAGATACTATATTATTAAAAGGTACATTACGCGTTATAATTTTTTGGAAATCCGGACCATCAGAAACTGAAACTTGAACACGTTAAACTTGTGAGATCAAGGATATCTTTTCTGAAATTCAGGAAATATGGACCATTACAGAAACTACGTGGTGTAATAGCTACTATTTCACCATGCGGTTCCAACAGCTTTATTGCAAGCCAAACGAATGCTGCGTACAGATTTGTTGTTTCCATCCCGGCAGTGCTAAGTAATTTCCGGGTTTTTGAGTTACTGTTTATTTTTTTGTACGGTGGATTCAGAATAGCATGTGTAAATCGCTTCTTCTGAGGAGCAAAAAGTCCATCATCTAATTGTAACAATGATGCGGAAATAAAATCTTCATTTAAAACAGTTGCCCTAAAACCGATCTCGTTTTGTTCACATTCAAATCGACATGAATCAATAGTATTGTTCAAGTATTGCAATACATGTTTATCATTCTCAACCGCAACAATCTCGATTGTTTTTGGCTTAAAGGAGCGAAAACATAGTGATTTTACAAGAGAAGCTAATAATATTCCTCCTCCAGCTCCCGCATCAAGAATCCTTGCATTTTCAACGTTTTCCAAAAAAAGCGACGCCATGAATTTTGCAATAGAAACGGGCGTCAGGAATTGTCCAATCTCTGAAAGTTTTTCGCTATGAATTGCGTGATTTATCGTTCGTCGTGCATGTTCAGCGATATGAATTGAATCTTCCATTATAATCTTGACAATTTCTCTTTCAGTTCTCTTTGATGCTTTGTTTGGGTTGCGAGTTCAAACCTGCCTGCCTTCACGCCGTAACTCTTCAATGAACTCCATGAAATCTTCAGCAGGTTCATCACGTCTTGAGATGTAAAGTAATAAATCCTCAACATCTTCGACTATATCATTAAGAAGATCGTTCTTAACCAACTGGTTGATTAATTCCTGTCTTTCATCTCCGTCTAATTTTTTAACAAGTTCGATCACGTTTGTAACATTTTTAGTCATTTTTCCTTTTCCTCCATATACACTTCCTTTGCTTCATCTACCGATCTGGCTGCAAAAAAATCGGAAATCAGTTCGCGGAGCTTTCTCCATTCCTCCTCAGGCATGTCATAGTTAAACAGCTTGAGGATTTCTAACTGCTGCGATGTTAATGAATTCAACGACTTAATCTCCACTTGATTTATTTGATTCTATCCCAAACTTCATCAGCTTCAGCCTTTGATATGCCTGCCTGTCGCCAAATTGAGCTTAATGTACCAGAGGGTATGTTACTTTTATTCCTGGGGACAATCACAACACGCATCTTACCTTTGTTTTCACCTGTAAACACATCTTCTTTACCGTGTCGTTTAAAGTATATCCCAAGCTCTGTGAGAATTATAGCAATATCCCGGCTGGACAGGTTTTTAGGCATACTCCATGTCCAATGGTATTGCTTTTAATATATATTCTTTTACCTGTGGATCTGTAAAGAGAAAATCCCTTAATTCCTCCATTGGCACCGGACGGAGGATTTCGTCACCATATCCTTCATCCCGCATATATTCAATGTATGTATCAATAGCATCTTTCAATCCGTTTATCGCTTCTGTTTCGGTTGTTCCGCATGATGCAACATCTAACTCCACACATAGCGATGCGTATTGGTTTTCTTCTTTTTTAACAAGACATGTAAGATTCATCAGTTATCTCCATTTCATTTACTAAGCTCGCACTTGTATGTTAAATAAATAGTGTTGTTCTCATCAGAGAAATGCTCATCTCATCCGTATTGGACTTGAACGATCTCTGGAATATGGAAAGTAGTATTTTGTCGATCATTGGTTACTCAATGGAATTACTTGTTTTTAAACTTGAAATACTACCAAATTGCACAAAAGAACATGATCATTCATCGGCATTTTTATCACTTATAGACCTGACTTCTATGACCAACCGAAAATATAATTATCTTTTGTTCCGCTTTGTACACATCAAACAGAATACGCCAATCACCGACTCTGACCCTATAACCATTTCCATCTTTGAGCTTTCTAAATCCTCGTGGAAATGGATTTTCTGATAGTTGGAGTAATTTATTGCTTACTCTGAGTAGTATTTCATCTGATAACCGACGCATTTCCCGTTTTGCACTGGAAGAAAGTTCCAACTCCCAACTCAAACCGGTCTTCCTTCTTTTCGCAACTCTTCGAGAAAATCCGAGAATTTAGTTGTCGGTTCATTTCTGCGAGCTTCAATTAGTATCGTATCCTGAATATCTTCGTAATCGTCAAAGAGTATGTTGTCTTTCATCAACTGCCGGATTAATTCCAGAATTTCTTTCTCGTCTAATTCTTTGACAAGTTCAACTACATTAGCAACTTTCTCAGTCATTTTTCCTTTTCCTCCAGATAAACTTCCTTTGCTTCATCTACCGATCTGGCTGCAAAAAAATCGGTAATAAGTTCACGGAGTTTTTTCCAATCATCCTCAGGCAAATCATGGTTAAACAGCTTGAGGATTTCTAACTGCGCGAAGTTAATGAATTTAGCAACTTTGTCTCCTTCATATTAATTGCTATATTCACAGCAGATTAAGCAGATGTAGCAGAAGATGCAGATTTGTACCAAAATCAATTATATCTGAGACCTTTGAAATATTGTGTTATACTGTCATTCCGGCGGAAGCCGGAATCCATAACATAAGCATTATAAAGTACTTAGCTTGTCTGGATTCCCGCCTACGCGGGAATGACAGGCTTCGCTTCCGAATTATTCAAAGGTCTTATATCTGCTTAATCCGTTT
>JAIPJL010000162.1 GCA_021734165.1 bacterium | reverse complement strand
CTGATTGACAGCAATTGCAATGACGACTTCTTCACCGCGAATTGTCTCGCCACGATTTGGATTTATGATAGTCACCGCCTGTCCGGCAGCTCCTGTGCCTGTTTCTGACTGAATGACGTCAACCCTGAACGGATATCTTGTGGAAGGCGCTCCAGTCGGAAATGTCAGAATGATTCCACTAGGCAAGTCTGCCTGAAAATAGTATTCAATTCCGGGGGAATTAATTTCGGAAGCAGGAATTTCACCGCTTAACTGCCACTCATCAATAGAAAGGTCAATAACGCTGAAAGCGCTGCTTCCCTGTGTGCGATAAAAAGCTTGAGCCGAAAGCGGTGGATTAATTCCGTTCTCAATGCGGCATTCAAGCGATAGCGGAAGACCGGTGAATATTCTTGTTTCAGGGATGTGATAGATGCGTTCCATCTGCATCGTCTGAGCATTGATGATGCAGGGTGCAAGATAACCGATTAAGAGAAAAACGGTTATGATTAGCGATTTTACGTGTTTCAAAACGGTTAAACAAACCTCATTTAAGTATGCGATTCAGCGTATAATAATGTTAACCGGAGTGCACGCTTCAGAGTCTGTCCGATAATAGTTTTTTATGAATGTTTTGGTAGATCTTGTCCGCTGTATAGCGGATTTGACCTGCCAGTTTATAAACATCTGTTATTACTATACTTGTCGTCAGGTCACAATGCAACTTTGTCACTTCAAGACCTGACGGAACAGCCGAATTTACCATTATCGGACAGACTCTAAAACACACACTCACAACATTTAGGAGTTATTCATTTACCCGGTATTCAAACCTGAGAATTCGTTCGATGCCATCTTCATCGATCACATTAATCTCAATAACTTTAAGCTCAACATCGTCTTCCGGATCAGGATCGGGATCACCACTCATTTCTTCCGGTGTTGCATCCCTCGTAATTAAATTACCATCCGTATCAACCTCACCATGTTGAGCCCGTCTTATCTCAACCATCTGTCCGTCAAGTAAGTTAAGAAGCAGCACAACTCCTTCTAATGTCGTAACATAGGAATTCCCCTGAGAGTCAACTCCAATCCAAAATTCCGTTCCTTTAACTTTTGCTACGGAAGTGGGAGTTAAAACTTCGAGAGAACCGACCTGATGTTTTACTCGGGTAAATATTTCGCCGACACCTACTTGTATCCTTTTAGAGATACCTCCCGTAATCTGACGTTTTCCTTCCAAAGTGATGCGTGAATGCTCCATAACCTTAAGTTGACTTTTATCATCAGAGAAGATAATGGTAGCAAAACCGTCTGCTCCGGTAGTGATGATATCTCCATGATTAAGAGGCGTCCCAAATTTCAGAGGTGTTGCCTTGCCATTTCGAGTTAAACTGACTTCTCCTTTAACTTTAAGCACAAGCGCCAGGGCTTTGGCTCCGCCGCTCTGAGTCTGACCATTCAGCGGTGAAATCAGTAAAAGAGCTATGAATATTATAATGTATTTTTTCATGTTTAAACTCACTTTTTTTAGTCGCTGATATTGATCAGAACAACCTCGTTCTTCTCATCGCGGAAAACATCCATCAGTTGATCGAAATCTATCTCAATGCCATCAACAATAATGGAATTTATAGTAACATCATCGGAGCGCAATGCCTGGATGATCATATCCAGCATTTCCGGTGGAATATTACCATGCATTGAAGCAAGCAGTCTTAGTTGGAAACCGTCTCCAATAACACCTCGAGTTTGATATGTGAATCGACGAGTTTCACTTAAAAGCTCCTCCGGAGGTGAATCTGAATGATCGTATTTTGCCAAAACATCCCAACGGTAGGTCACATTATCATTAAGTCCTTCCGTATTATAGACAAATATCCGCTGATATTTATCAAGCTGGAATTCTTCAGCAACGGCGTCAACAGTATCGGGTGTAACTGTTAATACAAATTCAAGGTTGTAGTCATCAGGAAGCTGGGATATTGACCAACTCAAGATCGGAACAGAAGTCAGCGTATCGCCATCATCCGGTTTGTCTAATTCTAACACAGGATTAATTACATCGGTCTGATAGATGAATCTGCTGTTGCGAACTTGTGTAAATTCACCCCCGCTCGGTAAAGTAACTCTCGCTTCCAACTGCCAGTCAATATATTCATTATCAGCCGGCAGGCTCTCACCGATATAAACCCATGAATTTGATGGTCCGGGTATGATTACGTCAGCAAAAGTCGTTACCACATCATTCAATGTTCTGTACACAGTAAGATTATATTCTGATGAAGCTTCTGCCTGTAAAGGAGATGTCCATCCCCATCTGAAGGTTGGAGTGCTTGAGAAAACAACTCCTCCGTTTTGCGGTTCGTTCAACACCAGATTGGGTTTCCTGTAATGAATCTGAATCCAATCACCGGCTTGTTCCCAGTCATCCGATGCAACAGCAACGATTCGCCATTGATAATCACCACCCATGTCTAATGGCTCGCTGAGCGGAATGCTCCTTTGAATACCCGAAACATCCATGCTTACAAATTCAGCGCCGTCTCTGTAAACTTCAAGCGCAAATTTTGAGACTGGTACTGTCCAGGGGTATGACCAGACAAAAGTAGGTTTTGAAACATTCACCGTATCATAAGGGCTTAATTCAACAAGTGGTGGAATAAATGTGAATTCCCTTGGTACACTTTCAGCAGTTTTATCATCACCTTCAGAGGAGTAGAAAGCAGTGATTTTCCATGAATATAGTCCGGGTTCCAAAGCCTCGTCATTAAAACCGCTTCCGTATGAATAGCTCCACTGTTCTCGTTCTATTCCACCGGGATCAATCTCAATTGTTGCCCAGTGCATTCCTGAGCTGAACTCACCTTTAACAACTTCTATTTCAAAACGCAAATCAGGCAGAGGCGGGAAATACCAGAGGAAGGTCGGTGAATTCTCCATCAGATCACCATCTACCGGACCAATAATCTCAGCTCTTGGACCAAAGCTAAATGCGTATGGAGTACTCTCGACTTCAACAACTTGCTCATTAATAAATGAAGGTATCTGTGCAGTTACACGCCAGAAATAAGTGCGTCCTTTTTCCAATGGACGCTCGCCTCCCGTACCACGATACGGATAACTTGTAAGTTCTCCCATTGCGCCCGGACCGGCAACAAATGTTGTATCGAGAAAACGCGTGAAATCATTTGCAAAATCAAGCGCTGTTGAAGGATCTATATCCTCTTCCTGCACAATCCAGTCCTGATTTGCTCTTAGTATAACATGACCGACAAGTTCAAGATGAAAACCTACATCAGGATTTCGCGGACAGCTCCAGGAGAATGTGGGATTACCGTAAATTACGCCGTCATCCTCAGGTTGATTCAATATCACCTGCGTAGGATTATAAACCTTCATTGTCTCGCTGCGTACGCCAAAGTTCTGGTCTAAGGCGTTCTCCCAGCTTAATCCTTCTTCTGCGATCAGAACGGTCAGAATGTACATGCCTTCGACCATATTATTCCCGCTGATAAAAGGAAGTAAACGGTTTTTATTGACTTCCTCGCCCTGTCCGATAGTGAAACCGGGCGCCCTCGCTAACTGCTGATTATCCAGCCAATTCGGCCAGTAAGGATCAACCAGCCAGCGACGGATATCAAACTTATTACTGCTGACAGTAAATATCTTCTCACCTCCCTGAACTTCAAGACATACCATCAGCACTGCTTCGCTCGAATCTGACGGATTATTGTCTCCTACCCTCATTCTGAAGATGCGGGGTAGATCCTGAAAGTTGATCTCGCTAGCGCTGGAGAATTCTTCAGGTAGCATACTGCCAACCGGGAAAATCATTGAATTGGGATCAAGGATTTCAGCATCGATCAAGTACGCCGCTGCTGGATTTACAAGTACAAAACCCGATAGAAACAATAGTATCAGAGGCAACCAGTTAAGGCGCTGTGACTTTGCAGACACAGTCATTTGCAGACTCCAAATATGATGTATAAAGAGTGAAAAATTTACGTTTTACAGACTACTTATTTGAGAAAATACGGAAAGCAGATCGTAAGTGCCGTTTTCAGAAGATGTTACCGTTTTTAGTATAATTTTCAAGATAAGGTGATTTCGTTAGAATATCAAGCATTATTTAAACCTCTAATTATTTTTCGACATTCCACGCTGAATAGTATTGAAAAAGCGAATTAGAACTGACACTCCTTTGATTCTTAACAACTCATTTATTTGCACAATCAGCAAAGATTTATTATCTTCAGTTTAGGGTATATTAACAATGTGGTGTTACCACACTGCTATTAAACATACCCAATGCTTCCTGCTTATCCTTAAATTCTAATGGAGATTGAAATGAAAGCTCAAATCCAGAATTTTTCCCTAATCATAATTGTACTTTTAACTGTCAATTCATTAGCTAATTGCAGCAATACGATCGACATTATAAGTGTAACTAATTCAGAGTCCATTCTTAATGGTATCCCCTTAGATTCGCAACAAAACCAGAATGATATACTTGCGCATGAACAAGCAAGTTACGATTTCAGTTATCGTGAATTTATCCAGAGTCAGCGCGATACCGAACCATCAAGGATATTACGTAGCTCAGGCAGAAGTGATTATCCTCGACGAGATCCCGCTGTTGAGATTGATTTCGACGATCGTGATGTTGGCTCCAACTGGGGCACTATAGAAGTTTTGCATGATTTTTATGCTGAACTTGGTGTTAATTTCAGAGGTAGTAATGATGTCGATGGCGGTGGAGTTATCAACCAGGCAGGTAATTTCGGTGTAAATGGACACAGTGCACCGAACTTCCTTGCTTTTAATACCAGAGGTCAGTTTCCGAATGGTGGAGTTGCCCGACCACCTGAATTTATCATATTTGACGTACCTGTCGATATAGTTACGATCAACGCAGGAGCCAGCGCCGGTGGTGGTATTACAATGACTGCTTTTAA
Organism: bacterium; assembly: GCA_021734165.1. GTDB lineage: Bacteria > Electryoneota > AABM5-125-24 > Hatepunaeales > Hatepunaeaceae > JAIPJL01. The sequence continues at coordinate 1,331 of JAIPJL010000162.1, read as the reverse complement.
TGCTGACGATGATGAAATAGCAGATACAGAACTCAACATGCAAGCCGGGATGCAGGAGATGACTATTCAGATAGGTGGTATTGCTTATGTGGTGATTGAAACAGGAGTTAATGTATTTGTGCTCGATGACCTTTATTTCGCATCGCTAGCGGAATTGACTATCTCACCTGAATCCTTCAGGGAGGTGGTTCCAATAGAAGCAGAAATGCAGGAAGTCCTTACGGTTGGAAATGTAGGTGAAGGTAATCTTGATTTTAGAATTGAGATACTTGGTGAAGGTCCTGACTGGCTCGCTTGTGAACCTGTTGAAGGAGCAGTTGAGCCTGAGGAAGAAATTGAGATCGAGGTTATAATAAATACCACTGATATGGAACCGGATGAATATGACAGGATAATCCTCTTTAACAGCAACGATCCGGATCGTCCTGAACTTGAAATTCCGGTTCATATTTTTGCAGTTGCAGGCAACGGTCAATTATTCGGCATTGTAACTGATGCTTCAGACGACAGACCTCTCGAAGGCGCTCATCTGGTGTTGGATGGATTTGAATATGAAACCCACAGCAATGAAGATGGAGAATTTGATTTTGGTGGAGTTCCTGCCTGGACATATACAGTGATTGTTACAATCGATGATTATCTTACAACATCGCGTCAAGTGGAGATCGATCCAAATGAAGAGGTGCAAGAGGATTTCGCTCTTCTCCACGCTCTATGTCATCCGAGCTCAGCAGAGATTAATATTAACATGGGTTCTGATGAAGAGCTGGAAGTTTGTCTTACGATTACCAATTCCGGCAATGGTCCACTGACCTGGTCGATGGAAAGAGTATTCCCCGAAGGCGCACAAGCAGAGCCTTGGGAAAATAGAGTGGACGTGGATATTCAACAACCTCTCAACGATGACTTTATCGCAGGCGTCGTCTTCGCTGATAACCGATTCTTTGTATCCAGCGGTAACAACGGTGAGGACGTCAACAAAATCTACATCCTCAACCGAGACTATGAACAAACCGGTGAATTTGACCAGTTCGTCGAAGATCGTTACGGAATGCGTGACCTTGCCTGGGACGGCAACCTGATCTGGGGCGCTGTCGAAGGTACGTTCTACGGTTTCACCGTTGACGGTGATCTCGAAGCATCCTTTTCAGTTGACGTCAATCTCGAAGGACGCGCAATCGCTTATGATACTGACAGAGATCTGCTCTGGGCGTCTGACATTTCCACGAGCATCTACGGTATTGCTCCTGACGGCGAAGTGCGTGTAGAACTTGATAACGAATTGCGTATCTACGGACTGGCTTACTACCCTGAAGACGCCGATGGTTATA
>JAIPJL010000161.1 GCA_021734165.1 bacterium | reverse complement strand
AGACAAAAATAAGGTTACTTTCAAGGATGTTGCCGGAGTTGATGAAGCGAAGGAAGAGCTTCAGGAAATCATACAGTTTCTCCGTGATCCGAAAAAGTTCTCTCGTCTTGGCGGACGCCTCCCTAAAGGTGGTCTTCTTTTAGGACCACCCGGTACCGGCAAAACGCTGTTGGCAAAAGCGGTAGCCGGTGAAGCTGATGTACCGTTTTTCTCTATGTCAGGCGCTGATTTCGTCGAAATGTTCGTCGGAGTAGGCGCATCCCGCGTACGCGATCTATTTGAGCAGGGTAAGAAAAATGCTCCCTGCATTATCTTCATCGACGAAATTGATGCTGTTGGGCGCCACCGAGGCGCCGGACTCGGTGGTGGACATGATGAACGAGAGCAGACGCTTAATCAATTGCTCGTTGAAATGGACGGCTTTGAAAGCAGTGACGGTGTTATTCTTATAGCTGCTACAAACCGCCCTGACGTGCTCGATCCAGCTTTAACTCGACCAGGTAGATTTGATCGTCAGATTGTAGTTGACAGACCTGATGTGCGTGGAAGAGAAGGAATACTCAAAGTACATTCCCGCACTCTGCCCCTTGCTGGCGACGTTAAACTCAACGTACTTGCTAAAGGTACTCCTGGACTTGCCGGAGCTGATCTCGCTAATCTTGCCAATGAAGCTGCCCTGCTTGCAGCGAGACGTAACGGCAAAAAAGTCACAATGGCTGACTTCGAGGATGCGAAAGACAAGATTATGATGGGCACGGAACGAAAAAGCGTGATCATTTCTGATGACGAAAAAAGCCAGACGGCTTACCATGAAGCCGGACATGTTCTCGTTGCCAGAATGACGCCGGGGACAGATCCTGTTCATAAGGTTACCATTATTCCCCGTGGTCGCGCTCTCGGTTTAACACACTATCTCCCTATTGATGAAAAGCACAACTATTCCCGCAGTTACTTGCTTCAGTCTTTGAATAGTCTGCTCGGCGGAAGGGCTGCTGAAAAACTTACTTTCAAAGAGCTGTCAACAGGCGCCGGCAATGATATTGAAAGAGCAACCATGATCGCCCGTAAGATGGTGTGTGAATGGGGTATGTCGGATAAACTTGGACCGGTTACGTATGGTAGTAAAAATCAGGAAGTCTTCCTCGGACGTGACTTTACCCAGCAACGCAACTACAGTGAAAAGATTGCTTTCGAAATTGATCAGGAAGTACGCCGCATTGTCACAGAGGCGGAGAAACGAGCTTTAGATATACTCCGCTCAAATACTGATAAATTAAAATCTCTTGCGGATGCGCTTCTGGAACGAGAAATACTTGATGGTCCACAGATTGAGATGATTATCAAAGGGGAAAAACTACCCCCAATTTATCAACACTCTAATGCAAGGAAGAGTCGTCCGACAAAGAGAAAACCAGCACATGGTCGTCGTCCCGCAACAAAGAAGCGAGAGACAAAACAGTCTGAAAAGCAAAACGTCGCTGTAGTTTCGCCAACAGATGCTTCAACCGCTCCAAAAGGTAAAGATGTTACTGTATCTTCACCTCATCAGGTAAAGGATAAAGCCACACCAACACCGCGTCCGGTTAAAGATAGAACTACCACATCACCGTCTAAAATCAGGCAGGAACTTGCTCGCAGCTATGGTGTTGTGAGCAGTCGTGATCCGCAGAACCAACGTCCAAGCCCATCAAAACTTGTAGCGGAATCTAAAAAAGAGCAGGAAAAACAGGACAGCCAAAAAACCGGTGATCAAAAACCTAAAGATATTGGTAAAATTACTCCGGAAAAAACGGATACCTCTTCATCTAAGACTCCGGAAAAGAAACCCGCAAAAAAACCAAGGTATGGTTATAAAAGTAGATCGAATGTCAATGTCCAGATGAAAAAGCAGGAACCGGAAGCTATTGATAATAGACAGAGACCTGTGATTGTTGAGACTGAAACGGTTCAGCATAAAGAATCCGATAATCTGCACGAACCCGAAAGACAGGTTTCACAATATTCTATTTTCAACTCTACCGGAAAGGGAAGTCAAAAAGAAAAAGCTAATTTACAAACCGGAAGGATGAAAGAATCGGTATCCGATAAAGGTGTTAAGTCCGACTTGAAAATTCCTCAAAAACAAGAACCAAATCCTAAGATCAATAATGAGAATAAAACGGTAAATAGAGACGATGCCAATAGATAGAGAAAAAGTTCAGAAAGCAGTCCGTCTTCTGCTGGAAGCTATTGGTGAAGATCCGGATCGTGAAGGTCTGGCTCGGACGCCGGAGCGAGTAGCGAGGATGTACGAGGATATCTTCTCAGGCATAGGCGTTGAGCCAGGCGAGAAAGTATCTCTTTTTACAAGTGAAAACCACGATGAGATGATCGTAGTCAGGGATATTCCTTTTTACTCGATGTGCGAGCATCATCTACTGCCCTTCTTCGGTCATGTTTCAATCGGTTATATTCCGGGTAATAATCAGGTAACAGGTTTCTCCAGTATGGTAAGACTGGTTGAGTCGGTTGCTAAACGGCCACAGGTTCAGGAGAAGATGACCACCGATCTTGCTGATACTTTAGTTAACCGGTTAAAACCTCTCGGAGTAATCGTAATTATTCGGGCACGGCATTTCTGCATCGAGATGCAGGGCGTAAAACGAGAAAACATAGAAACGGTAACATCCGCTCAGCGAGGGTATTTACGCAAGCAGATCACGCGGCTGGAAGCGTTCAACTTGATTAAAGGCTGATGAAAAGCGATCTGTATGCCTATTTGTCCGGTCATGTGCCTGGTGGTTTAATTATCCTTCTGGTTGGACTTGTGGCATTCTCGCTGATCTGGGGATTTATATGGAACCGGACTCGTTTTTGGAATTTTAGCCGGTTCATAGCTGTTCTGGTTTTTGGTTGGGTAATCATCGTTGCAGGCTATGTCGTTGCCTGGAAAAAAACTGACTCACCCCCAATGCCTATCAGGATTATTGTACTGGCTGTAAGCGAGGAAGGCAATTTCCTGAACGACTGGCAATCACGTGCTACAGTTGATCTTATCGAACGCCGTATTTCAGCTTCTCCCAAACACTTTGTCCTACAAAAAAAAGAACTCACCTCCGTATTTAACAGAAACAAACTTACTACTGCTAAACTTGATAGTCTCGCGCTATTACTTAAAGTGAAATGGCAGATCAAGGTTATGCCGAACCTCACTAATGAATCATGCTTTCCTGTGGTGAAAATTCGTCACTTTGAGAATAATACTTATGTTGAAGTGGCTGATTACAGTGTGAGCAAAGGCTCATTTATCTCTGGAACGGTCTCACTGATAGGAAGATTGATGCGCACTCTCGGTGATGATACTCCACCGTTAGGACCTTACGGATTACCTCCCGCGCTCGGAGATGATGTATTTAAAAAACTTTACAGCGCTATCAGTCAAAGAGAAGCTGAAAACTACGATTTATCGACTGCAACCTTTAAGAAACTTATTGAAAAGTATCCGGATTGGGCGCGTCCGAGGCAGGAACTGGCACTAAACTACCTTGAGTATTATACTTCATATCACCAGAATGAAATTCATGCACAACTGCTTGAAGCGATAAAAATAGACTCTTCAGATCCTGAAAGCTTTGTATTGTTAGCTCGTTATTTTATGAAATATGCAATCTGGTTTGAAGCAGAGTCTGCAACCAAACTGGCTCACAATCTCACCAAAGATGATCCGCGTATTTATTTTTACATGTCACGGCTCGGTAGGTGGCGTTTAAGAAACATGCCGTTAAAAAGCAAGAATGATTATCGTTATCAGGCAATATATTTAGCTCCGGGTTATGAAGACGCCCGTCTGGCGCTTGCAGAATCCTATCGCGAAGAGTTTTACCACACATTCGCCTTGAAGGTCATAGATGAAGGTCTTGACATTGATCCGGATTCTGTTCCTTTACTCATGGCAAAAACCGCAAGCTTTCTCGAATCGAACCATAGTAAAGAGGCTGTTGAGCTTTGCAACGAGCTTCTTAAGCGCTTTCCGGGAAATTCGACAGCGCTGTATAATCTTGGTATAGCGAGGTTATATATGAAACAATATGATCTGGCGATAGCATTATTTGACAGTTCATATCGCAACGGTGGAACGGTTGAGAACTTATTTTACATTGGAGTTGTTTACCAGGAGCAGGGAGAATGGGAAAAAGCGATTGAATACTACCAGAAACGAATGGTACTCTACGATGACTATCACGATCAGGCAGCAGCTTCGGCGCGTGACAGGATTAAACTGTTAAAAAAATGGATCGCTGAAAGAGATGGTAAGAAGGTTGTGGGGGATATTGAAGCCCAGTGAACTCAAATAATGCAAGCTCTTTAAATCACAGTGATTATTTAACACCTTCCCCTGAAGTTCTTGCCTTTATAGAGCAAACCTGCCTGACAACTGATGAGACCGACATGATCGCACTTATGCAACAGATACGAGCACATCCTTTGATAGGAGTCCACGGCATCGAACACCATTCCATGATGCCTGCTGTAATCCTTGCCACCTACCGCAACCTCGGCGGCGATGTTTCAGATGATACTATCAGACTTGGCATTGAACGTGGTAAGATGATTGTCGAGAAATCCTGCGCATATTTCGGCGCCTGTGGCGCGGCGCTTGGTGTAGGAATCGCTTTCAGTTTGTTGCTCGGCGCAAGCCCTTACGAAGGAACCGGACGACAGAAAGTCAATATTGTTACACGTACCGTTCTTGGAGCGATTGGCAAATATGACGCTGCTCGCTGCTGCCAGCGGGATTGCTGGATCGCTTTGAAGGAATCGGTAAAATTATCAAGGCAGTTCCTTTCGATTGAACTTCGTGCTGACATGCAGATTGTTTGCACGCAGCTAAAGCAAAACAAATACTGCTACGGTAAAAACTGTCCGCTCTCGCCTTATCAGGCGCGTAAATCAAGAAAACTTGGCGATAGCGGATGAATTTTATTGAACAGATAGAGTTTGCGCTTACCCAACCTCTACCGGGCTCACCCGCACAGAATATAATGTCACCCGAAGGTAGAAACTTGCTCCATTTTACCCACAAGTTTAGCGCAGCGGTTATGATTGCGCTTTACAGAGAAAATGAACAATGGAGATTTCCGCTGATCAAGCGAGCCGAAGATGACTTTGCGCACAGCGGTCAGATTGGACTGCCCGGTGGTAAAATGGAGCCTGGGGAAACTATCATCGAAACCGCTTTAAGGGAAACAGAAGAAGAAATCGGCATAAAACCTGAGTTTATAAAAGTTATCGGACAGCTTACAGAGCTTCAGATACCGGTAAGTAGTTTTCTTGTTCATCCTGTTGTGGGGGTAATGAACTGTAAACCGGAATGGATACTGGAATGCAAAGAAGTTGATGAGGTTTTCACAGTGTCTCTGGATGACGTTTGCAATCCCGATTTAGTGAAGTCAGAAATGCGGAGATTCAAGCGCGGTCCTGTAAAAGTTCCTTATTTTCGGTTATACGGTCATAAAGTCTGGGGAGCGACAGCGATGATACTTAGCGAATTCGGGGAGTTGCTGAAAAACTAATAATGGTTTAGGGCAAGCTCCGTTGAGTTATTTGAACATCGTATTTTTTGCGGACGCAGTAGTAAAATTATCGTCACTTCGTCACCTAATCGCCGGAAAGCCAATGAGGATAAGGGTTAGAGGGTGTGACGGAAATGTGACGGAACGTGATCGAATTGATTAACCACAGAGACACAGAGGCACAGAGATTTTATAAGCTTTTTTATTATAGTTATGAGTTGCAAATTAAGTCGAAAGTCGAAAGTCCAAAGTTTAGAGTACAGTCTTCAGGCTGCAGAAAACATGCTGAAGCATGAACTCTGAACTCTACCGGACGAGGATAAGTTTTCGTGATTGGCTGAAACCTCCTGTATTCAAGCGCACAAAATACAATCCCGACGGCAGATCATTTGCTGTCAGAGTTGATGTGTGGTAGCCTGCCTGTTTGTAACCATCAAATATTTTAATAACCTCATGCCCCGAAAGATCGTAAAGTATCACCAGCGTAGGGGCTGCTTTAGCAAGCCCGTAAGTTATGGTGGTTGTGGAATTGAAGGGATTTGGGTAAGCTTCGTACAAAGCAAATTCATACAGAACGTTCGGCTGATTAAATACAGACAGTGCGCTGCCGATAATTGGGATTTCTATGACGCCCTGATCACGGTCGTTGGATTCGATGGTTAGTGTCGCTTCATAATCAGTCTGCTCAAGCGGTGAGAATATTATCCAAACAGTGCGATTTGAATCCGGTTCAA
>JAIPJL010000160.1 GCA_021734165.1 bacterium | reverse complement strand
CCAGGACCGAGATTTAGACCTTGCAAGACACTGGAAAAATCGTTACCACCGTTGGCTATAGTACGGCAAAGAACCAACTGCCCTTCTTCAAAAATTGAGATAGTGGTTTTTGCAGCTCCGATGTCAGCAACCGCTATAGCGCTTTCATTGACGTCAATACCGTTGTAATTTTCCAAAAGAAAACGCATCGACGCCGGCGCTGCTGTGATATGAGTTGGTGTGAGTCCATTATCCTCAAGAATTTTTAATCTTCTATTAAGTTCACGACTATCAACTGCTAATACTTCAACCTCCTGTTTACCTTTTACTTTAGGATCCCACCCGCGGTATATTATTTCACAGACATCAAGAGGGAAAGGCAGATCACGATTGATTTGGAACTTAATAGCATTCAGACGTTCTTTAGCGTCACCCTCTGGAAGCTCTATACGTCTTATATATATAGATCGATCTGGTAATAACAGGTGTAGGTTTGCATTTTTTAATTTGTTTGCCGGCAGCAATTCTCGAATCGCCTTTGAGATCAGCAAGTCAAATCCTTCATCTTCTTCATATTGCAGTTTTAATGGAAAATGGTAAATTCCAACATCAATTATTGAAGCACCGGCAGAACTTTTAACAAGCTCAACAAGTTTTACTGATGATGTTCCAATATCAACTGCATATACCCTTTTTCCTTTGATTTTTTGCTTTATACCTGAAGGTTTGATCTTATCTTTTTTTGTTTCTCTAACTGGAATATCACCTGGTGTTGGGGCGCTACCTTTTACTTTACTAAGTATTTGTCTGACAGGCGCAGGTATTTTTCCAGCTAAATTTGAAGATCGTTTAATAATTGCATTTTTCAGGTTCTTTGCTAACCGTATGGGTAGTGATTCAAAAACCGGAAGATCATAATCAGTTTCTTTATCCTCAAGTGATGTTGTTTTCTTAGTATCTTTTTCCTCACCGTCAAATTCTTCTTCGTCCGGTTTTTCTTGAATTAAAATACGATCCAAATCGCTGATTTCTTCTTCAGGTTCTTCATCTTGCTCTTGAATATCTTGAGGACTTACAATATCTAATAACGAAGGTTTTGTTTTTGGTGAAGAAGGTAGAGTTTCTATTGATTCGGGTTGTAAGTCATCCTTTCTAGAGTCAGGAGCTTCCTTTAGCGTTGTTGCAGAATCCTCTTCGAAAGAATCCGGTTCAGTTGATTCTACAGATTTATCAATTTTTGGGGCTTCCGCCTTCTTTTCTTCTGTCGGTGGTAAAGCCCCGCTTTTTCTAATTATGTCGAGGAGTCGGCTTGTAGCCAACTCACGCTGATTCTCTTCCACCTAAGGGGACCTCCGTTGATATTACATATTGTACAACATCCAGTTCAACCTGCATTTTATCTCGACGCAGCATTTCAATTAAGCAGTTATGGCAAAGGTTTGTAACACGACGCGGATAACCGCGGGTTACGATATATATCTCCTGAAAAGCTTGATCGGTAAAAAACTGTCTTTTTCCATCCCAGCCTGATTGTTGAAGTCTGTATTCAATCATGGCTCTTGTATCTAATTCATTAAGAGGATTAAGCATATAGCTCGTAGTTACACGATCTTCGAAGTTGGGATTACGGCTTAATCGCGGCAGGAAATCAAGCTGTGCAAAGATTACCAATTGTAAAAGTTTATATTCATTTGTTTCATAGTTGAGCAGATTACGAAGCGTTTCAAGATAAGTAGGAGTGAGGTTTTGTCCTTCGTCAACAATCAGAACTATACGCTTGCCTTTTTCAACTCCTTTCTGGAACAAGAAACTTTCAATTGCATTCTTACATTCCAGAACAGATCTTGCTCGTGTTTTAATATTGAATTGTTCCATCAGGTTTTTTAGAAAAACATACTCTGAGGGGAAAATAGGATCGAGAATCAGTCCAAAGACGTAGTTTTCCTGTTCCTGTTGGAACATTTGCAATAACGCTCTGCTAAGTGTAGTCTTCCCTGTGCCGATTCTACCTAACACAATTGATAATCCACGTCTTAGCCTGATCGCTATCTCAAGCCTATTCAAACATTCACGATGCTCCTTGGCTTTAAAGAGAAAGCGAGGATTTGGTGAAGAAGTAAAGGGCTCTTCATTAAGCCCTAATAATTCATAGTATTCCATTTTCTTTCCTGGCAACGATTTCGCGGATAGGAACTTTTTGACGGCGCAAATCAATAATACTATTGAGCGCTTCAAGCGCCTTTCCGTTAAAAAGACGATAACCCGAACGGTCAGCCCGTGCGGCAGCTTTGATCAAGCCAAGATTGATGTAATAGTTGATTGTATGTATGGATAAACCGGTCTTTGACGCCAGATCTCCTATCATATATACCGGTTCCATAATATCTCCCTGTTAGTTGTTGCGTTCACTCTATGGTTATAGAGTAACATTTGAACGACAATCTAAGCAAATCAACTTGGCTTGTCAAGAGAAAAATGAGTTTTTTTAAAAAAAATTTATTATATACGATATTTGGGTGTAATAGCGGAAAATCCTTAATAAGGTTTAATATGCATCTTGCTAATTAACTTAATAACAGCCATGAATTCTACCTAAATTTAGGAATAGACCATTGTAAAGTCAATTCTTATGTGATTTTTGTAGGGAATCGCTTGTTAGGGAAGGATAATGAGTCACTTTGAGCGAGGCTGCCAGTACTTATTTACACCTCTAAACCACGTTAGTAAACCTGTAAATCCTGCGAAGTTCATTATCGCAAAGTGATATAAATCAGTAACTAACGGTGCTTTTTTGTGGTAAAGACTCATCAAATAACCAGGTAAAACTAACAGTAAACCAAGAGTAATGACTACTGAAAAAATAGTATAGAATAGAGCGGATCCGATAAGAGCATAAGAACATGCTGTCATCAGGATTAGCAGATACGGGCTTAACCAGCGTAATAGTTTATAACCTATAGCAAGATAAAAAACTTTTAGGGGTGATTTAATTGAGAGTTTAAGGAGACGTGGTATTGTATTCAGATTGAAAGCGGTCATTCTCACACGCCGTTGATATTCCGCATATATTGTCGAATGCGTTTCCTCGTTTGCTTTAGCATCTTCAGCGTATATTACACGGTAGCCTTGGGCAAGGACTTCAAGCGGCATTACCACATCATCGTGAACCGGTATTTCTCCAAGCGGTATGAACAAGCTGCGTCGCTGGGAGTAAAACCCACCATAGCCTCCGATGACAGCGCCGAATCTGCTCATAAGTCGTTTTAGCAGGATTTCCCAGCCACGATAAGTTTCCTCGCGAAGCATATAGCCTTCAGTTCCCGGAGCAGTCAACGGCAGATCGCCACACACAGCACCAACTTCCGGATCCCTGTAATATTTCATCAAACTTTGCAATGCATCGCTTTCAAGCATCACATTCGCATCGCTGATTACAATAATATCACTTGAAATCTTCGGTACTATTTCATCTATTATACCTAACTTGCCATAACGTTTAGTCATTTCAATCAGTTTTAGTCTTGGATCTGTAAAGGAGCGGACAATTTCGCAGGTTTTATCATTTGAATTGTCGGAAATGATTAGGATTTCGAATTCTCCATCTGGGTAGTCCTGTTCAAGTAGGTTTATAATCTTTCTGCCGATTATCTTCTCTTCATTATATACAGGGATCATGACAGTTAATGAAAGAGTCCGAAAATCTGAACCGGAGAAGTTTCTATCTTTCTTTCTAAAGAATAAACTTACGATAAAAAGACTAAACAGGGTTCCAAAATAACTCTGAAACAGTAAGACAAGACTGATCCAGAATGTTGCTATCGTTATATTATCTATCAGATTCAATCGCAATCTAAGATGGTTGAAGATTAACGTTTTAATATATCAAGGATAATGATGATTGTCAATTATCTTGGTCTGTTAGTTGATAATCTGACAAGGGAGTTTGTATTGTTCATTTATTAAGCGTTTTATTTAGATTGAATGATCTGAATACTCAGATATTATATGTAAAAATTCTACCAAGCGCTTAAAACTGGATTTGGGATTTATACTTAACTATATTAAGAGCCATAATAATCCTCCAAGCGGATTAATCTTGTCGTAAGATTTTGTTTAGTAGGACAAGTATTCCCCTGCCTACGCAGGAGCCAGCTTTGCTTGTCAGTTAAAATTCACTTGATTGTTGATCAGAATTATGACATACAAGAATGTTTGTCATACTGGCATTATGAAGGAAAGTTTAATAATTTTCAAATATTCAAATACTAAGAGACAGTGAAGTTGAGCAAGAATCCTGAAAACGACCACTCGGTAGTTCTGCGACTCCTTGGACTTTTCAAGCCTTATAAGGGATCGTTAATATTTGCATTCTTCGGAACATTATTCTTTGGTTTGGTAAACTCCGCTGTGGCATTGATTTTAGCAGCAATGATGGAGTTGTTTGCCGGAGTCAGCTCTGCAGGAGCCGCTGGTGATACTTCCGGTATGCAAATACATCTGCATCGTTCGCTTGGTGGATGGGATGTTTACGATATTATGCTGAACAACGTTGAGGAAGCGCGTTATATTCTGCTTTTGATGGCTCTCGGAACCTTAGCACTGATACTGATCAAGGATTTTGTGTTCTTTGTCAAAGAATACGTGATGTGGAAGGTTACAAACGGTACGTTGATGACGTTGAAATCGTCTATGTTCGAGCGTATTGTTCGTTTACCACTTAGATTTTACGATAGACAGCGTTCAGGTGACCTGATTGCTCGAATGACTTATGATGTAACACAATTGGAAGGTGCTATCCGTGCAGGTTTGAATGTCAGTAAGTCGATGCTCTATACGGTTATCTATGTTATAGGTATGTTTATCTTGGACTGGTCATTAACGCTTGTTGCCTTGGCGATTTTTCCACTTTCCGCAGTCCTTATTAAATATTTTGGCGGCAGGATCAGGCGCGCTGCCAGGAACTTATCTGAAAATGTCGCTGATTACACGGCATATTTATCAGAAACAACATCAGGCGCCAGAGCGATAAAAGCCTTCGGTCAGGAAGAGGAGCAAACGAGATCATTCAGGCTGAAGCTAAAGGAAAACTATCACTGGGCAATGAAGGCTGCAAAGTATGCAACCATAAATTCACCTGCCCAGGAAGCAATATCCAGCATCGGTACAGCGGCCTTGGTTGTTTATTGTGGTTTAAGGATGATCAGCGGAATGATGACCATAGGCGATCTCACAGGTTTCCTTGTTTTATTATCAAATGCTTATAAACCCATTAAAGACCTTGGTGAAATTACGGGAACCGTACAGAGAGCCGTTGCTTCAGGACGAAGGATTTTTGATTTGTTGGATGAATCTGATGAAATTAAACTTATCGGTTCAGGCACAAAGACGCCTGCTGCCAAAGGTTGTATCGAATTTAATGACGTCAAATTCGGCTATGCTGAAAACGAGCTTGTTTTACACGGAATAGATTTAACAATTGAAGCAGGCAAGACTTTCGCACTCGTTGGACCTTCGGGAGGCGGGAAATCAACGATTATAAGTCTGATACCGAGGTTTTATCCACTGCAACAAGGTTTAATTACTCTCGATGGATTGGATACTTCGGAATTTGATCTGAAATATCTGCGAAGTCTGATGGCGTATGTTCCGCAGGAAACGATTTTGTTTTCAGGCACGATTGAAGATAATATTCGATTTGGCAAATTGGATGCATCTTTCGATGAGATAACTGCAGCCGCCAAGGCTGCCAATGTCGATAATTTTGTTAGTGAATTATCCGATGGTTATAAAAGTGAAGTTGGCGAGAGAGGTGTGCAGCTTTCAGGTGGTCAGAGGCAGAGACTTTCAATTGCACGAGCTATACTGCGTGATCCCAGGATATTACTGCTGGATGAAGCGACTTCATCATTAGACACTGAATCCGAAAGACTTGTTCAGGATGCTCTTGAACGTCTGCGTCAAGATAGAACTACAGTTATGATTGCTCATCGTTTATCAACCGTGCAGAATGCGGATAAGATAGCGGTTATCGATAAAGGCAGGATAGTCGAACTCGGTTCTCATAAAGAACTTTTCTCTGCCAGTGGGATTTATCGTAAGTTATGTGATCAGCAGTTGAATATGGGCTAAACATAGATTGGTGGTGTCAGATGTCTTCGTCTGACACGAATTTAGAAAGCGCCGTCACGTGTCTGCACGTGATGGAAAATCAATAACTTATGTGTCAAGTGAGGACACATAACTCCACCTAAAGTACATTTAATAGGCATGTAATGCGCGTTTAAGTTGCAGTAGGACAGGCGGGAATAATCGCAGGCGGC
>JAIPJL010000023.1 GCA_021734165.1 bacterium | reverse complement strand
GGACGCTGTTTAATGGATACAGACAAGCAGGATTTCATGCGGTGAATCTGAATGCAGGTAATTTGGCATCGGGATTGTATTTTATCCGGCTGAATGCAGGTGAATATGTGGCAACGCAGAAGGTGATGTTGGTTAGGTAAGGGTGGATGGTCTGTCCAGCGTGCTGGACAGGTATACGATACATGTGGCGGGAAAGCTACTTGTGCTGTCCCGACCTCATGTTGAATTAGAGTCAGAAGATGTGTGAAGCCTTTTCGCCAGAACTTGTAGGTAGGCTTATGAGCTGACGAAGATAGTGGATGCTATAAATATATAGGAGACGTAATTTGAGTGATCAGACAAGAGACCTTTGTCTCATGGAGGAGTTGGAGATAGCCCGTGATCTGATTTTATGTGGATTTGAAAAACTACAGCAAATCAATATAGGCAATGCCTTTTATCACCTACCTCAGCTATTAATCGCCAATGGGTTTGAGCGACTCTTGAAATGCTATTTCTGCTTGGTCGATAAAGCCCGTAAAGGACAATACCCAACTACAGAAACCCTTAAGAACTTCGGTCATGATCTGGAACAACTAAAACAGAAACTGATAAGTGACTACTTCAATATTAATAACATTCCGCTATTGAGTGACGATCTTGAGTTCCTGAAATGCGATCACCGTCTTGAGCAGATCATCCATATTCTGTCTGAGTTCGGTCAAAAAACTCGGTACTATAATCTGAACATCGTTACCGGAAGTAAAAAAACGCCAATTGATCCCAATGGACTTTGGGAAGATTTGGAAAGAGATATAGAAGATCCTTCTCCATATCTGTCAAAGGATTCAATACAATCTCTGAGTCGGGATTACTACCCGCGAGTAAACGCTAAGATAATCGCCAAACTGGAACACATGGTCAGATCTATTGCATTGCAATTCACACTGGGAAAACATGGAGGTAACCTGAAGCAAATGTCTCCTATCCTGAGTGCTTTTTATAATTTGCGTAATGAAGAGTTCGGAACAAAGAAATATTATTACTCAATCGAGCAGTCAACAGATAGGTGGGTGAAGAGATGTAAAGCCGAAGTATTGAGTAGCTCGTGGCCTTCAAGAGTGATCTCCAAAGAGGAATTTAGCGGCGAGTGGCCTTTCCATTGCAATGAAGTGATAATTGAATGCAGGGAAGGCTTGTTCTGCATTGTCAATATTGAGGATTACGATTTTGCTTTGAATGGTGCTGCTAAAAGTCGGTTCAACTACCCTGATCCCCATGATGCAGACGTCGCTATCTTTGGCAAATCAATAGGTCCATTTATTGACATGGCTCGTGAGCTTTCGCTGGAATGACAAAATGATGGTTATATCTGTACATGTTAGGCTTTTCGGTCAGACACTATTCAATGACAAACAAGAATGTTTGTCCTACTGTTTAATATTTTAAGGCGTATTCATGCAAAGTAGACTCAAAAGTTACAACAAATTATTCATTACTGCGATAATTGCAGTCTTAATCTTAACGCTGTCAAACGCACAGGCTCAGGAAGCGACTTTTCCTCGTCATCCTGCTGTGTCTCCTGATGGCAAGGCAGTGGCGTTCTCCTATGCAGGTGACGTCTGGAGCGTATCCTCCGAAGGCGGTCGTGCGCTCAGGTTAACCGTCAGTCCTGCTTACGAGCATACTCCCCACTGGTCTCCCGATGGCAAGTGGATTGCCTTTTCAGGTGATCGCTGTGGCAATGACGACATATATATCATTCCCGCCGAGGGAGGTCAGTCCAGACAACTGACTTGGCACGAGTCGAGAGATCTGATTTGTGACTGGAGCCCGGACGGAAGCGCGGTGATCTTCACCTCACGACGCGATGACAGGTACTCCGATCTGGATATGCTCTACCGCGTGCCTGTTGAAGGGGGAACTCCCGCTCCAATTATGGACTCATACGCTTCCGATGCAGCGGTATCTCGTGACGGCAAACAGGTGCTCTACACAAGAGACGGCACAAATACTCCCTGGTGGCGCAGGCATTATCGTGGCAGCGCTTCGCCTCAAATATGGATGTACGAGCCTGAAAACGGCAGACATACCGCTATCACCGATACCGGAAAACTTGAGACTGGTGACGACTTTCTGCGCACCCCGTCACGCTGGGCGCTCTGGGGGCGTGATGGCGTCTATTACATCACAGCAGAGCCGGATGATACACCGAATATATTTAAAAGAACTACTGATGGGGCATGGCATAAAATAACTAATTATACTGGAGACGGCATTCGCTTTCCCTCGATCTCTCACAACGGTCTGGTGTTAGCTTATGAGTACGGACTTGACATATATCTGATTGAAGACGAAGCTGAGCCACGTAAACTTGAAATAATAGCTCCGCTTGACAATTCGCAGATTTCACCTGAGCCAGTTAAGTACTCCAACAAAGCCGAGCAGTTGATATTCGCTCCTGACGAAAAGCAGATGTTCATCGAAGTCAGGGGTGAAGTGTTCGCGAGCCGCATCGTCGGTGATGACGATAAAGCTGCCCGCGGCAGAGCTAACGCTGTCTCCGGCAATAATCCCGCCAAGGACGGTGATTTTACCGTATCTCCCGGAGGCGATTCGCTTATATTCGTCTCTGATCGAAGCGGCAGTCGTGACCTGTATCTGGTATATTCGAACGATCCGGAAACGAAAGAGCTGTCGAGAGCTTTCAGCTTTGAAACGAAGCAGTTAACATCCGATCCTGCCGATGATCATTCACCTCGCTGGTCAACTGATGGTAAAAAGGTTGCCTTTGTCAGAGGCAAAGGTGACCTGATCATCCTCGATATTGAATCCGGCAAAGAACGGACGTTGCTGGAAGGCTGGTCGATGAATCAGTTCAGATGGTCTCCGGACAGCAAGTGGATAGCTTATTCCCGCGAAGATAACAATTATAACAGCGACGTTTTTATCATCCCTGTCGATGGCGGTAATCCGGTAAACATCAGCCGTCACCCGGATGACGATGACTTTCCGGTCTGGTCGGGCTGTGGTCGCAAACTGGCGTTCCGCTCGAAACGTGAAGGGGACTATTATCACCTGCACATGGTTTTCCTGCGGCTGGAGGATTATTACAAGTCCGCTGCGGACTGGGCTGAGGAGCGCCGCAATCCCAAATCCAAAGATAAAGACAAGGATGAGAAAAAGGACGACAAGGATAAAGAGAAGGAAGCTGAGACGGTTGAAGTTATCATAGATACAACAGACATTTATGAACGCATTCGCACCGTGACGGCTATTGCGGAAGGTGGTGAAATTGCGATTTCGCCCGATGGTAAAAAATATGTTTATGTCAACGACATTCAATATGAGCGTGATTTATATATCATCGATGGAACAACCAAAGATATTACCAGGCTGACCAACGGTGGCGAAAATCCCCGTTCTATCAGCTTCAATAAAAAAGGCGATAAAATATATTATATTGCCGGTTCCGGTAATGTCAAGTCTGTCGGAATCAACGGCAAGGACAAGGACAGCCATCCCTTCGATGCTACTGTGCTTGTTCAATGGACGGAAGAACGGCAGCAAAAGTTCGGCGAGATTTGGCGCACGCTGAATGACCGTTTTTATGACAGCAATTTCCATGGTCAGAGCTGGAAAGCGCTCGGTGATAAATACCGGAAATTGATCGACTTCGCTTCACATGAAAGAGATTTCGGTGATATCGTCAACATGATGTTCGGTGAAGTCAATGCCTCGCACATGGGATATCGCCCAGCAGGCATGGATGATGGGAAAAACACAGGAAGACTGGGGCTTGATTTCGATTTCACCGCCAGCGGACCCGGTTATGTTATAAAGCACATTCAACCGGAAAGCCCATGCATTACGGTCAAAGAGCCTGTTAAAATTGGTGAAAGACTGGTTTCTGTGAACGGTGTGAAGCTGAATGCGGGAGTGAATCTTCATCAACTCTTGCAGGATCAGGTTAACCAGAGAACAGAGCTGCTTATCGCTGACGCCAAGGGTAAAAATGAACGGCGTTTGATAGTAGAACCGATGGGCGGCTGGTTAATGGGCTGGCTACGCTATGATGAATGGGTTTCCGACAGGCGTGCTTTGGTTGATTCACTCTCAGAAGGTAAACTGGGTTACATTCATTTACGCGGTATGGGAGATCCGAGTTTGTCCCGCTTCGAGGCACAGTTATTCTCAGAAGCTGAAGGAAAAGACGGCTTGGTAATTGATGTCCGCTACAATGGTGGCGGCTGGACGACAGATTATATACTTGCAATGCTGCAAGTAAAACGTCATGCGGTGACATTTCCTCGCGACGGCGGTCCGGGGTATCCTCAGGGGCGACTGCCGCTCTATAGCTGGGTAAAACCGATAACGGTTTTATGCAATGAATATTCCTTCTCGAATGCTGAGATATTCAGCCATGCCATTAAAACTCTGGAAAGAGGCAAACTTGTCGGAGTACCCACACCCGGTGGCGTCATTAGTACAGGTGGTAACGGACTACTCGATGGCAGCGGTTTCAGGATACCGCTAAGAGGATGGTATCAGGGAACGGAACCTAAGCGCAACGATGAGCGTAACATGGAAGGTAACGGGGCTGTGCCGGACAGGATTATCACCTTAAAGCCCGATCAGATTTTACCCAAAGATGACGCTCAACTGATCGGCGCTGTAGAAGATTTACTAAAAGAAGTTGAATAAGGAGACTGAAGATTGACCCGCAATGATAAACTTGCAACAGTTTCAATAATCATTTTTATCAGCGTAATCCTCATCAGCTGCGGCAAAAGTGACCTCTCATTATCAAGCGCACTGCAAGCACACTTGTCAAGCGACGTCACTAAAGAAAACCTGAAATTGGTTAGTATCACAGGGGAATCGCTAATTCGTAATGATGATTTCAAAATCGACGACAGGGTGCGAATTGCAGCCATTATAGATGGATTACGCAAACTCGTTATCTCAAAGAGTGACTGGACTGAAAACGATAACAGGCAGGATACCCTCGAATGTCATGCAGAATGGGATGGTCTGGAAATTACGGCAAGAACATTACGCAATAACGGAGTGGTAATCTGGGATGTCATCGATGTAAAGTTTAAACCTGAAACGGTATCTAAACGCAACTACAACTGGCGCGTTCAGAATTCGCGATTGCTTGTTCCATTTGAATCAAACAGCACGCATTTTGAAGTACTGCAGAAAGTGTTAGCAGAAAGAGATATTTCGCTGACCGGAAACTACCGCCTTGGACAAAACGTTTGGTGCGAGAAAATGAGCATGAAAGTATGGGAGCAGAATTGAAAGAAAATATCAAAGCAGCCTGCGGGCAGTTCAATCCGGTATTTGGAGATACAAAAAGCAATATCAATAAAATCTGTTGTATGACTGAAGAAGCCCGGTCTGATCTGATCGTATTTCCTGAGCTGGCAAGCAGCGGTTATGAATTCAAAGATAGAAATGAATTGAAGTCACTGGCGCTTGATTTTAACAGCGGCGCTGAAATTAAACGCCTGAAACAAACTGCTAAAGAAACTAACACATACATCGTCGTCGGTCTTGCCGAAAAGGACAGAGATAAACTTTACAACAGCGCTATTTTGCTGATGCCCGATGGGAAAACTCATACCTACCGTAAAAATCATCTGTTTGATCGTGAAAAAGCTCTATTTGATCGGGGAGATAAACCGTTCAGTGTGGTGGAAACACCCATCGGCAGGATCGGTCTGATGATCTGCTTCGACTGGATATTTCCGGAAGCGGCAAGGTTGTTATCACTTGGTGGAGCGCAGATAATCTGTCATCCGTCCAACCTTGTGCTGTCATTCTGCCAGCGAGCAATGTTTGCACGATCGGTTGAGAACGGCGTATTTACGATCACTTGCAATCGCATCGGAACTGAATCACGTACCGATAGAGCGCTGACCTTCACTGGAGGCAGCCAGATACTCGGCAACCGCGGCGAAACGCTCGCTCAGGCTGGCACAGATACGGAAGAGATCATCTCTGCTGAAATCAAACCTGTTCTGGCGGATGAGAAGATGATCACAATGAATAACCATATTTTGAACGATAGGCGGACTGAGTTATATGGAAGATTACTATAAATTAAATCTTGAGGGGTATTGCTATGGGTAAAATTTCCCGAACATTTGAATTGATGAGAGCATCTTGGGAAGTACTTAAAAAAGACAAGGAGATGCTGATCTTCCCACTTATCTCCGGTGTCTGTTGCTTGCTTATCTTTGCTTCGTTCATTTATCCGCTTTATACAGGCGGACATCTGCAAAATTCTAATGATAAGGAGTTTGGCAATTATTTCGTTTTCTTTATCTACTATTTCTGTAATTATTTTGTTATGATTTTCTTCAACGCTGCAATAGTCGCTTGCGCTAAAATACGAATGGACGGCGGCGATCCAACTGTTTCCGACGGATTGAAAGCCGCTGCTTCAAGGATAACCTCCATTGCCGGTTGGGCATTGGTTTCCGCCACAGTGGGAATGATCCTGCGTATGATTGAAGAACGATCCAATATTGTTGGTTCAATTGTCGCAAGTTTGATTGGTTTAGCATGGACAGTTGTAAGTTTCCTTGTGATTCCTGTGTTGATCATCGAGAACAAAGGTCCGATAGAATCACTGAAAGAATCCACACGACTGCTTAAGAAAACCTGGGGTGAGCAGCTTATTGGTAATTTCAGTTTCGGTTTGGTGTTCTTCCTTCTCGCAATACCGGCATTTCTGCTCATTCTGTTGACCGTCTTTGCCGGAGGAGGAATGTCAGTTCTGTTTTTCTCGATAGGTATTGCTGTGCTATACTTAATCCTGCTGGCGTTGGTTCAGTCAACGCTTCAGGCTATATTCCAGACAGCCCTCT
Organism: bacterium; assembly: GCA_021734165.1. Classification (GTDB taxonomy): domain Bacteria; phylum Electryoneota; class AABM5-125-24; order Hatepunaeales; family Hatepunaeaceae; genus JAIPJL01. Next base: position 27,397 of record JAIPJL010000023.1, on the reverse strand, counting down.
ATTTACATGTCAGCAAGGGCAAGACTGCGGTAGGATTCGAATCATGGATGCTCGAAGATTCAATTGGTAAAAAACAAAAAAAATCGAGAGGTATTTTCTAAAGGAAATTGTATGACCAAAATTGACGAAGCCTTAAAACGCCTTGAAGAAGGCAACGCCCGGTTTGCATCGGAGCAATTCGAGCATCCAAACCTGAATGAAGAACTGCGGCATAAGACTTTTCATGAAGGTCAGTCGCCATTTGTGTCAATACTGAGTTGTGCCGATTCGCGAGCGCCGGTGGAACTGGTTTTCGATCAGGGTATCGGTGACATCTTCTCAGTGCGTAATGCGGGTAATATTTACGATGATATTGAGCTTGGTTCACTTGAACTCAGTGTTTACAAGTTTAACATTCCGCTGATCATCGTCATGGGCCACACCGACTGCGGCGCTATTAAACTTGGCGTCAAAGGTGACAGACTTCAAGGATTTATGACAAGAGTGATCGATCACGTCATTCCGGTTGCTGAAAAAGTACGAGAGACAAATCCCGATCTGGAGGGTGAAACGCTCGAAACGGAAGTCTGCAAAGCTAATGCCTTGCGAGTCGTTGACGAAATACTTTATCACAGCGATATTTTCCGGAAGAAAGTTTATGATGGGGATTTAAGGATTATAGCGGCATTGCACTGCCTGAAAAGCGGCAAGGTGGAGTGGTTATAGTATGGCTCGGGGAGCGCCGACATTCCTGTCGGCGATGAGTAACAAGATATCCGCCTTTAGCGGATTGGCAGGTGGGGAACCTGCTTACGAAGAATCTAATTAAATATTGGGAGTCCAAAATGAAAAACAGAACCCTCTTTGTTGCTCTATCTCTGATCCTATTGTATGGGTTCTCATCTCTTTTGGCACAAGACCAGATAGTAAATGCTGATACTTCAGGTGAGCATGATCCACATCATAAAGGGGCAATCGGATTGAAATTACAGCCATTTTGGGGTTCAATTATGGTGGCTGGTAAATATCACACATCCGAGAATCGTGCAATTCAGTTAAGTATTGGTTTTGACTGGTTATACTCTGAACAAGAACAGAATTATTATGGACCTGCTCACAGTAGATCTAGTTCTGAAAACCTTGATTTTAAAATTGGAATGCAATATATTTTCTACGTTTTTAATCATTCAAATGTTCATCCTTTCATTGGAGTTGGTCCAGGTATAAACGTGTTGCTCAATCATAGTAGAATGCTTTATAATCCGGATTATTATTCCACATCACAGGATGATGATTGGACTCAAATTACACCTTGCTTAAATGCAGACGTTGGAATTGAGTTTATTATATCTGATTGGATTAGTTTCATAGCAAATTATCGGATATACTTTGAGTATGAGAAAAGAATATACAAAGCAATAAATAGAAATACTCTTTCAAATAGTGAATCCACCTATGAAATGTATAGTTTTGAAAGTGAGATGATGGCTTTACAACTTGTGTTTTATCTCAGGTAAAATTCAGTCCAGGAAGCCATACTAAACAATTTAGCAAGTCGCCTTTGACATGTATCTGCCTTTGAAATAGTAAAAGTTGACTAATTAGTGGGAGTTGAATTTGCGTTTATTACTTAGTGTTGTAATTATCTGCTGTCTAATCAGTATTTCTGTTGCAGCGGAAACAGAACAGAAAGACTGGAAAAATCACAAACCAGTTGCAGGTGACAATGCATTCCTGTTCCAGACAGGAACAAATTTGAATATCAGATCATACAGTGGGCTTTTATTTGCTGGCAGGCATCACTTCTCGACTACCCGTGCAATTGAGCTCGGAATCGGATTTAACGGTAGTACTTTCGTTGAGAATATTAAGCATGAGAACTTCGAGGATTCTCTAATTGTCTGGAAAAGAAACGATGATGGTTATAGTTGGTCAACAAGGTTTTCTGCCGTTTATCTGATGTACTTTGATCGACCATCCAATCTCATGCCATTTTGGGGAATTGGACCTGCATTTCAGTATTATTACAGCTATTCCGATTACGGTAATTATAGTTACTTATACTATTCAGAGTCAAGGAATATTGGTGTCGGTCTGATATGTGATATCGGATTCGAGTGGTTTATACTTCCCAGAATAAGCCTTGCTGCTACATACAAAATGAAACTTCTTTATGGGTGGGAAACATATACGTACGAAAGGTCGGTTAATAACGAAAGTGATAAACGAACAAGCAAGACGAGATTGTTTGATTTTGAGTACCAAAACACTAATTTGGGTGTAGCTTTGTATTTCTGATCGGGTGGCACGGACTACCTGTGAAAGACGCTTTGTGTTGTCCGTGTTTACTCACTGAGAAAGTTACAAGTAGCCATTTACAAGATATGCACTTTTGGCGGATAGCAGGCATTAATTAATAGGTGTGGATTATGCGTTTTATTCTGAGTGTCGTAATTATTTGCTGTCTGGCTTTTGTTTCCATTGCAGCAGAGACAGAACCGGAAGACTGGCAAAATAACAAACCCGTAGCAAGAGATAATGCATTCCTGTTCCAGACAGGAAGCAATTTGCTTATTGCTTCTTACAGTGGATTTTTATTCGCAGGCAGGCATCACTTCTCGACTACTCAGGCACTTGAACTCAGATTCGGATTTGATGGGAGAATCTATGATGATGAATGGATCGATGAATCGTTTGATGACACTCTAATAGTACGAGAGTCTGTCAGAGATAGTTATGACAGGATAGTGAGGATTTCCGCTGTCTATTTGATGTACTTTGATCGGCAATCCAACCTCATGCCATTTTGGGGAATTGGACCAACATTCCAATATCAATACAGTGATTTAGAAAATTATGATTTATATAATTCAAGAACTTTGGAATCAAAGTATATAGATGTCGGTATGGTAGGTGATATAGGATTCGAGTGGTTTTTACTTCCCAGATTAAGTCTTGTGGCTTCATATAAAATGAAATTTGTTTACAGGTGGGGAACGGACATCAACGAGCGGTGGGATAATGATGAATTCGATAGAGAAACAAGCAAGACTCGCTCATTTAATTTAGGATATGAACGTACTGATCTGGGTGTAGTATTGTATTTCTGATCTGGTGAGAAACAAATAATCCACCTTTGGCAGATTGGCAGGCGTCCCGCCTGTGAAATTAAACATAAGAAGGTCTTTACTTGGCAAACAAAAACAAACAGACTGATCCGCTGGCGAAGCTGGTAGCGCTCTGCAAACGACGCGGCATAGTATTTCAGTCATCCGAAATATACGGCGGTGTGGGTTCGACTTACGACTATGGTCCCTACGGCGTGGAAATAAAGAACAACATCTCCCGGCTCTGGTGGGATGAAATGACACGTAACCATGAGAATATCGTCGGACTCGACTCCGCAGTCATCCTGCATCCGCAGGTTTGGGAAGCGTCGGGGCATTTGAAAAACTTCAGCGATCCGATGATTGAGTGTAAGAATTGTAAACAACGAATTAGAGCAGATGAATTTGTGAAAGAATGTTATAAGAAACTTATGGACAGATTTGAAATTATTTCAGGAGCTTTTAATGATAATGAACTGATAAAACCTTCTGATCTATCCGAGGAGAGCCCGGAACGACAAGTCCTCGAAAAAATTCTTGCTCTCGCTGAATTTCAACAATTCAGCGGAATAAAAACGCCTTCTGAAGATGCTGATGAACTTATAATTGAATACGTGCTTAAAAGCTATAATCAATGTACAAATTGCGGCGCTAAAGACACTCTTACACCTCCCCGTCAGTTTAATCTGATGTTCCAGACCAATATTGGCTCAACAGGAGAACCCGGTTCAGAGGTCTATCTGCGCCCCGAAACCTGCCAGGGAATCTTCCTTGACTGGAAGATCGTGCAGGAATCGGCGCGTCTCAAAGTTCCGTTCGGTATTGCCCAGATAGGTAAAGCCTTCAGAAACGAGATTACCACCGGAAACTTCATCTTCCGCACACGCGAATTTACCCAGATGGAGATGCAGTATTTCGTTAAACCGGGTGAAACGAGTGAAGCGTTAAACGAGTGGAAAGAAAAACGTTGGAATTTTTACCTTTCGCTGGCGATCGATCCTGAAAAACTGCGCTGGCTCCAGCATCCGCAGGACAAGCTCGCTCACTACGCCAAGGAAGCCTGGGACATCGAATACGAGTTTCCCTTCGGCTGGGGTGAAGTCGAGGGCATTCACGACCGCGGCGATTTCGACCTTAAAGCTCATCAGGAGTCATCCGGTAAGGACATGACTTACTTCGACGACCAGACGCGCGAGCGATTCCATCCTCATATAGTCGAGACATCAGCCGGACTTAACCGCATGATGCTCACTGTGTTGTGGGATGCTTACCGCGAGGACGAGCAGGCTGGTGAAGAACGAATTTATCTTGCGCTCGATCCCAAGATCGCTCCTATTAAAGCGGCTGTATTTCCGTTGGTTAAGAAGGGCGGACTTCCTGAAATCGCTGAGTCGATTTACAAGGATTTACGCAAACGCTGGCGGGTGTTCTACGACTTTCAGGGATCGATAGGCAAGCGTTACCGCCGCATGGACGAGATTGGCACCCCCTTCGGTATCACAGTTGATTTTGACACGCTTGAGGACAATACCGTTACCGTTCGCTTTAGGGATTCACTAGAACAAGTTAGAATTGACAAGGATCAGGTTGGGAATTACATTGCTGAAAAGCTGGGGGATGTTTAACTGCTTAAAAATCCATGACAAACACCCGCCCAACACGCGCTGAGGTTTCACTCTCGGCATTAAGACACAACTTTGCAGTTGCCAGGCATTTGGCAGGCTCTGCGAAAGTCATGGCTGTCGTCAAAGCAGAGGCTTACGGTCATGGACTCATCCGTGTTTCCCAGGAGTTTACTGACTGCGGAGCGGATTACCTTGGAGTAAGTTTTCTCGAAGAAGGAGTAGTACTCCGCGAAGCAGGCATTGAATTACCGATACTTGTTATGGGCGGTCTTGTTGACGAGCAGATAAAACGCTACCTCGATTACAACCTCGAAATTACCATTTCTTCGATCTGGAAAGCTGTTCATGCTGATGAAATCGCTTCAAAACAAGGCGTCAAAGCAAATATCCACATTAAGATCGATACCGGTATGGGACGCATTGGGCAGCAATATCACAGCGCGGAGAAGCTTTTTTCGGCAATCTCCAAGCTTAAACACCTCGAAATCAAGGGACTTTACACACACCTTGCCAGCGCACATGCTGAAGACACGTCCTTTGCTGAAACACAGTTGGATCGCTTTGATGAAGTGGTCGGTTTAGCTTCAAAACTTGCCATTAATCCACCTTACATACACGCTGCTAATAGCGGCGCGCTTATGCAACTTCCTGAACGATCAACATACAATATGGTCCGCCCGGGATTAATGCTCTACGGTTATCCACCAAATCAGCACTTGATTGGTAAACTTGATTTGCAGCCTGCAATGACCTTAAAAACCAGAGTCGTTTACGTAAAATATCCTCCGGCAGGGACGCCGTTGGGATACGACTCAACCTGGAAATCACCTGGTAACCGCTGGATAGCTACTCTGCCAATCGGTTACGGTGACGGGTATCCGCGCAGACTTGGCAACTGTGGATCTGTTATTCTGCGAGGACGAAGATGTCCTGTGGTAGGGATTGTATCGATGGATCAAATCACGATTGACGCCGGAAATGAAGCCTATCTCGGTGATGAAATCATCCTTTTCGGTAGCGCTGATGAACATGAACTACCGCTTTGGGAATTATGCAGAGCAATTGACGCGATACCTTACGAGTTGCTCTGTGGCTTGACAGCACGCGTGCCACGTGTGTATATTTATAGTTAGAAAGTTGACAAGTTAGCAAGTTAGAAAGTTCAAGTTAATGAAAAAGCCGAAAATTAAGATATTTTTATTTTTTACAATAACGTTGATTCTATCTGGTGGTTTGCTTTTCGCCAGCATCAACGATCCGGCATACCATACTGTCGATGAAATATATGCGCGTATGTTTGCTTTGCAAGACTCACTGCCAGATTATTGTAAAGTGGAGTTGATCGGGTATAGCCAACAGGATAAGATTCCGATCTATGCGCTGAAGATCAACAATGATGTTAATGACACAACCAGCGAAGACGCTCTTCAGAGACCGGCTGTGCTGTTCCACGATGTCCACGCTGAGGAGGTACTCGGAATTGAGATGTCGATGTGGCTGATTGAAAAACTCATCAGGCGCAGCGATCAATATTCGAGACAATGGTTCAAGGAAGTGGATACTTGGTTCATTCCGACATCCAATCCTGAAGGTACGAACGTGGTGTTTTCGGTTGAACCATCATGGCGTAAAAACAAACGTAACAATATGCAGGATGGTCGCTTTCGTTACAGCCCGGGCTGGGGAGGAGATACTTCCGGAGTTGATCTGGCTCGTAATTTCCCATTATTCTGGTCGCATGGCGATGGCTTCCTGAAACCCGGAAGAAATGAACTCTATGATTACTATCGTGGTCCCGGCCCGCTAAGCGAAGCAGAATCGCAAGCGCTCGATAAATTCGTCGATAAATACCGACCGTTGTTTATCTTAACCCTTCACAGTTCTCGGACCGGGAATGTAGCTGAACGTGTATATTACCCTTGGGGTCGAGGCTATCCAGCAATGGGTGAACTCTCTAAATCTTCTCCGGATATTGATGCTATCAAGACGCTTTGCGATGGAATGGTGAAGCGAACCAATAAATTCGGTGGTGGAGATCAATATTTAGCATCCCCTATCTCAACCTGGGCAGGCGAACCAGATTGCTACTTTTATTGGAAATACGGATCCATATCAATGCGAATGGAAATCGGAGCCGCCGGTCCCAGTGGTATGCAACCTGATTCAGCCGGTATCATGGAAGTAATCGACGGCTGTCACCTTGGCGTTGAGTACTTGCTGAACAGCGCTGCAAGCGTCGAACGCACATCATCCGACGAAAAAGGTGATATTGAACAGCATCGGATGGATATCAGAACCTTCGATTCTAATGGCAATCCACTTCAAACCTGGCTTGACATACCAAGTCTGTCGAGTAAAATGCTACCCTATCGAACAACAAGTGCCCACACCGGTACTTATCACTGGCTGACGCTTAATGGATTTACTGATACACTGACAGTTCGTAAATTCGGATACTATACACGCCGTGCGCTGGTGTCAGCAAGTGTCGGTTATTGCCGAAAAGTTGAAATAATAGAGTCGCCTGTCGATTCTCTTTATATTAACCTGATGACTTCCGACAGTGTTTTAATTGACGAAAATGTTGATCTGATTATCCGCCAGTTGAGTTCTCCCGGTTACATGGGATTGGGCAATATTGCCGGACTTGGCGATCCCGTTCCAATAGAAGTTCCGGTTGATTTTCCCGGCGTAGAATTTGAATATACCGTTCATAACGGCAGATTCGGAACTGAGCTGCCTGAAGGAGCCTACTGTCTGACCTTCCTTTGCGAAGACAAATTCGTCCCGCGTAGAATAGAAATTAAACTTGATTCAACAGTTGAAAAAAAGGTTATTCTATCTAAAGCAGTTGCTTTAATTGAACAGAATTTTGACGGTGGAAGTATTTTATATACTACCGACAACATCGTAAATCCTTATGGCGTAGGCGCTGACTCGTTATCGCGCTGGGAATTAACTTCCAGCATGTCTCATTCCGGTCTAAGCTGCCTGACGGATTCAAGAAATATCAGCACTATCAAAAACGAGGATAGCTGGTGTGCGCCGTATAATCTGCTTGATGACAATTTTGATTTATCAACTGCCGGTACTGCTGCTTTAGTGTATTGGCTTAATCAGGCGCTTGAGCCAGGATATGATTCAATGTGGGTGGAGGTTTCCATAGACGGAGCTGCCGGTATAGATCCCGATGACTGGACGTGGATCCCAGTCGCTCCAGCTCATCAGGAAATTTCGATTTTGGAGAACATCCCTGAACGCCCATGGAATGCTCCGATTGAAAATCTACAACAGTATGCTCCCTGGCGCAGGTTTGTAATTCCTCTTGACGATTACTGTGGAGAGCCGTTTTTTCATTTCCGTTTCCATATCCGTAGCGATTCTTTCATTGAGGAAGACGGCGTTTATATAGACGACATACTGTTTCTCGCTTCTGATGTGCAGCCTCCTCTGGTGAACTCAATCGCGCTACCACCTGCGACTTTCGAGCTTGATAATCCATATCCTAATCCTTTTAACAGCAGGCTGACGGTTGGTTTCAATCTCAGCGAAGATGCAAAGGTGAAAATTGCATTGTATGACCTGTCGGGTAGGAATGTAATGAACATTAGCGAGAGAGACTATTCCACAGGCGCTCATCAGTTATCAATAAATGCCGGGCAATTGCCGTCGGGATTATACATACTAAAAGGTGAGTCACCATTCGGATTGAAGATGAAGAAGATAATGCTTATAAAGTAAGCAAGTGAACAAGTAAGCAAGTAAGCAGGTAAGCAAGAAAAAAGGAATCAACTTGAACCGTTTCAAATTAATCATATCAATACTCTCAATTGCATCAATAGTATTCTCTGATGCTGCTGTCGCTGATAATAACATCATCCCGCGCTTTGGATACTCTATGCCAATTGGCAGCGTTGCTGATGTCTGGAAACCTGGTTATGCTGCCGGACTCGATTTTTACGGCGGGGAATCTAACAAACTTAGGTTCGGACTTCGACTCGGAGTCAACCGCTGGCTGCCTAATTCAGAAGAGATACTGAAAACCAACTCGCGCGAGTTCAACATCGAACGCGAAGACGGCTGGCAATCAATCACTAAATTGATGGGCTTGGTATCTTATCGACTGGTTACTTTTCCAAAAAACCTTGGCGTTGATATAGAAGGCGGATTTGGCGTCTGTCATATCCGCAGTCCGAAGGTCATCGTCAAGGGCTTTCACGTATCGGGGGATATTGCTCTCAATCGGGATGTAATCATCCCTGAGAGAGCTGAAGTCAAACCCGGTCTATCGGCAGGATTGTCAATAACACTTTCAGATAGAATCGAGCCCATGGCGCGTTATGATTATATCTTCACATCAGGCGAAGGAACGGGAATATTGATATTGGGAATCGGGCTACTTGCGAAGTAAATAACGAGTTAATCAACCGGACTTCTCTTACTTGCAGCGGAGAGGGTGGGATTCGAACCCACGGTAAGCAGAGCCTACAACGGTTTTCGAGACCGCCCCGTTCGACCACTCCGGCACCTCTCCGTAAATAAGTCAATTGTTTTTTAGATAAACAATTTTCAATGTACAAATATAAGTAATACAACCTTCTATAAAAAGTCAGTGTATAAACAATCAGGATTTGAGCGTCATTTTTCCATCAGAATAATAACAGATTTAAGCTGTTTTATTACTCTTATTTTTTATATTGAATTGTCTCTTTTCAAACGATAATCCCACTGTTAAAGCTCAATCCTTTTACAATTTTCACAAAATGTGCTTATCTATTGTATTGTCAGATACTTACTCAAGTTCGTAATCTAATTTTATAATGTGACCTGCATCACTTGATTCTACATATATTATATGTTATTTTGTATTTGATATAGTTTGCATAATTGTTCCTTTTTTTTCAGCGAAACTATTTATGCTGTTTTTCGTGTCTCATAGGAGGTTACCATGCGTTCTGCCGTCATATTCTGCACCGCCGTTTTACTCTTACTGACAATCGGCGGAAATTCTGTCCAAGCACGTATCAGACATGTCCCTAACAATTTTGAAACCATTCAGGATGCGATAAATGCCGCTCAAGAAGGCGACACCGTTCTCGTCCAGCCTGGTCGATACGTCGAGAATATATTCATCATCGCAAAAAACATTACTGTTGCAAGTCTCTATCTCACAACCGGAGATGATACGTTTATTGAACGTACTATCATCGACGGTGACGAGATCGGCTCGGTTGTTAATATTCGCAACGATGTTACCCCTGAAGGTATTCTATGCGGCTTTACCATAACAAATGGAAGATCAAATTATGGTGGAGGTCTCTATATAAACGCCTCTGAGCCGACACTTGATCACCTTTTAATTGTTGATAACGTAGCCGTAAGACACGGAGGCGGTATTTACAGCACTCAGGTATCCGATCCCGTGCTCGTCAATCTGACCGTTGCTAATAATACAGCTCAACTTGGCAACGGCGGCATATCCACGTTCAATAATTCAGATGCATCTATTATTAATTCTATCTTCTGGGGAAATGATCGAGTTGGTATGCCGGATAATATGCCAATTACCTATAGCGATATTCAGGGCGGTTATGGCGGTACCGGAAACATTAACCAGGATCCTGGCTGGGTTGATGAAGGTCGTGGTGATTTTCACCTCACTGAAGACAGCCCGTGTATTGATACAGGCGATCCTGATTCACGGAATGACCGCGACGGTTCGCGCGCTGACATAGGAGCGTTTTTCTTTAATCAGGGCAATGTAAGAGTATTTAACGTGCCGGATGAATATGGGACAATCCAGGAAGCAATCGATGCGACAGAAGATGGTGATACGGTCATGGTGCAACCTGGTGAATATACAGAGAATATCGATTTTACAGGCAAGGAGATCACTGTCTCCAGTCTCTACATTATTACCAATGATGAAGATTATATCCACAATACTATCATAAACGGCGGTGGAAACGGAAGTGTTGTAACATTCAATACCAGTGAAACCGAAAACTCAAATCTAATAGGATTCACCATTCGCAACGGGCAGGCTGATCAGGGTGGTGGAATCCTGATCTCGCGAGCGCATCCCACACTAAGGAGATTAGAGGTTGAAGCTAATCAGGCTGCTTCCGGTGGTGGTATATATATGAATGAATCCGATTGTGTTATAGAGTTTGTCAGTATAATTGGAAACACTGCCAACCGTGACGGAGGTGGTATAAGTTGTTATAATTCAATGCCGATTATATATAATTGCACAATCTGCGCAAATACGACCAACCGTGAAGGTGGAGGATTCTACACAGATGAGAATTGTCAGATTCGACCGATGAGCTGTATTTTCTGGGGCAATGAGCCTGCCCAGATTGCAGGAGATGGCGAACTACGAGTGACTTACAGCGATATTCAGGATGGATATGAGGGTGAGGGTAATATTGAAACCGATCCTCTCTTTGCTGATCCGGACAGAGGGGACTTTCATCTGACATGGGAGAATTGGCGTGATGAGGATGAAACAAAATCTCCCTGCATTGATACAGGTGATCCGGATCGAATTCCCGATCCTGAAGGTACACGAGCCGACATGGGCGCCTATTACTGGCATCAGGAGCCCTATCGTGCGATTATCGTAGTCAATCCTCAAGCGCTCAATGCCCAGATTAACACCGGCAACCGCGATACTCTTAACTACAATGTCGCTAATGAAGGTGATACAACGCTGGTTTATAATACTGAGGTTGACATAACGCTTGAACCTGAAGGAGCGCCAAGACGCGACAGGCGTGGCGGTCCGGATGAAATAGAGTATAAATGGCGCGATAACGATGAAGAAGACGGACCAACATACTCATGGATTGATGTTAGTCATCATGAAGACGTCACTGAAGTACCTATGGGCAACGATGTTAGCCGTGGTCCTTATGACCTTGGTTTCGAATTTGAATACTATGGTAATACTTACACATCAGTCAGAATGTGCTCCAACGGCTGGGCTTCTTTTACTAACAATAGAGCATTCTACTCTTATGCAAACTGGGAAGAATTACCGACTAACAGAGCGCCTGATAACTTCCTTGGTGTTGCCATGAGTGACTGGAATCCAAGTGATGGCGGTGAATATTACTTCTGGACTGATGACGAAATGGCTGTACTAAGCTGGGAGAACTGTCCGCACTGGAGCGGTCTGGGAAATTGGACTTTCCAGATAATACTATATGCAACCGGTATGATCAAATATCAATATGCCGAAACTGGCTCGCCTGATGGTCGTCAATTGGTTGGCTTGCAGGATCTTGACAAAGAACACGGTTTTGAGATTCTGCGTGATGAGGAAGATTACCTCGTAGCTGAAAGAGCTATAGCGATCTCTCGTGTCTGGGAGCAGTGGATTCGTATTGAACCGGTATCCGGTCAAATCGCTGTTGAAGGCAATCGGGATTTCGATGTGATCATCAATGCTGAGGAGTTGATAGAAGGTGATTATGCCGCTGATATTCATATACTCACAAACGATCCCGAAAACCTCGATGTAATTGTAACAGTCTCTCTTGAAGTAATCGGAATACCACTAATAAATGTAGTATGGGATAATGAATTCGGTTACCCAGATAACGTAAACTGGAATGCGGCTTATGATAATGTCTTAGTTGGATATGACTACGATATTGGTCTTGATGTTTATAATGAAGGCACTGCAGCGCTGAGTATTGACAGCGTTAGGGTGGATAATGCAGCGTTCTTTGTTGAGGATGATCAACTCACCGTTCCAGCAAGTGATGTTGGTGAATTGATAGTAACGTTCTCAACTAACAGGGAGGGTGAACACCAAGGAACGATGACAATTTATTCCAGTGATGCCGAAAATAGTGAATATGAAATTGCTCTAATTGCAACTGCTGAAATCTTGAGACCCGACATCGAGATTATCTGGACTGAAGAAGCCGGTTTTCCTGATCGGATCGATTGGAATAGCGTTTACGAGGAAGTGTTTACCGGCATCCGTTATGAAGTTCCTGTTACAATACGAAATACAGGCAGAAGAGATTTAGAGATAATTGAGATTACACCCGGAAATCGTTATTTCAGCGCTGATGCGGACAATTTTGTTATAGAACCAGATGATGCGCGAGAAGTTAATTTTAACTTCAATGCCGATGAAGCAGGTGAAGTAAATACTGTTATCACAATTCGGAATAATACTGAGACTAATCCTCAATACACAATTGCCGTTCATGCCGCAGCTCTCCGGCCACCTGTAATAGCGCTTGAACCTGACGAGATTAATGACAGCCTCTATGTTGGCTGGGTTAGTGAAATCCCAATCGAAGTTTCAAACAATGGTGAAGCTAATCTTCGGTTTACGGTTGAACATGAGATAATTAATGAGCCGGAACGCGATCAAAACAATAGATCATTACGAGGCGTGAACAGAGCACATGCTCCTCGTCGCGATGATGCTGGCGATCTGCTTGGTTCATTTAATGGTATCAATGCTGCAAATAATTACTGCTCAATAGTTGGTTGGGATCGTGAAAATGAGGTAATGTGGGTTTCCAACTACAACGATGGGGTTGCTGCTGCTTATACGCATGACGACAACTACGAAAACTTCGAAGAGGTAGCAAGCGTCAATCCCGGCAGCAGCATGGACGGAGGCGTCTATCACGGTTTGGCTTGGATGGGTCAATGGGCTCCGTCGGTAATGGGTCGATACGACGTCGAAGGCAACAATGTCGGAAACATTCAAATGCCGACCACCTGTTACGGACTCGCTTTTGACAACGAGAATGACTTAATGTTCATAATGACCTCGGAAGCCAACCAGCCTATCAGGGTTTATCAGATGGATGATGATGATCACATTGGCCAGCAAATCGGCAACATCAACAACCATTATGCTTACCACAATAATATTTACAACTATGGCCTGGAATGGGTGCCCGAGCACAGAGACGCCCCGCTCTGGATGATGGCTTACAATAACGGTACGCTGTACCAGATTGGTGTAGATCAGGAAGAATGGCAGTGCTTTGATTATGAAGATGCTGTCAGCTTCAATGCTTACAATGGCAATGCTGGAACAGGTTACGGTGGCGCAGGTCACGATGGTCAGAATATGTGGTGTGCCGGTTATACGCCGAGTAACATTCGCGTTTACGACGATGGAGTCACCGAGCGAGGTTGGATTTCTTATGAACCAACGGAAGGAGTAGTCAACGGAGGCGAGAACACCGAAATAAACCTCATTCTTGATGCTATTCACAGATCCGTTGGATTCTATGAGGCTGATGTTATCTTCCGCTCCAATGATCCTAATAATCATGCTGCGACGCTTAACGTCAGACTCTATATCTCTGAACCGCCGAATCTTGTTGTTGAGTGGGATGATGATTACGGTTTTCCACAGGAAGTAAACTGGAATATGGCATTTGACGACCTATACAATAATGTTGCTTACGACCTTGAACTTAATTTATATAACTATGATGATGAAGATATTGACGTCGCCAGTATTGATTTCCACGGTGAAGGAGCGGAATTCTTTAGCGTCGATAATGATGAATTCACTATTGAACCAGATGAACAAGTTGTTGTTACAGTTACTCTCGAAGCGGATCAGTCCGGTGAACATGAAGTAACAATGATTATCAATTCAAACGCAGCCGAGCGTGAAGAATATCCGGTTCCGTTAATAGGCGAGACGTTTGGGCCTCCTGCTATTACAATGGAATCGGAAAGTCTTCAGGATGATTTAATAACTGGTGAGGTTGCTGAACATAATCTTACTATTAGTAATGATGGAGAGTCACGCCTTGTAGTTGCCTTAAAAACAGAATCTTATTCTGAACCGAATCGCGATGTTAACGCTCGCTCTCTCCGTAGCGCTCACAGTGGTAATGCGCCTCGTCGCGATGATGCAGGTGAGCTGCTCGGTTCGTTTAACGGCATCAATGCCGCTAACAATTACTGCTCAATCCTTGGCTGGGATTCCGATGCGGAAGTGATGTGGGTATCCAACTACAACAATGGAGTAGTAGCCGCTTACACTCACGATAACAACTACGAAAACTTCGAAGAAGTGGTTCGCATCAATCCCGGTAACTGCATGGACGGAGGCGTGTATGGAGGCTTGTGCTGGATAGGCGCTTGGGCTCCGACGACATTAGGCCGTTACGACATCGAAGGTAACAATGTCGGGAACATCCAATTCCCGACTACTGTTTATGGACTCGCCTTCGACTCCGAAAACGAGTTATGTTTTCACCAGACCTCGGAAGCCAACCAATCTATCAGGGTTTATGAGATGGATGATCTGAACCTGGGTGAACAGATCGGCAACATCAACAACCACATGGCTTACCACGGTAACCAGAGCGAATACGGTATAGAATGGGTGTCTGCTCATGGTGACGCCCCATTGTGGATGTTCAATTACTCCAACAGTATGCTGTACCAGATTGGTGTTGACAAGGAAGAATGGCAGTGCTACGATTATGAAGATGCTGTCAGCTTCACAATTTTCAATAATGGCAGCCTCGGCGCTCAATACGGCGCTGTTGGTCATGATGGCGAGAACATGTGGGCAGCCGGTTACTCACCTTCTAACATTCGTATTTACGATGATGGTGTTGTAGAATCTAACTGGTTACAAATAGATCCTACCGATGCAGAGATTGCTGCTGACGGTAGTCGCAATTTTACGGTTACTCTGGATGCTACAGGACTAATTGGTGGTGAGTATCGCGGCGCTGTCTGGATAGAAACTAACGATCCGGATAATGTAACTATTGAATTTCCTGTGACTATGAACGTTGATGATGCTCCTGACATTGAAGTTGTCTGGTCGGATGACTACGGTTATCCTGACAGTATTGACTGGAATAAAGCTTTTGAAGGGATATATAAAGATTTACAGTACGAAATTGTTTTTACAGTAATCAGCAGCGGAGTCACACAACTTGAAGTAAATTCGATTCAAATAGATGATGGAGCTTTTTCACCTAACATTAACAGGTTAGATCTTGAACCAAACGAACGACGGAATGTTGAACTGCTGTTTGAGCCAACTGATGCGGGTGAATATAACGCTACATTAGAAATTTCCAGCAATTCAGAAGCACATCCACAGGTTCGGATTCCAATGACCGCTGTTGTGGAAAACGCGCCCGAGATTGTTATCGATCCCGATGAAATTGAAGATTTTATCATGCTGGGAAATATCATTGAGAGAACCGTTACTGTTGAAAATCAGGGCGATGCTTTGCTGCGCTTTGAAGTGGATGTAGATTTAACAGGCGAACCGGAGAGGGATGAGAATAAACGTTCACTTCGCAACGCTAAGAATAACGGAGTGCCTCGACGAGATAATGCAGGCGATTTGCTTGGTGCGTTTAACGGCATCAATGCTGCCAATAATTACTGCTCAATCGTTGGCTGGGATCGTGAAAATGAGGTGATGTGGGTGTCTTGTTACAATAATGGAACTGCTGCCGCCTACACTCACGACTCCAACTACGAAAACTTCGAAGAGGTGGCTCGCGTCAATCCCGGTAACTCTATGGACGGAGGCGTGTATCACGGCTTGGCATGGATGGGTGCATGGGCTCCGAGCTCAATGGGTCGTTACGATTTCGAAGGCAACAATGTCGGAAACATCCAAATGCCGACCACCTGTTACGGACTTGCCTTTGACAACGAAAATGACTTGATGTTCATGATGACCTCGGAAGCCAACCAGCCTATCAGGGTTTACGAGATGGATGATGATGATCACATTGGTCAGCAGGTCGGCAACATCAACAACCACTACGCTTACCATAACAACATCTACAACTACGGTCTGGAATGGGTGCCAGAGCACGGCGACGCCCCGCTCTGGATGATGGCATACAATAACGGTATGCTTTACCAGATTGGTGTAGATCAGGAAGAATGGCAGTGCTTCGATTACGAAGACGCAGTCAGTTTCAATGCCTACAATGGCAATGCTGGAACCGGTTACGGCGGTGTCGGACATGACGGTCAGAACATGTGGGCAGCCGGCTACTCACCTTCTAACATTCGTATATACGATGATGGAGTTTCTGAACTTCGTTGGATCACGCTTGATCCAATAGAAGGCGAAGTTGCAAGTGGAGATAACAATTCTATGGAACTCGCGCTCACGCTTAACACCACTGATCTTGTTTTAGGTGATTACACAGCAGATATTTATTTCCTTTCTAATGATCCTGCAACTCCGGAAACGATTGTCCAAGTTATAATGCATGTGCTTGAAGCGCCTGACATTGAAGTCACATGGGAGCATTTTGATGAAGGAAATCCTGATTTGGTTGACTGGAGTGATTACTACCAGGAAGTATTTGCGGGATACCAGTACGATGTTCCTATAACTATCAGAAACATCGGCGATGAAACATTAAATGTAGAAGATATTTCTACACAGAGTAATGATTTTACAGCTAATCCAGTACAATTAAATTTAGCACCAAATAACCAGCAGCAAATCACTATTACTTTCGGCGCCATGGAACAGGGTGATTTTGAAGACGTTTTAACAATATCCTCAAATGATCCCGATGAGGAAGTACTCACTTTACACCTTCAGGCAAGTGTTCTCGCCATACCACGGATTACGGTTAGTCTTAACGAGATCATTGATGAACTGGAAGCCGGTTCATCAGCCGATTACGAATTAAACATTGGTAACGTTGGTGAAGAAAATCTTCGTTGGTGGTCTGAAGTTGAAATTCAAAATGAACCAGGGCGCGATTTAACTGATGCAAGATCACTCCGAAGGATCAGCAGGGGAATTCCTGAACGTGATGACCTTGGTGAAATTGTAAACAGCTTCTCCTGGGAACACAGCGGCGATAATCGTCACAAAGCCGGTATTGCTTGGGACAGAGAAAATGAATGGATGTGGTTGACGTGCTATAACACTGATTACCTCGGCGCTGTTGATCCGGCAGATGACTATGCTGAAGTGATTTCCTGGAATATCGCGCCTCAACATCCTATGGGAGCTGCCTGGCTGAATAGTGTCGTCTATGTCCTTAACTGGGGAAGAAACTGGCTCGGACGCTGGGACGCTGATGGTAATAATCTTGGCAACCTTGACACTCCAGTCAGAGCAACAGGATTGACCAGTTCTGACGAATACTTGATGATCATCACCGATGATGAGAATCGTAATATTCTCGTTTTAAATGAAGATGGCAACCGAGTTGGGATTATCGATAACTACCGGCAGTATATTGAAGGCAGTACTCGCAGTATTCAGTGGATTAACCTTCACTCAGGCGGTGAGCTTTGGTTGAATACTCCTGGTCATATTTATCAGATCGATATTAATTCCGATTGGGACGCCACCAATCTTGCCAATGACTTTGAATGGGAAGGCAGCCAGGAATGGGATGGCGTCGGTCACGATGGTGAAAATCTGTGGCTAGGTCCCTGGAATCAACCTGTATATTATATTGTGGACGATGAAATTGAAGAGTCGCGCTGGCTGACTGTTATCCCAGCAAGGGGTATTATAACTCCCGATGAAGACCAGGATTTAATAGTCTATCTTGATGCTCGTGTCGATTATGCAGGTGATTATGCAGCTAACATTCATTTTACATCTAATGATCCGGTTGATCCTGATGTTGTTGTCACCGTTCAATTAGCCATTACCGGTGAAGCCGATATCGTTGTAGAACCGGAACTACTTGACTTTGAAGAAGTCGAACACGGAACTTCAACCGAACTGGAGTTCACCATTCTGAATGACGGTTACATAGACTTAACAGTGAGCGATATTACCATCGAGGGTGAGTTCTTTAGTATTGGCGATCTGCCTGATGAAGATATTGTAATCCGTCCTCATAACGATTACACCCTAAGCGTTGAATTTGCTCCCGATGAGCTTGAGCTTGGTTACTTTGAGGGTACGGTTACTGTTACATCTGACGATCCTGATGAAGAGACTGTCGAAATAGCGCTTCAGGGAACCAGTATTTATATTGAATATCCACCGCAAGTGATTAATCCCATTGATGATATTGAACTTGACGAGGATTTTGAACCGTACATCGCTGCCGATTTGGATACTGTCTTTTCAGACGCCAACCACGATGAATTGTCATTTAGAGCATCAAGTGCGGATGAAAACCTCGTCGTTGAAATAATAAACGGCACGCAATTACGTCTGGACAGCGAAGATAACTGGTACGGAGAAGCTGTAGTCACCGTCATAGCCGACGATGGCAATGAAGCCCGTGATGAGGCGTTCGGGCGTATTCTACGTTCAGCAGGCGGAGGCGCCGATTCTCCACGTCGCGATCCAGCAACTCCAACTGAGTTTACCGTAACGGTTAATTCAATTAACGACGCTCCCGAAATCGTAAGCGCAATCCCAGACCAGGAATTTGCTGAGGATTCAGGAGATTGGATAATTGCCGATCTTGACACTGTATTCACCGATGTCGATGGTGATGATCTTGAATTCACGGTTGACGGAGACGAAGACCTTATCCTCTATCTTGATGACGAAAATATCCTCACAATAGGAGCAGGTAACGATTTTTATGGAGCAGATTTAAGTGTTACCGTAACCGCTGATGACGGTCAGGAAAGGACTAATGACGAGTTTATCGTAGCAATTTTCAATGTCAACGATCCACCCGAAGTAGTTGAGTATATCGATGATGTTGAGTTTGAAGAGGATTCAGGTCCTTGGGAAATTGTAGATATTGATGATGTGTTTTTTGATGTGGATGGAGATGAACTCATTTACAACGTAGATGCGGAGGAACCGCTTGAAGCAACTTTTGATGACGACAACATCCTTACGCTTGAAGCGCCAGATGATTTCAACGGTGAGAATCTTGAAGTGATTGTTACTGCTGATGATCAGCAGGATGAGCGAGCCGTCTTGAGATTTTCTATAAACCAAATAGGGAGAGACGACATTCTTGTCGGCGGTGCCTCACGTGATAATGGTCCTATAAGAAATCTTCGAGGTACAACTGACAATCAAAGCGACGGTGTAACGAATCTTGCTTCGCCTCAACTACTCACAAGTAAGCTTGAGCGCTCCGGTTTTAATAACAATCCCAGCCGTGATTATGCTATCGAAGAGGGTTTCAACGTGACCATCATACCTGTTAACGATCCTCCGGTTTGGAATGATTTGTCACATTTCATCAGGGTAGATGAGAATGAGCTTATCGAATTTGAAGTCTCAGGGTACGATGTTGATGGTGATGACCTTGATATTAGCTTTACTTCCGATAACCTGCCGGAAGCAGCACATTTCACAGATATTGGCAGTGGTTCGGGAGAATTCTCCTGGCAGACAAATTACGATGATTCAGGTGAATATCAATGCACTTTAACACTTTCAGATGGCGAATACAATGTAGATACAGAAGTCAGGTTCAGAATCGATCATGTTAATCGACGACCGGAATATTCAGAAGAGACGCCTCGTGAAGTTGAAGTAAACGAAAACGAACTTCTCGAAATTATTTTATCAGGAACAGATCCAGACGGTGATGAAATAGACATTACCTACACCAGGATTAACATTCCAAATGATGCTGATGTGGCATTCGAATTTGACGGTGAAAATACCGGAACATTCCAGTGGCAGACTACCTTTGAAGACGAAGGTGAATACACCGCTCGCTTCACCATGTCGGACGGTAATATCGAAGTGATTCGCAACGTTACGATAACTGTGATCGGCATCAACCGTCGTCCCGAATGGGAAAGAGAACCAATCGATCAGGCTGTTCACGAAGAGGAGACCATAGAATTTACGATAGTTGCAGGCGATCCGGATGGTGATGAGATCGACATCACTATGGCTTCCGACGACCTGCCCGAAGAGGTTGACTTCAGATTTGATGGTGATTCCACAGCTACTTTCAGTTGGGAGACCGACTTTAATAGTGAAGGCAACTACTCGGCAACCTTCACTGCTTCAGACGGTAGTCTCTCGCTTGTAACCGAAATCGATATTGCTGTCGGTAATGTCAATCGACGTCCGCGCTGGGATGAACTACCCGATCCTATAACCGTAAGCGAAGGTGAGCTGATCGAATTCCACGTCGCTGGAAGTGATCCCGACGAAGAAGAACTCAGTATTGATAGCGATATACCCGAAGGAGCGGAGTTTGTCGATTACGGTGATGGAGCTGGAGACTTTACATGGCAGACCTACCACGACGACTCCGGTGATTATGTTGTAACACTGACCCTTTCTGATGGTGATCTGACACGCATTGCGGAAATATCTATCACGGTGGAGCAAGATAACATCCTGAACGTTCCTGCCGAGTACGAAACCATACAGGCTGCCATTGAAAAATCAGCCGACGGTGATACGGTGTTGGTTGAGCCGGGTGAATATAGGGAGAGCATAAATTTCATCGGTAAGAATATTGTTTTGATGGGCAATTCCGATGATCCAAGCGAAGTGGTGATTGATGCAAGAAGTCGCGGAGCATGCGTCACCTTCATGGATTCTGAGACAGATGAAGCAATTCTTAAAGGATTTACACTCATCGACGGTTCGGGATATGAAATAAATGATTTCGAACAGTATGGCGGAGCGGTTTATTGTCTGAATGCAAGTCCAACTCTTGAGCATCTTGTAATCACTGAAAATAGCGCTGTCTCCGGTGGTGGAATATATATCGATTGTGATGAAGCAGCGCCTACTATTCGTGATATAGAGATTTTCAGTAATGGAGCCACTGGTGGAAGCGGAATATACTCAAAATCATCCTCAGGTGAGGCAATCCACTTAATACGAGTGATGATGTACAATAACCACGCTAATTTCCAAGGCGCGATTTCCACACATCCCAATTACGCTCACAATTTTATCATTGAGAATTCGACATTAGCTTACAATGAAGCTAATGAGAATGCTAGCGGTATTTACTTACGCGGTGAGTGTAATGCAGAGATTATCAACAGCATAGTCTGGGGTAACACTAATGGTTCTATTCTTGTCGAGGAAAATGCAACTGTTGTAATCTCCTACTCCGATGTTGAGGGTGGCGCTGATGCCATATCCGGTGATGGTGGAGTCGAATGGCAGGATGGAAGCATCGACGCCGATCCGCTGTTTGTTAATCCCGAAATGGAAGATGGTGACTTCCATCTAACCTGGGAAAACTACCCCGAGTACAACGAAACCCGTTCTCCCTGCCTTAACTCAGGCGACCCCGAATCGGATGATGACCCCGATGGCACCCGCGCTGATATGGGAGCGTACTACTATGATCATACACCTACAAAGGACATCAGTACTGAACCATCTGAAGCAATAGACTTCGGTGAAGTATCCGTTGCTGATGCAAATGATGAGAATCTGATGATCTCCAATGTTGGTGAAATCACACTGACTACAAGCAACATACGAATCAACGGCGAGGGATTCACTGTTGACTTTGGCGACGAATTCGATCTTACAAGCGGTGAAGAGCAGGCTTTCACCGTTACCTTTGCTCCTGAGCATGTCGGTGAATTTGAAGCAACCATGACAATAACATCCAACGATCCCAACGAAGGCAGTGTTGTGATCACGCTGACAGGTATCGGTGTTAACGATGCGCCGGAGATTACAAGTCCAATCGACGACGTTGAGCTTGACGAAGATTTCGAGCCGTTTGTGATTGCAAATCTAAATGAGGTATTCAGTGATCCAAATGGTGATGAGCTATCATTTGATGTTTCGTGCAACGTTGAACAGTTTAATGTTGAACTAATTAACGGCTCACAGTTACAGATCTCCTCCGTGGAACACTGGTTCGGTGACGCTGTGGTAACGATCATTGCTGATGACGGTATCGGCGCTGAGCGGGATAGAGGTCCAGTTCGCAGCTTGCGGAACGTATCAGGGAGCGCCGACATTCTTGCCGGCGGCAACAATCCCAGTCGCGATGACGAGACCGAAGAACAGTTCAATGTTCACGTCAACGCTGTCAACGATCCACCTGTATGGATTAGCATACCTGAGGATACGACGATTGAGGAAAGCGACCTGATCGAATTTGACATTATCGGTGAGGATGTTGATGATGAAGAGTTAACCATAACCGAAGACATTCCCGAAGGCGCTGAATTTACCGATAACGGTCATGGAACAGGGCATTTTAGCTGGCAGACTAACTATGATGACGCTGGTGAACATACTTTAACGTTCATTCTGTCTGATGAAGAATACGATGTAGAGACTGTTGTCACCATCTCTGTTACAAATGTAAACCGCGCTCCGGAGTGGACACAAGCTCCTGTTGATTGCGAAATCGATGAAAATCAATTATTGGAATTTGACATCATCGCCGAAGATCCTGATGGTGATGATATTAACATTACCCACCGCTTCGCTGATTTGCCTGATGAAGCTGAATTCTCCTTTGACGGTGAAAACACAGGCTCGTTCTCCTGGCAGCCCACCTTTGATGACGCAGGTGAATATACCGCTGAATTCACTGTCACAGATGGAGAATTGGAAACGGTTTCTGAAATTACGATTACCGTTATCCATGTCAACCGCACACCTGCCTGGGTGAATAGACCTGCGGATCAGGAGGTTCGTGAAGGTCAAACATTGAGGTTTGAAATAAGCGGCAGTGATCCCGATAGAGACCAACTAAATATTACCTATAGTTCTGATGATCTTCCTGGTGGGATTGCCTTTAACTTTAACAACGCAACCAATGTTGGAACATTTGCCTGGAATACTACCTACGATGATGCAGGAGAATACTCAGCGACGTTTACACTTACTGATGGTGATTTCAGAGTTGAGGAAACAATTACCATTACGGTTATAGACGTCAACCGTACACCTGCCTGGACTAATTTCCAGGAAAACGTCGAGATAGCGGAAAACGAGCAGCTTGAACTTACCGTCAATGGCGAAGATCCAGATGGTGACGAAGTGAGTATCGATTTTTCGTCTGATGAACTACCGGAAGGTTGGGAGTTTACTGATAGCGGAAACGGAAGCGGTACACTGATCTGGCAGACAAGCTTTGATGACGAGGGTGAATACCTTGGCACATTTACACTCGCTGATGCTGAGTTCACTGTTGAGAGTGATGTTACAATTACCGTAACGAATGTTAACAGGGCGCCGGTCTTTACTGATATACCGGAAACTGCGGAAACAAATGAAGATCAACAGCTTCAGTTCCGTGTTACCGGCAGTGATCCGGACGGAAACGACCTGACCATAACGCTTATTAATCTTGAAGACCTGCCGGAAGGGATTACCCTTACTGACAACCATAACGGGACAGCCGATTTTAACTGGCAGCCGGGTTATGATGATTCAGGTGTTTATGAGGCAGTATTCGCTGTCAGCGATGGTGATCTGACGGCTGAAAGCGTTGTCGAAATTACTGTTTATCATGTTAATCGCACACCAGCGTGGATTGATGCACCTGAAAATCAGGCAGTTAATGAAAATGAAGAAGTACGATTCACTATCAGCGCTGAAGATCCTGACGGTGATGAAATAGAAATCACTTGGGCTTCGGATGAATTACCCGACGAAGCCGAGTTTACCTTCGATGGCGAAAATTCAGGTACATTCGTTTGGCAGACAGATTACGAAGATGAAGGTAACTTCTCGGCTTCATTTACGGTTTCCGATGCAGAATTTGATGTTACAACAGAGATCACCATCTCGGTCGGTGACGTCAACCGTCCGCCTCAATGGATAAATCCACCGGAGTTAGTAGAGCTTGATGAAACGGATATCCTTGATATAAGGCTCGAAGGTAACGATCCCGATGGTGATGAAATGACTATCGAATACGTCTCTGATGATCTTCCTGAAGGTTTTGAATTTGCCGACATTGGTGAAGGCGTCGCAACGCTTTATTGGGAAACAGGTTATGAAGACGCCGGTGAATACACAGCAGAATTCACTTTATCTGACGGTGAATTCGATACCGAACTTGAAATCACGATAATAGTTACAGACGTGAATAGAACACCGGAAGTAATTCAAAATATTAATGATGTTACCATAGACGAGGATCCCGATCCGCGCCGGATTGATATTGCCGATCTTGATGATGTATTCAGCGATCCTGATGGAGACGAGTTGTACTTCACTTTCGATGGCAATACTGAAGAAATGCAAATGAATATCGATGATGATAATGTGTTGTATTTCGTTCCGGATCAGAACTACAATCTTTCGGATGGAGTTAGAATTGTAATCACTGCTGATGACAGCAGAGAAGACCTTGCAGCTTTAGCCGATTGGGGTGAACCTGTCGGACCAATAAGGCAGTTAAAATCAAGAGACGTTATTGCATCAACATCTTCAATAAACCATCTCATGATGAATCCGCTTCTCTCGCCACGCCGAGATGATGCGATAGAGGAAGATTTTATGCTGACAATCAATCCTGTGAATGATTCACCAGTCTGGGATGAGTATCCGCAAAGTGTAGAAGCTTCCGAAACAGATGTTATCGAGTATTACATTACCGGAAGTGATGTTGATGGTGATGATCTGGAAATCTCAATGACATCAGACAACCTGCCTGAGGGAGCCACTTTAACGGATAACGGTGGTGGTTCAGGACGATTCTACTGGGAAACCGGTTATGAAGACTTTGGTGATTATACGGCTGTCTTCACACTCTCGGATGGTGATCTAACTTCTGAAATAGAAGTTAGTTTCAGGATTAATAACCTCAACCGCGCTCCTTACTGGACTAATATACCGGAATCCGTGGAAGAAGATGAGACTGAGGAACTTCGATTTGAGATTACAGGTGAAGACCTTGACGGAAATGATCTGACTATCAATTATAGATCGGATGATCTTCCTGATGATGTAGAGTTTACTGATGATCACAACGGCACAGCCACTTTTGTATGGCGAACTGATTATGAAAGCGAAGGTGAATATACAGCAACATTTACAATATCTGATGGTGATCTTTATGAAGAGGGTGAAGTCAGTATCACCATTAATAAAGTCAATAGGGATCCTTATTTCACCGATATTCCTGAACAAGTAAATGTTGATGAAACTGCTTTAATAGAGTTCAGAGTTGCCTGTGAAGATCCGGACAGAGACGATATTAACATCACTATGCAATCTGACGATCTACCCGAAGCTGCTGTTTTCAGATTTGATGAGCAAACAGCCGGACATTTCAACTGGCAGACTACATACGATGACGCCGGTGAATATACCGCTGCTTTTACAGTTTCTGATGGTGATTTAACGGCTGAAGCTGAAGTGGTATTTACGGTAACTAATGTAAATCGAGCGCCGGTATGGATCGATGCTGAAGAATATGTTGAGAGCTACGAAGACCAGTTACTTGAATACACCATTATCGGTGAAGACCCGGATGGACAACGACTAACAATTGAAATGAATACGGATGATCTTCCAGATGAAGCAGAATTCACTGACATTCAGAACGGTTCAGGTTTGTTAAGCTGGGATGTCGGCTTCGAAGACGCTGGTGAATATAATGCTACCTTTACAATTTCAGATGGCGATCTGAACGACGAGGTTACTGTTACGTTTGTTGTAATTGATGTAAACCGTACTCCAGAATTAGTTCAATCAATTGATAACATAGAGATCGATGAAGATACTGATCCTCGAACTATTCAAATTGCTGATCTTGATACTATCTTCTCAGATCCTGATGGTGATGATCTAACCTTCGCTTACAGTGAAATACCCACTGAATTAAATATGACTCTTGATGAGAATAACATTCTCTCATTCAGTCCAGATGACAATTTCAATATACCTGAAGGGCTGGAAGTTACAGTAAGTGCTGACGATAACAGGGAGGAGAATCTTGTGGGAGATCGTGATAGAGGACCGATCCGAATTCTACGCTCAGTTAACACTTCAGCTCCTCAACGTGATCTTTCGATAAACGAGACATTTACCATTACAATAAATCCAACGCCGGACAGTCCTGAATGGGTTGAAATTCCGGGTGAGATAAATAGCGTTGTAAATGAAGAAATCTATTTTGTCGTCAGAGCAATTGATGTTGACGGAGACGATCTGGAAATAACAGCCAATGTACCTGAAGGCGCACAATTTAATGACAATGGTGATGGCTCAGGTATTTTCTCATGGCAGACTACACTTGATGACGAAGGAGATTATACAATCGTGTTTGAGCTTAGTGATAACGATTTTGTAGTTGAAACCGAGGTTCCGGTTTATATCGCTGGAGTAAGAGAACAGGTAATAGCGTTGGAACAAAGCTGGAATGTGATTTCTATCAACATCAATCTTAGCGATGAATTCTACTTTGAAGATGAAGAAGATGGTCCTGATGTTGTATTAATGTTTGACCAGTTGAGAATTGACGATGCAAATCACAAGGTTGAACGCATCAAGGATGAGAATGGTAACTTCTATGCTCCTACATGGGATGAATTCAATAATATTCCCTTCTGGAACTATGAGGAAGGTTATCAGGTAAAGATGACAGAGCGAGCCGATTTATCCTTTACCGGTGTACCCATTCCTGCAGGCGCAGATATCGCTGTAGATGATGGGTGGAATATAGTTGCATATTTCCCTGAGTATGAATTATCTGCAGCTTACAACAATGGTGATAATGACTACTATGTACTTTCATCGATAATTAATAACGTTGTTATTGCGAAAGATGG
>JAIPJL010000159.1 GCA_021734165.1 bacterium | reverse complement strand
TTCGTCATCAATATTCTGAGGCAGACACACCCACTTCAGTATAAAGGGAATATCTCTGTCTTCCAGTAAACTTATACCATGCATCGCAGCTTTATATGAACCTTTTACACCTGTCACAGCTTCATAAGTATCTGATTCCATTCCGTAAATCGTAACTTCGATTTTTGACAAAAGCGGAATACTCTCAAAGAGATTCGCCAATTTACTATTAATTAAAGTTGCATTGGTAAATAATTCAACTCTCATCCCAAGGTGTCTGATGTATAAATACAATTCTTCAAAATCTTTTCGTAATAGAGGTTCACCACCGGTAAATCTGACGCCAAGGCATCCCAGTTCAGCAGCCTCATCGAGGATTCGTTTTATATCATCCGTTTTTAATTCACGGGATATAGCATTTGTATCATTTGATGGAAGGTTAATATTGCAATGAATGCAGTTATTGTTACAACGCTCTGTCAATTCAAATGTTAGATTATACAGCAGTGGAGCGCTATCTTTCCATAAATCAATTTCACCAGGTTTTGCTTTTTTAACATAAGAATCAGATTTCATAATCCTACACCGAATGTTTTTTTCAACAAATCAAACAGGTGGCTGTCTTTATTAAAATATAGATAATATGCAGGTGTGTTTACTATACTTTTTTCAATAACTTTTAATATTTTATCCCACCAGTTATCGCTGATTAAAGGCCTTATGACTAAAGGCAAAATATTTCTTAATAATTCTGCCTTATCGTCAATTTTTGTGAGGCGGTTAGAATCTGATTTTAACGGAAACAGAATAGTGTTTAGAGGCGCTGATGATGCTGAAACAATTGGCAGGTCACCGTGACTCCAAGTGCCGTAAATACGGGGTAAATTATCAACATTACGCAGTATTATCCTGTCATCACACAGTAATTCGGTGTGATCTTTCAACAAATTGGAAATAGTTGTCTTGCCAGCCTCTTTAACGCCCGGAAAAAGTAATCCAAAACCATCCATTATTACACCTGCCGCATGTACGTATAATCCATTCCTGTCTGCCAATACACGGGAAAGAATAATCTGGTCCGTTGTGAAAGTACTCAGGCTTGGGATATTCCCTTTCTGAAAAAGATCCTTGTCTTCGTTTCGGTGAATGATTGTCGTTTGTGTGTGATCATGATTTGTTAAAGCAGTTAATCTAAAGTTATCATTATTATCCTGAGACGAACTTAAAGTATATATATAATTGTTTTTGTTTTTGTAGATTCGCCAAGGGATTCTATCGTAAACTAAATCGTTTGAATCTAAATCTAAGCCTTCCGTTTGGTCAAACTTGTGATCAATCGAAACATCGTAATCATCAGTTTTAGCGATCCGGAATGATTTGAACTTGCTGTCGAAAGTAGTATCGTTGATTTCCGTATGGGAACTTACTTTTACTTTTAAACCCCCGATTTGGAAATAACGGCAGTGATCGCGGTTGTAGTGACTAATCGCGAGTTGTTTCTTCTGAACGATGCTGCACAGGTAGTCGATTTTTTGCGTGTAACTGCCATGTTCAAGATAAGCATAAACCGGACACCAATGACAATCGTCGGAGTATTCACAATTACTGCATTCGGAATCGATAATCAATTTTCCTGTTAAGGAGGGTAGGAAAACATCCCATGCTTCACTGAAACTACCCTTGCGCAAATCATAAGAAATTTGATTGTCTCTGACATATGGGCAGAAGGACATTTTACCGTATGGATTGATATAGAAAGCGTTGCGAGTTTTAATGCAATTAAAATATGTGTTATCTGCATTCTGCTTTTTTATCGCATGTTCTATTTGATTTCGTTCCAGTTGGTTTTTCGAGACAAGTGTGGGTGATTCAATTTGCAGGATTTCATCAGCGCTAAGTCTTTGTCTGACAATCTCCCTGTTTCGTTTTATATCATCTCCCGCGAGATTTAACCATGAAGCGCCGAGACGCCGACGCTCCGAGAGTGATTCAGCAAATTTTCCCATGTCATTGTACTGATGCAGATTATCTCTCATTGGCACAATCTGGATCGCAAATTTAGCTCCAGCTTCTTTCAAGTAAGTTATTCCCTGCATCATTTTATCATAAGAGCCTCTTCTGCGGGTGATGCGATCATGGACATT
The DNA here is from genome assembly GCA_021734165.1 of bacterium. Classification (GTDB taxonomy): domain Bacteria; phylum Electryoneota; class AABM5-125-24; order Hatepunaeales; family Hatepunaeaceae; genus JAIPJL01. The sequence continues at coordinate 4,187 of JAIPJL010000159.1, read as the reverse complement.
CGCATCCGCTCCATAGATTGAGATTAGTTTACTGCCTGGTTTCCGCATCAGTTGCGCTATTGAAGGAGTTATCAGCGTTGCATTTGTATTCAGAGTATATGAAGCGAAATTGTTGATTACGAAGGCAAATATCTCCTCAAAATCTTCACGCAGCATAGGCTCGCCACCTGATAGCGAGATGTTCCGGCAGCCGAGAAACTTTGCCTCTTTAAGGATTGCTACAATCTCATCAAAGGACAACTCATCCGCCTGAGAAGCTCCATTTTCAGGGATATTCACCCAGCAATGACGGCAGTTGTTGTTACACCGCCAGGTTAGATCCAAACTTCCACTAAGCGGCAGCCGTGGCAGCGTTTCTATTTTACGGGTTGTTAGGAAATCCGACATTTACGCGTGTTTTAAGTCAATTAATGTTACACTATTAAATCTTAAAGAAATATACGTTAGTAATCAACAGATATTTCCTTGTATTGTTGAAAATCTCTATTTATACTTATGTACAGATCATATATTTAAAAATCACTTGTGGTAAGAGACGAGAAAACACCAAATGAAAATAGGAAAAGTTGCCGTTGCGACACTAATTATTGTTTTAGTGATTATACACGCTGTTTCCGCTGTCGAGCTGCGATCTTATTATGTGGAATGCGATGCGGATGAATTTGAATACATTTTAAACCATCCTCTTGAAGAGCGTTATATAGACTGCACTTTCAGCTATAATGATAGTGCCTGGCAGGATGTACGCATCAGACTCCGGGGGGAATCAAGCCGTGAATATCCCAAAAAGTCATACAAAGTCAATTTTAATTCTGATAAAAGGTTTTACGGTCGGGACAAACTTAATCTTGCTGGTGAATGGACTGATACCAGCTATTGCCGGGAATTTTTTTCGTATGATCTCTACCGACGTGCCGGACTGCCTGCTGCAGGGGCTTTATTTACTCAGTTGTATGTGAATCAAAACTACATGGGTTTATATCTTGATGTTGAACAGATCGATGAGTGTTTTCTTGACTATACCGACCTTCCTGATAATGCTGTTATTTATAAAGCTGATGTTGCAGGTTGTCTCTTAAAGCCAACCGATCGTTTTGATCTCGTTTGGTCAAAGAAAAACTATGTGGAGACAGGTTTCTATGACCTACTTAACTTAATAGAATGGATTGATACTACACCTAACGAGTGGTTTTTCAATGAACTTAGCAAATACTTTGATCCCGATGAATTAGCGAGAGTTATTGCCGTAAACTCACTACTTGCAAATTCATCGACTTATTATCATAACTATTACCTTGTGAGGGATATTGATGAGGATGGTTTATGGCATATACTTCCCTGGGATATGGATTATACATTTTACTATCAATATGATTATAGCCTGCCTCATTACCAGCGTAGTGGTCATATTGACCTTGGAGGAAATGCACTGATCAAAGCCTGCTGGCGAAATCATCAGATGCAGAATCTGATATTTGACAATATTCGCGGTTTAATTGACAGTGTTTTTACTGAAGATTATTATCAGGCAATGAGTGATACTCTGAATGATCTTTTATACGATGCTGTTGATGCTGATACGCTAAAAAGCAGAACTACACAGGCATTTGAGAGTGGTTTAGCGATGTTTCCGGAATATGTGGTTGGTCGAAGCAGGATGATACTTGAAAAAATGAATAGCTATGCGCTACCTTTTGACCTGAATACAGCAATTCAAACACCGGATGGGATTTATTTCTCGTGGGATTCGACTTATATAGCTGATAATACTGATTTTTCTTATGGTATTATTTATAGCACAGATAAAAGATTTTATTCAAACAATCATTATATCAGGGATATTCAGGGTACAAGTATTCTATATAATCAGTTCGAGCCCGGTAGGTATTACTGGCGGGTTTATGCAATTGCAGAACATGATGGTAGAATATATTGCAACACCTATTTTTCACCCTTTACTATAACGGAAGGTATGTTTGATAAGACTGAAGTTACAGGCACAATAAATCAATCAACAAGCTGGACAAGGGAGAACAGTCCATACAGCCTGCCTGAAGGATTGACTATCGCTCCTGATGCAGTTTTAACTATTGAATCAGGAGTTATTGTTGGAATTGGTGATGGACAGGACATATTGGTAGAAGGCGGATTACGTGTGTTTGGAGCTAAGGATGACTCAGTGCGTTTCATGTCATTGAATCCGGACGAAAACTGGGGATCGATTGTAATAGATCATCCTACGGATCCGATTCAATTCAGATATACTGCAATCAGCCACGGTTCTGAATATTTAATCAGCGTTCATGGTGGTAATGTTGAAATATTTGACAGTAGCATCAGGCACGGTTACAGGGCAATAAGAGCGACAAGTACCAATCTGCATGTCGAACGAACCCGCTTCGAGGATTTCAATCAGGAGATGTTTCATGCTGACAGCGGAAATGTTATTATTCGTTCAAGCAGTTTTGCTTATGGAGCAACAACCGGTGATCGTGGTGATCTGATTGATTGTAATTTTGTTAATAATTTGGAGTTAACCAACTGTAAACTGTTTGCAAATGTTGATGACGGGCTTGATCTTGATGATGTAGTGAGTGCGGTTATAACAGGCAATCGAATCAGCCGTGCTTTTGACAAGGGTATCTCTATTCACGGGAACAGAAGCGATATATACATAGCAAATAACATCATTACAGACTGTGGGATTGGGATTTCAGCACAAGCCATGACGGGAGTCCAATTATATAATAATGTTATAGCTTTCAATGATACAGGGTTTTGGGTGGGTGTAAGTAATAACCATGGAGAAGTATTCGTCAGAAATACTATTCTCTGGCGTAATGGTATTCAAATAACCGGCTACGAAGGTGTTGAACCGGATGTGGCATATTGCCTCGTTCAGGGGGATGAAGACTATCCCGGTGAAGGCAATCACAGGCGAAACGCGAATTTTGTTGATCAATGGGGCATGAATTTCGAGCTACGAGATGATTCACCCTTAATCGATGCAGGCTGGGGCACAGGGCATCCTGAGAAGGACTTCTTCTATGCAGCTCGAGTGGATGATCCCAATACCGAAAACACCGGAGCAGGGGAGATAACCTATGTTGACATAGGCGCCTTTGAATATGGATCGGTTAGCGTTGTTAAAGAAATAGACATCCAGCCGGAGGAGTATTCGCTACTGCGGAACTACCCAAATTCCTTCAACAACGCAACGCGAATTGATTTTAGCGTAACCAGAGGAATCGGAGCAAGGTTAGAGATTTTCGATTTAAGCGGCAGGCGAATCTTCAGCAGGTATCTCGAAGACGCCCGTCCCGGAAATCATTCAATCCTCTGGGATGGCAGGTCGGATAACGGCGTTAGCCTGTCATCGGGTGTTTACCTGTGCCGCGTGAGTCAAGAAACGGAAACTGATGTTATTAAGATGGTTTTGATGAAGTAAACGATAGATTTTTAACCGGATGGGGAGCATTGCCAGGTGTGTCAACGACAAATAACGGCTTAGTCAAGTTGCATTATGTCGAAAGTGTCGAAAATGCTCGTAGCTTGGATATGGTTGACTACCGCTCACGTCTCTTATTATATATTATTATTATAGATATTTATTTATATATATTTTAAAATTTCGTTGTAACCTTCAGAAAGAGCACTTTCGACACTATCGACACTGAATTAATGTGTTGGGCGAAGTGGACAAATACTCCTTCATGTGCTTTTAGGGGAGTCTTGGCTTATTCACGGGGAGCGCCGATACTTGTCCGTCTTTTGACGGATTCTTGTCGGCGATAAAAAGAAGCGCTTATCATTCCTTGACTTTGCAGTAACTCTGTGCTAATATTGGGAATGGTTCGTCTGGGAAGAAGACAGATTGGGGAAGGTGATAGTTTTGGCGTGAAAATTGCGAAAATGGCACTTGACCATATCGCTATATGTCTAAATGCTCTGACGACCTAAAGTTTACAGTAGTTTAACCTCAAACCATAAAAACCATTTAAGGAAAGTCTTATGGCTGACAAAAAAGAATTATTTACAGAAACTACTTTACGGGTTGTTTACTATATTCTCGCAATGTGTTGTTTCTTTTTAGTGTTTATTTTAGCAGTGGCTTTCGCACCTGAACGCCTTGATACGGAGATTATTCTCATTCTCATTATCGCTGTCCTGCTTATTTCTTTTATGTT
>JAIPJL010000158.1 GCA_021734165.1 bacterium | reverse complement strand
CGGAATACGCATTGATCAAACCCTAACACAAGATGCTACCGGTACAATGGCTTTTCTTCAGTTTGAAGCAATTGGTCTAAAAAAGGTTCGTACAGATAGGTCTGTGAGTTATATTGATCATAATATGCTGCAAACCAGCTTCGAGAATCCTGATGATCATAGATATCTTCAAAGCGCTGCTGCAAAATTTGGTGTGTATTTTTCCAGACCTGGCAACGGTATCTGTCATCAAGTTCACTTAGAGCGTTTCGGTATTCCCGGAAAAACACTTCTCGGCTCTGATAGTCATACGCCCACCGGAGGCGGAATAGGCATGATCGCCATGGGAGCCGGAGGACTTGATGTAGCAGTTGCTATGGGTGGCGGGTCATATTATCTGAAAACACCAAAGGTAATGCATGTTAATCTGATGGGTAAACTCAATCCGTGGGTTACAGGCAAAGATATAATTTTAGAAATGTTAAGACGCTTAACCGTCAAAGGTGGTGTTGGTTGGATTGTCGAATATGGAGGTCAGGGAGTTGAAACGCTGTCTGTACCGGAGAGATCTACTATTACCAATATGGGTGCTGAATTAGGCGCTACTACCTCTATATTTCCCTCTGATGAACAAACTAAGCAGTTTTTAAACGCTCAAGATAGGGGAAATCTTTGGCGAGAACTTAAACCTGATGCAGATGCTGAATATGAAAAAACAATTGAAATAAACCTGTCTGAACTCGAACCTTTGATTGCTCAACCTTCAATGCCGGATAAAGTTGTTCCCGTCCGCGAAATTGAAGGTATGGACGTTCATCAAGTGTGTGTAGGTTCATGCACTAATTCATCATATATGGATCTTAAAAGGGTTGCGGAAATACTTAAAGGTAAAGCCATTCATCCAAGAGTAAGTATGACACTTGGACCGGGATCTAAACAAGTTTTTGAGATGATTGCACGTGAAGACGCCTTGGTTGACATTATAGCGTCAGGCGCAAGAATTATTGAGTCTGGCTGTGGTCCGTGTATAGGCATGGGGCAAGCGCCTCCGACCGGCGCTGTTACACTTAGAACATTTAACCGTAATTTTGCTGGACGTACCGGTACGAAAGGTGATAAATCATATCTTTGCAGTCCGGAAACAGCGGCTGTTTCTGCGATAAATGGTGTACTTACCGATCCGCGGAACTTTGGTGAATATCCTGACGTTAAATTACCAAGCAATTTCATTATTAATGATAATATGATTGTGGTTCCACCTGATGATGGAAGTGATGTTGAGATTATCAGAGGGCCAAACATCAAACCTGTACCTAAAAAAGATCCGCTAACTGACGAGCTTTCAGGTGAAATTTTACTGAAGGTTGGGGATGATATTACTACAGACCATATCATGCCTGCCGGAGCTAAGATATTACCTCTAAGATCTAACATTCCTGCTATTTCACAGCACGTATTTGTTCAGGTTGACGAGACATTTCCTGCGCGCGCTCAAGCGGCTGGAGGAGGTTTCATAGTTGGCGGAGCTAATTATGGTCAAGGATCCTCACGCGAACATGCAGCTTTAGCTCCTATGTACCTCGGTGTAAAGGCAGTAATTGTAAAAAGCTTTGCCAGAATACATTTTTCAAACCTTGTTAATTTTGGAATCGTACCGTTGGAATTTGACAACTCTGATGATTACAATAAAGTTAATCAAGGCGATAATCTAAAAATATCAGGTTTACTTGAAGGATTGGATAAGGGAGAAATCTATCTAAATAATCTTACTAATGGAGCCAGAATTAGATTGACTGCCAATCTTTCAAAACGTCAGGCTGATGTAATCAGAGCCGGTGGTCTGCTTGCTTTTACAAAGCAGAATAGTTAGTGATTACAATAAATCTCTTGATGGTTGTATAGGTTGTATAGGTTATCTAAGTTAGTCGGATATGTTTAAACCGACTAACTTAGATATACTTTGATGTACTTAATCTGATATTTGAATAGTAACTCATTTTCTGAGTTCTAATTCATAACGAAACAAAGGTAATTTCGAATTTTACTTAGGAGGATTTAATGCGCAGAGTGATCTGTGTCATAACACTATTATTTGTTTTTTCCATACTTTATGGTTGTAAAAAAAGTGAAAAGCTGCCAGAGTTTAAACTACCGGAAAAAATTGAACATCCTGAACCTGGAGCAGTAAGTTACATAACTCCTAAAGCATTAGTAGATAGTATTAACAGCGGCGCGAAACTTAGAATGTTTTACATTTACGAAAACATGTCTATGAATCAAGAATATATGGTTCCTGTACCGGGATTAATTAATATATTAGTAAGTGACATGTTTTATGCCGCCGAAACATTGTCAACAGAAGAACCACTTTACTTGTTATGTACTTGGGGTGATGATTCTAAAAAAGTTGCTAATATGCTTGCCGTTGAAGGTTTCGATTCGTACTACTTAGATGGTGGTACTTATCGTTTAATGAAAGAGCAAAAGAAAAATGGATGGGTATTCCAACCGAGAACGACAAAAACGAATAGATGAGCTCTGGCTAAGATTTCTGATCCTTGCATTAATCCTTATCATTCTGCCAATTGAAAACGTATATGGCAATGGTGAAACTTATGCTCCTTACTGGGTATTTTTTAGCGATAAAGGAATCAAAAACTCTGCTGAATTGAATACCGCTCTGAATAGTGCAGAGCAAAACCTTACTAAACGAGCCCTTCAACGCCGTCTAAAAATGAATAATCAACATCCCGTTGATTTTATTGATCTCCCTATTTACACGGAATACTTAGATAGAGTATGCGAAATAACTCAACAACAGCCTCGTTGTAAGAGTCGCTGGCTAAATGCTGCATCATTTAATCTTACATCGGAGATGCTAACCAGTATTAAACATCTTCCGTTTGTTTCTTATTTACAACCAGTCAGATCTTTTATTCGACATTATGAAAATTTTACCCCGATTGAGGACTTACCACCTGTTGACGCTCCCGCTCGTGATGATCACGTATTTGACTATGGTACAAGTTATACACAGAATGCATTCATAAATCTGCCCGAGTTGCATGATTTGGAGTATCTTGGGGAAGATATTTTGATCGGTATTACCGACACCGGATTTGATAATCTTGACCATAATTGCTTTGCTGAACTTGATATTGTGGATACATGGGATTTCCTAAATGATGATGAAGATGTTTCGGATGGTGAAGACCTCGGCGAAGGTAGTCACGGGACCAAAACACTATCTATCATTGCTGGTTTTGATCCAGGGATATTTATGGGAGCTTGTCCACGAGCAAGTTATGTTTTAGCAAAAACGGAATGCACTGAATGGGAAAGAGAGGTTGAGGAGGACTACTGGGTTGCGGCTATTGAATGGATGGACGAACTTGGAGTTGAAGTTGTATCAGTTTCACTTTCGTATATGAACTGGTACGAATATGAGGATATCGATGGTGAAACAGGAGTCTCGACAATTGCCGCAAATAGAGCAACAGATGTCGGAATGGTTATTGTGGTATCTATGGGAAATAACGGACGCAACCATTATCCTGATAATAAACTTGGTGTGCCAACTGATGGTTTTGATGTATTGGCTGTTGGAGCGACGGGTCGCGATAGTTCTTATACATCTTTTTCAGCAAAAGGACCAACTTGGGATGGACGTATAAAACCTGATTTTACAAGCTTTGGTTCCTCTGTACGTTGGGCTTCAAGTAATAATAATGATAGTTATGGCGCCGGCGCCGGTACTTCATTTTCAGCGCCTATGATTGCAGGGCTTTGTGCTTTGATGATTCAAATTAATCCTGCAATGACACCGCAATCTTTGCGTAGAGTTTTAAGGGAAGTTTCACATAATAATGAAGAACCAGATACACTCATCGGATGGGGGATACCTGATGCGCTGGCAGCATACAATATAATTCGTCCTCAAAATACTCAACTTGTTATACCATTAGATATGGGCTGGAATCTAATTTCTAAAAATGTTTTTACAATACAAACTCTGCAGATACCGGATATATTCTCTCAACTTGTTATGGATGGCAGCGTTAATATGGTCAAGGATGGATCAGGTAACTTTTATTTACCGAGCTTTGAATTCAACAATATCCCATTCTGGAATGATTATGAAAGCTATCATGTCAGAGTTACGCAGTTTGATACTCTATATTTCTCAGGATTACCAATTGACTTTACTCAACCGGTAAGTCTTAATGAGGGATGGCAGAATATATCCTATCTACCAAGTTTTCCAATGCCTGTTGAAGATGCTATGATTTCACTTGAAGAAGAGGAATCTCTGGTACTTATAAAAGATGGGGATGGTAACTTCTATAATCCTGAACATGGATATTGCGACATGCCAGATATGCAGCCAACAAAAGGTTATCAGGTTTTCCTTAGTCGTGATGACGAACTTATTTACCCAAGAAGACATGCTGAGCAATATTCTAAAGTAGAGTATCCTAAACCGAAAATATTCACATCAGTTACGAAGGCTTTTTCAAATATGAGTATGTTATTGATAGCCGGACAAGGTATTAACGATTATGATGAGGTGGGTTGTTTTGATGCTAATGGACAATTAGTCGGATCCGGTGTATTCATGGATGGAAAATGTGGAGTGGCAATTTGGGGTAATGAGCCAAGTGAAATGCCGACTATTAAATTATTTCTTTGTAAAAACAAAATGATAACAGAACCAAAGCTGAATTTGATAATGGGTTGTGATAGATTTGAACCAAATGCTCTTGCAGTAATGGATATCGAAATAGATCAGCTAAGTAAAGATGCAATGAATCAAAAATTTTCTGTTTCAGCAAGACCGGATCCATTTAACAATCAGTTTTCAGTTGATTATAAAACTACTTCTGGAAAACCGGTTTTTGTGTCTGTTTATGATCTTACCGGTCGCAGGATAGAAAAGCGAAGAGAAGTTTGCCTCTCAGGCGGTACAGGAAGTATATTGTTTAGCACAACCACTTGGTCAGGAGGAAGTTATATTGTAAAGGTAGAATCAAATGGATTAACTCGCCAATTGGTTGTAAAACACCTTAAATAAACAACAAGAAAATTTTCATGATTCTTCAAGTACTTTCTTTTGATCCTGAATTCCTTCCATCACTTTATCTGTGATGATTCTCCATGTATGAATATTATTCTCCATTTCTAATTCTTCTTTGAATTCAATAGGTTTACCGATAGAAATATCAATAGATTTGAAAATTGAAGGAATACCTTTGCCGATAGGCAGAACTTTTTCTAGTCCTCTGTGATAAACCGGAACAACTACTGCCCCTGATTCATATACTATTCTTCCAATACCTTCCTTACCTTTACCAATTTTACCGGAACGAGTCCTGGTTCCTTCGGGATATATATGTAGAATTCCACCATTCTTCACTGCTGCAATAAGCTTATTAATCCCTTCCTGATGAAAACCTTTCCCACGAATTAGTGGAATAGATTTTGTTGTTCTCATAAACCATGCAACAAGTGGCGTTTTGTAAAAATTCTTTTCTTCAGGCGCGTGATATGGGATATAGCGGTAACCAAGCATTCCTTTGGGAAACATAATCAACGGATCAATGAACAGATCATCAAGTAGTGTTACATGATTGGACATCATAATCCAGGGTAATTTCAAACCGGAGATGTGTTTTAAGCCTTTTATCCTTGTCCGGTTAAGAACCTTCATGAAGATATTTATTACTGGAACAATTAAAAAGTTCACAAGTGAATAGCTTATCAAACGCCAAATGAATCCGGGATTTTCAGGTGGGAAGTTACTGCCTGTACCAATTGAATTATTTTTCACTAACTTGACTCTCAGACAATTAAACTATCTTAAAACTTATAATATACAGTTTTTTTAATTTCATTCCAAGAAAATCAGGATGCTTGTTTTTCAAATAATCGCTCGTAAAGCGCCTCACTAAAATTGAAGCTTGCAAAAAGAATAACTACTGCAATTGTTAATATCAAAGGATGAACATGTTCATTCCAGTCATAACAGCCTGCTTCACCATAACCGAGGTTCAATAAATGACGCAAAGCCCATAGATTATTTGCAGCGTGAATAAAAACAGCAGGAATGATACTATTCCATTTCCAGGCAAGGTATCCAATAAATACTGCAAGGATCATTTGTTGTATTACCCACCAGGGTTGAAGGTGAATCAAAGCAAACGCGGCAGACGAAATAAGGACAGCTTTTGTAATATCCAACCTGAATTCGAAAATCTGTTGGATAAAACCTCTGAAAAGCGATTCCTCAGTAATAGGCGCAATTACTACCACACCAAGTATTATTAAAAGTGTATCAATTGCTGAAAAAACAGAAAAAGACCGCTCACGCAATTCGAGTTCACCTACA
>JAIPJL010000022.1 GCA_021734165.1 bacterium | reverse complement strand
ACTGTAGGACTTGAGAAAAGCTTTAACCCTTTTTTGAACACTCTTTTATGAATAATAAGATAATAAGATTAAGTATATTAGGATTTACGTTTGCAGTTTTGTTAAACCTCTTTACCGGTTGCTCATTCAGAGAGCGGATGGTAATCTGGGCTGCCAAGCCTGTTGTGGAAGGAGCGATTCAATCATTGTTATCTGAAACAGATATTGAACTTGCTAAAACAGGTTTAGAGTCTGAGCTTAAACTGCTTGAAGGTATGATAGTTACTCGTCCTAATGATCGTGAATTATTGGAGTTAGCTGCGCAGGGATTTACGGGTTATACGATGATGTTTGTTGAAGACACAGATCAAAATAGAGCAAGAGCGCTATACGAACGCGGTCAAAAATTTGGAATGAGAGCTTTATCTTTAAGTATTTCTGAATTTATGGATGAAAGATTAAAGCTTGATGAATTTAATTTATTGATAGAAGAACTTGAAGATAACGATATTCCGGCTGCATATTGGACAGCGGCTGCCTGGGCGTCGCGGATAAACCTTGAGAAAAGTTCACCAAAGGCAATGATGGAATCACCTAGGGCGGTAAACCTGATGCAGTGGGTTCTAAATACTGATCCGCATTTTTACTATTCAGCGCCTCTTTGGTATTTCGGTACTTATTATGCTTCGTTACCACCAATGTTGGGAGGGAGTTCTGCGAAATCAAACGAATATTTTCAGCGCGCTTTGAAAGCCGATGGTGATAAATTTCTCTGGGGTAGGTTATTATATGCTAAAACATATGCTGTTCAAGTATTAGATCAGGGATTATTTAAGGAGCAATTGAAACAAATTGTTAGTGGCGCTGAAAATGAACCGGAAGATCTTAGATTGCTGAACAGGATTGCTTCATTGAAAGCTCAAGAATTGTTAAAGCAATCTGAAGATTTATTCTAACAAGAAAATTAATTCTGGTAGAAACTTGAAACGATACTTTAAACATATTTACATACTGACCTTCACAAACGCATTACTATATCTTCTGATATTTTCAAACATCTGCTATGGAAAAACAATTATCAGATTTGCAACTATAGCGCCTGAAGGCTCAGCCTGGATGGAAACCATGCATACAATTGATAAGGAGCTTAATGAACAGAGTGGGGGAGAGGTTGCTTTTAAGTTCTACCCTAATATGTCAATGGGTGATGAAAAGGATGTAATAAGAAAGATGCGATTAGGACAACTAAATGGAGCGGGTTTTACAGGCAATGGTCTAGGTGAAATCCTGCCCGAATTGCGTATCCTTGAGCTGCCATACATATTTAATAATGAAGCAGAAATAGATTATGCCGTTTCTGAGTTGACGCCATATTTTGAAAAGAAACTTGTTGACCGAGGTTTTGTTTTACTCGGTTGGGCGGATGTTGGATGGGTTTATTTTCTTTCAAATCAACCTGTCTTAAAACCTAATGATTTGAAAAAACAGAAAGTCTGGTCATGGGCAGGTGATCCACTGGCTGATGCTTTTTTTAAAGAGCTTGATAAGACGCCAATTCAACTGTCCATTACCGATGTTCACATGTCGTTACAAACCGGATTGATCAATACAGTTTACTGTTCACCGCTTGCTGCATTGGTAATGCAATGGTTTACAAAAGTTAAGTATATTTCTGATATACCATTTACTAATGCCATCGGCGCAGTACTGATAGATCGGAAAACATTTGATAAACTTGATTATGATCATCAAACTTTTTTACTTGAAATATCAAGTAAATATTTACGTCAATTGCTTCTGAAATCCCGTAAAGACAATAATGAGGCTTATCAATATTTGACTCAGGAAGGGCTTGAAGTAACAATATCAACCGATGAACAAAGAAAAGCCATGCGTAAAGTGAGCATTGGTGTTTATAATAGGCTGGCTGATGATCTTTATCCTCGTGAATTACTTGAACAATTACTGTTAATTCTAAAAGACTATCGAATAAAAAATGCTCATAAATAATGAATTTTGTATATAAACTTTCCTCAATAATTAAAAAGACTGTCGGCTGGGTTGTTGTATTTCTTCTTGCATGGATGGTCGTGCTGGCATTGCTTCAATTATTATTGCGCTGGACGCTATCACAAGGCATCCCGTGGGCAGATATTCAACTCAGGCAATTACTCCTATGGCTGGCGTTGCTTGGTGGAGTCCTCGCTGCTGCTGAAAACCGTCATATACGAATTGACGTAATTGAGCATTACCTGAGTGGTAAAACGAAATTTATCATTCAACGTTTAATATCAATCATTGCAGCAACCTGTTCTGGGTTACTTGGGTATTTGTCATTTAGTTTTATTACCAGCGAGAAGAGCGCTGATGTAATGCTTGATAGTGTATTCTTTGGTATGACTACACCAATCTGGATTGTGGAACTTATCATCCCGATGAGTTTCTGGTTGATGGCGCTGTATTTCCTCGTGCCTGTGAAAGAAATGCCTGAACAGTTAGAAGGAAACTGAAGGCTTTGGGCATTCTCTATATTATCCTCGCTCTCACCGCTTTGGCAGGGCTGCCGCTTTTTCTGGTGCTTTCAGTTCTTGCCATTATAGGCTATATATCCGCAGATTTAAATCCTGTAATTTACTTTGGTGAACTCTTACGCTTAACAAGCAACCCAACGCTTATAGCGATTCCACTTTTCACACTTGCCGGTTTCATTTTAGCGAAAAGCAATGCTCCGGAAAGACTTGTTAACCTGGCAAATGCTATTATAGGCAGACTTCCGGGTGGGTTGGCGATTGTAGCATTAATTGTGATGGCTGTTTTTACATCTTTTACGGGCGCTTCAGGTATAACGATTATAGCGATGGGAGGACTTCTTTTACCTGCGCTTCTGAAATATGGATATCCGGAGAAGTTCTCGCTTGGTTTGCTGACAGCATCAGGCAGTATTGGATTGCTATTTGCGCCAAGTCTGCCAATAATACTCTATGGAATCGTCGCAGAAACATCCATCAATAACCTGTTCATTGGCGGATTCATTCCCGGGCTGCTGCTTGTGACAGGTATGGCGTTGTACAGCATTAAAAGCGAAAAAGTTGTCAGTCAAAACGATAAGCATGAAAAGATAAGACTGCTGCCTGCAATTAAAGCTGCTATCTGGGAAATTCCCCTGCCGATAATTGTGATTGGAGGTATTTACGGAGGTTTCTTTACCGCCAGCGAAGCGGCAGTTATCACAGCATCCTATCTGATAATAATCGAATGTTTTATTATAGGTGATATTCACCCGCTTCGGAAACTGCCTCAAGTACTGAAAGAAAGCTGTGTCCTAATAGGCAGCATTCTATTGATACTTGGATCAGCATTAGCTTTGACGAATTTCCTCGTATATGCAGAAATTCCTATGATAATATTAGAGTGGATTAAATCTTTAGTAACAAATAAAATAGGTTTCCTGCTTTTACTTAACGTTTTTCTCCTGATCGTGGGCTGCTTGATGGACGTTTTTTCAGCATTAGTTGTGGTCGTACCCTTGATATTACCATTAGCATTAGATTATGGCATTGATCCTATCCATTTGGGTATAATATTCCTTGCTAATCTTGAAATTGGTTATTGTACGCCACCTGTAGGACTTAACCTGTTCATTGCAAGTGTCAGGTTTCAGAAGCCTATTATATCATTATACAGAGCGGCGTTGCCATTTCTCTTAATCCAATTGATAATTCTGGCTCTTATTACATATATTCCGTTTTTAACTCTTTATCCGGTTCAATTATTAGGTCATTGATGGATAATAAAAATAGCATTGGACTGTTAATACCAGCCTATAATGTGGAGAAGTATTTGCCTGTATTGCTTGATGCAGCATTTAAGTATTTCAAAGCGGGGAAAATTCTTGTTGTTAACGATGGATCTATTGATAATACGGCAGAGATTGCGAGTACTTATGAAGTTGGATTGATCTCACACGAAAATAATCTTGGTAAAGGCGCTGCATTAATGACCGGATTTGATTACTTTCTAAAACAAGGCTATGACTGGATTATCACAATTGATGGTGATTTACAGCACGATCCGAAATTATTACCACAATTTATCAGGTTTGCCGAAAAAACGGATTATGATCTTGTAATCGGCGCAAGAAACCGTAAGAATAGTAATATGCCTTGGGATAGAAGGTTTTCTAATTGGTCCACCAGTAAAATTCTAACTCTTTTAAACGGAAAGGAAATCCGTGACAGTCAATGCGGCTACAGATTGATTCGATGCAACAAACTTACAAAGATAAACTGTGATTCAAACGGCTATGAATTTGAAACGGAATGTCTATTAAAGATGTTGCATTCGGGAGCAAAGATCGCCTGGATCGATATTCCGACGCATTACAGCGGAGCGCCCAGTTCGATCAAACGTTTTAGAGATATTGTAAGATTTCTTAAAGTGGTTGTTAAGTTTGTAGTAGAAAGAAAGAAAATATAATATGATTGATGAGAGACTTAAAATTATGGTTAAGCAACAGCTCAAACAGCGTGGAATTGTTGACGAGCGTGTGTTATCTGCGATGAGTAAGGTTGAGCGACATCTCTTTGTTAATAAAAGTGATATTGATGTTGCGTATGATGACCGACCGCTAGTTATAGGATGCGGACAAACTATATCTCAACCTCTCATGGTTGCAATAATGACGGAAACACTCGCGCTTGAAGGAAATGAAAAAATATTAGAGATAGGCACAGGTTCCGGTTATCAGACTGCAATACTTGCAGAATTAGGCAAAGAAGTTTACACAATTGAACGTATATCATCTTTACAGAATGATGCAAAGAATGTACTTAAGAAGCTGAATTATAATAATATATTTTTTAAGGTTTGTGACGGTACAATTGGATGGGATGAAAAAGCGCCTTTTAACAGGATTATTGTAACAGCAGCAGCACCTGAAATACCACTCAGATTATTTAATCAACTTACTATAGGGGGGATGATGGCAGTTCCGGTTGGTTCAAGATATTCGCAGGAATTAAAACTCGTAATAAAAACGGAAAATGGAGAAATGAAAGTTGAGAATAGAAGTCGTTGTATATTCGTACCGTTAATAGGTGAAGAGGGTTGGAGTAAATGACTGAACAAATTGCCGGACTTTTTATAGGATTGCCAAAGGAAGCCGTAACGCTTTTATTGGCAATGCTGCCTGTAACTGAGTTGCGCGGCTCTATACCATGGGCAACATTCGCGCTTGATATGCCTTGGTATCAGGCTTATTTATGGAGTATCATCGGTAATTTTCTTCCTGTGCCAATTATCCTTAAATTCCTCAGGAAAGCTGAGCATATTCTAAGCAGGTGGGAGTTTTTTGAATTGTTCTTTCAATGGTTATACTCAAGAACTCAGAGAAGAGGAAGAGTTATTGAAAAATACAGAGCATTAGGTCTAATTATGTTCGTGGCTATTCCATTACCGATAACAGGAGCCTGGACGGGCTCGGTTGCTGCTCATATTTTTGGGATAAAGTTCTGGCGTGCATTAATCTGTATTGCAGCAGGGATTTGCGTAGCCGGAATAGTAGTAACACTTGCCTGCCAGGGTTTTATTGGAGTTTGGGATTTAAGTATGAAGTTTTAGTAAGCGCTGAAAGGGCGTAACAATACAGTCTGTTGGAACACGCTGAAGCGTGAACTCTAAACTTCACCTACCTGATAAACGTAACTACACCGACATTCTTTTGCTTGCCAAACATTCTTTGATCAGCTTGAATGATATACACGCCTGATGATACTGCAAATCCCTTATTATCAGCACCATCCCATATTAAAATGTCTCCCTTGAAATTATTATACCGCCTTACTAACCTGCCAGACAGATCAAAAATATTTATCATTCCTGATTGACTGAAGGCTTTAGAAAATCTGATAGTTACCGCTCCGTTGGTTGGATTTGGATAGACTATTGAACTAAAAGCGATTGGGAAAGTGACAACATTATCATCAGATACACCGTTGCTTGGAGTTCCAAACCAATCAAAGATGGAAGTCAGTACTTCAGCTCGAGTAGTGGTATTGCCTTGTCCACTGATCGCTTCAAATCCGAAAGCAAAGAATACTCCCTTGCCACCAGATTCTTCTTCCCAGCGGATGGCTGCAGAAGTGTCAGGTTTGTCTCTGTATTCGGCGCAGGTTATACCGCCATTAACGGGAGATAATCCTGAACGTGAAGTCTGATTAGCGGCTCCATTATTGCCGATAGTGAGCATCTGCATACCGTTAAACAATTGATCATTCTCAATTCCTACGACCATTGAACTGCTTATACGGTCTGACAGGTGTCGTGCATGAAGAACATTAGTTAAAAATACATCATCTGCAAGATCATCAGAGATGTTCTGTCCAGTTATGAATAGACAACCACCTTCAGATAAATGATTTGCTATTTCCTGTTGATCGGCTTCATTTAATGTTTCACTTTCTCTGTCTCCCGTGAAGTAAAGCAAGGTATGAAAACCATTTCTCATTCCTTCAAGCGATACTTCATTAGTCAGACATAAGCGACGATATGGTCTATAAATATCACTAAGAACGGTTTCATAATACTCAAAATTTGTAGATGATGAATCAGCATCTCTATCAATAAGCAGAACAGGCGGTTGCTCAAAACTTAGATTGATAGGATTATTATCTTCAGTAACTTCAAAGTAATCGATCGACATCAAAGGATATGGGAAATCAGGGGTTATTTCAACCCGATAATTACCAATCATTAAGTCGAACTCAGCTTGGCCTGATTGCGGATCCGTTTGTATCTCTCGGAATATTAAAGCTGAATCAATATCAAGATTGTAAAATTCAAATAGACATCCGATTGATTCTTGATTAAGGTTAGATGTGCTTATCTGAATATTGCCAACAGGGAGTATTTCTATTGTAAAGTGAAGAGTATCATTAAAAGGGTTTGCATCTTCTTCAAGGCGAGAAAAAGTAATGAAATTGTAGTCACTTGCTTCATCAGGACACCAGATTTGATTTAAGACAACATATTGACTTTCCCAGCCTTCAACATGTATGGTTGAATCAATATGGAATCCTCCTCTAATGAAGAAGGGGATGTCAAGTGTTTCAGCAGCTCCCGCATTAAGTAATTCAATTGAGAACGATAACGGTTCACCAACCGGATAGGCTCGAGTAGTTAAGGGTGAAGCAAGACTGACAACTCTGGCATCAAATTCAGGTAGTATCTCAAAGAGATTGTTAAGTCCCATCCAGCCCGTATATGCTGTAACCCAGGATTGATCGAGGTCGTCACCATCACCAATAGTCGCAGGAATGCCACCGTCATAATCATGATCCTGAGCGAGAAGACTGTCAACAATAATCTCAACATTTGCCTGGTATTCATCACTATTTAGCAACTTCCATGCTGCTACCCAGGCGTGCGCATACCAGATATTCAAGGAATTGTTCCAGTTATTTTCACCAGCGAACACATCCATTCTTTCAAGCGGTTCAACTGCCCATTCTGCAGTCGTTGCTGAATCAGAATGTCCTAATGCTACTAAAACTCCCCACATTGCAGTACCACCACATAAAGCCCAGACTTCGTTATAGTTAAGCCTGTCAGGATCAGCATCAATCCAGTCTTTTAATTGTTCGGATATTCTTACTGCAGCTTCAAGATATTCGTTGTTTTCTTCAAATAATCCATACTTATAAAGCATGCCTGCGCCCAAACCGGCAGCCAAAGGCATCAGCGCATCTTCATGGTTTGGTTCAATATCAGGTGTGTGTTCCATAATGTATTCTGCACACTGGGTTCCATATTCCCTTTGACTATCTCCATATATATTTCTATAATACATTTCCGCCATTAGTCCCCAACCGGAATTATGTATCCGGTAGTATCCATCACCGCCTTCTTCTTCCCAGGCAGGGAAGTTGTTGTTGTATATCCAGGCTGCTTCGACATCCTCGTGGTATGTATCGGGATCATCAAAGAAATCAGCGTAAATACACCAGTCAACTATTGCTTCCTGTGTGTTATCGGTTTGAACGATGCGCCATAAGTCATCGCCTTCTCCTTCGTGCATACCACCAAAGTCATCGCTGTTTTCATCATGCTCCTGCATATCATCCAGAAAACGACAAGCGCTAATAAAGCATCCGATGTAATTATCCATGTCGCGTCGTGGTTTTAATAGCCAATGACGAATGCTGTCTGCGGGTACGAAAGGATCATCCGGTTTAATCCAGTTTTGAATTAGGTTAGGCTGGGGTGGGGGAGTAGCTTTAGTCTCTTTTATGGGCAGTAGTATCAGGATGGTGATCAGTATAAAAAGAAACAATGAAAAAACAGTTTTCATGATTACCTCATGTGCTTTAAAGTAATTCATTACGATGTCGGGCTTGGGAACAAGCCCGACTACAATGGATACTGCCATGTTACTCTTCGTTTGAAACATGGCAGGAACTCAAGTAATATTTATAATTTAAGCATCAAAATATAACTGCATTTCGTAAGGATGTGGACGCTGGCTGACTTCTTTTAAGTCTGATTGCAGCTTCTTTGTCCAGTTAATTATAAAATCTTCTGAGAAAACATCACCTGTAAACAGAAATTCATGGTCGGAATCGAGAGCTTCTAACGCTTCGTAAAGTGAAGTTGGCAATCCGGGAATTTCGTCGAGTTGATCTTTCGGTAGTCCTGTAATATCAATATCATAAGGTCCGAAGCCATGCTCAGAAGGATCAATTTTATTCAATATCCCATCAATACCAGCCATAAGCTGTGCAGCTATTGCAAGATACACATTGCAGGTACCATCAGGTGGACGAAATTCAATGCGCTTTCTATCAGGAGCTTTAGCGTACTTTGGTATTCTGATTGCAGCAGAACGATTACCAAGTCCGAATATTGCTTTGACTGGAGCTTCAAATCCAGGAATAAGCCGCTTATAACTGTTTGTTGAGGGATTGGTAATCGCGAGAAGAGCAGGACCATGTTTCAGTAATCCGCCTATATAATGAAGCGCAGTTTGAGACAATCCTGCATAGCCGTCTTTATCGTAAAAAACAGGTGTGTCACCATTGAATAAATGTTGATGGAAGTGCATACCGTTACCAGCTTCGTTGTAAAGAGGTTTGGGCATGAAAGTAACACACTTTCCAGTCTGACGAGCAATGTTCTTGCTGATATAACGCATTGCCATAGCAGCATCTCCGGCTTTAAGAGCAGGTAATAGCTTGATTTCGATCTCTGATTGACCAAGTCCGCCAACTTCATGGTGGTGATATTTAACAGGATAACCGAAATCCTGTAACATTGAACTCATTTGATCGCGTATGTTGAAATACCTATCATTAGGTGGTGTTTTATGGTAGCCGCTTTCGTGTTCAATTGTATAAATATCACCTTGTGCAGCGGAGCCAAAACCCGCTTCGAGCGAAGTGATAATTGATGAAGAAGCATTCACATCGTTATTTAATACAATTGAATCAAAGATGTAAAATTCGAATTCCGGACTCCAAAAACTTCTGTCTGCCAAGCCGGTCGATTTAAGATAATTGCATGCTTTTTGGCAGATCTGTCTCGGATCAAGTTTGAAAGCATCCTTTGAATCTGTTTCAAATACGCTTCCGATCAAACTAAGTGTTGTTTTTTCCCAAAACGGATCCAAGACAGCGGTTTCCGGATCAGGCAAAAGAACCATATCGCTTGTATTTTCAGTTTTAAAACCTGGAATAGAGGAACCATCTATACCGATACCGTTTACAAAAAGTGATTTATCAAGCATTTGGACAGGAATCGTAATATGATGAGATCCACCAAATAGGTTTGTAAACCTAATATCTATATTAGCGACAGAATTGTCCTGCGCAAATTGGATTACTTGATCGATGTTCAATTCTGTGTCTCCTATGTATGTAATGTCTGATAAGATATATTATGTAAACTAATGTAGCTGTTTAAACAACTATGTTGAATATCTTATCTTGAATGTAAATTACCTTCTTTACTTCTCTACCCGTTATCTTTCCGATAACCTTTTTCGAAGACATCGCGAGTTTATGAATTTCTACTTTCGATGTTCCTTTTGGAACGGAAAACTTTTCGGTTAGTTTCCCCTTCACCTGTATAACAACAATTACCATTTTCTTTTCAATGGCGTCTTCATTATAGTCTGGCCACTGCTGATCAAACAAGCTTCCATTATTGCCAAGTTTTTGCCAAAGCTCTTCAGCCATGTGAGGCGCTAATGGTCCAAGAAGAATTATCAGGATATTTAACGATTCTTTCATAAAACTTAAATTAACATTTTCATTATCAGCAGTATATTTATACATCTCATTCACAAATTCCATCAATCTTGATATTGCAGTATTGAATGTAAAATTCTCAATATCCTGAGTTACTTCTCTGATAGTATAATGTATTAGCCTTTTATATTGAGGCTCAACATCGTATGATTTTGATTCTAAAGGAACTATCTTATCTACATAATTATTCACTAACCGCCAAATTCTATTCTGAAAACGTCTGATACCAACAATTCCTTCATCAGACCAGTCACCACCTGTACGAAAATCACCCATAAACTGCAAATAAAGCCTGAAACAATCAGAACCGTATTTATTGACAAATTCATCGGGATTAACAACATTTCCCTTTGATTTTGACATTCGTTGACCTTTATGGGTTATAATCCCCTGGTGGATCAACTTTGAAAATGGTTCATTATAATTAATCAGACCGATAGATTTTAAGTATTTGTTTATATATCTTGCGTAAATCAAGTGACCTGTGGCATGTTCAGGTCCTCCGACATACAAGTCAATAGGCAGCCATTTATTGACAAGTTCTTCACTGAATGCATACTCATTTAAATTCGGTGTTAAATACCTATAGTAATACCAACTGGAACAAACGAACGTATCCATAGTATCAGGATCTCTTTTTGCGCTTATTCCGCATTTGGGACATTTTACGTCGATAAATTCTCGACAAGAGCCGAGTGGCGAGGATCCCTGTGGTTTGAAATCGACATTTTTCTCTGGCAGCAATAACGGTAATTCATCTTCTGGAACAGGTACTGTTCCGCAATTAGGACAGTGCACAATAGGGATTGGAGCGCCCCAGTAACGCTGCCTTGAGATTAACCAATCACGAAGCCTGAAACTAACAACTGCCCTACCCTGTTTTTTATTTTCCAGCCATTTAGTAACAGCTTTCTTGCCGTCATCAGAACGGAGATCATTGAATTCGCCCGAATTATACATAATTCCATAATCTTCAAAAGCATGATCTACAAACTGTGTATCATGTTCATTAGCAGATCTAATGACCCATTTTATAGGTAGATTATATTTTTGAGTGAACTCGAAATCCCTCTGATCGTGAGCTGGCACTGCCATTACAGCTCCAGTACCATAGCCGCCAAGAACGTAGTCAGCAATCCAGATAGGTATTTTTTTATTTGTAGCTGGATTTATAGCATATGAGCCTGTAAATACTCCGGTTTTCTCCCTATCGGTTGCCTGTCTTTCGTATTCTTTAAGAATTCGTGCTTTGGCAATATATTCGTTTATTTCATCCGATTGAGAATCAACTGTTATCTCGTTAACTAAATCATGTTCAGGAGCTAAAACAATATAAGTAACACCAAACAATGTATCCGGTCTGGTTGTAAAGCAATGAATCACTTTATCGCTACCATCAATGCGAAAATCAATCTCAGTACCTTCCGAGCGACCAATCCAATGCTTTTGTCTTGTTTTTGTAGCTTCAGGCCAATCAATATTATCCAAGTCGGTTATTAGTTCATCGGCAAAATCCGTAATTCGGAAAAACCATTGTTTCAAATCGCGAATAATTACAGATGTACCGCATCTTTCACAGCTTCCATCAGATTCAACCTGTTCGTTAGCGAGAACAGTCTGACAATCTGGACACCAATTTACCGGCGCTTGTTTTTGGTAAGCAGCGCCTGTTTTGTACAATTGCAAAAACAGCCATTGTGTCCATTTATAGTATTCCGGTCTCGAAGTATTAATCTCATAATTCCAGTCATACATAGCGCCTATAGCTTTGAGTTGTTCTCTGATTGAATTAATGCTGTTTTCAGTTGTTTTTGCCGGAGGTATTCCGTGTTTGATAGCATAATTCTCAGCAGGTAGTCCGAAAGCATCAAAGCCCATTGGTTCAAAGACATTATATCCTCTAAGACGCAAAAATCTTGAGTATGTATCGACTCCGCCATAGTTCCACCAGTGACCAATGTGCAGTTTCTTTTCGGATGGGTAAGAGAACATCACGAGGATGTATTTTTTAGATTTGGTTTTATCGTTGGGATCGAAACGGTATGTACCTTGCGCTTCCCAATTTTTACGCCATTTCTTTTCTATTCTTTTAAATGGATAACTGTCGTTCATCTTCTACTTCTGTACTTTAGCTGAGAAACCGCCAGACTTTCTAAGGTATAGCGGTGCAATCTTCATGTCGGGGCGACTGGATTTGAACCAGCGACCTCATGGTCCCGAACCATGCGCGCTACCGGGCTGCGCCACGCCCCGATTAATATGAATCTTTAAGTTAATATTTGATTATCGAATAATCAACCTCTATGTGCTATATCTATTGACATTGCGTAGCTTTTCACCCATTTACTTAAATCGTCTATAAAACTATACGCAAGTGGGACGATAATAGGCGTTGTAGCAGTTGCAGCCAACATCCCCCCTATTATAGCTCTTCCCATCGGTGCATAAGGGATTCCTATCAAATTTGCATCACCTACTGCCATTGGAACCAGTCCCATAATTGTTGTCATAGCAGTCATGGCTATCGGTCTGAAACGCTGTTTTGACGCAAGCGCAAGGGCTTCATTACGTTCCATTCCCTGGATACGAAGCCTGTTTACTCTGTCAACGAGAACGATAGCGTTGTTTACAATTACACCAATTAGTATTATCACACCAATACCTGCCATTAATCCGAATTGTGTTCCTGTTAAAAATAGAAACCAATAAACTCCGAAAAATGAAAAAGGTACGGTAACAATAACACACCATGGCAGCAGAAATGATTCAAACAACGCTCCAAGTATTAGAAACACAAAGACTACCGCCAACATCCAGGATTGGTTTCGTTCACGCGCAGCATCTTCAATTGACTGAAACCGTTCGCCTTTATTCCATTCGTAACCTGGTGGAAGCGCAACATCGGAAAGGCTTGCGCTGATTGCATCGGATAGTTTTTCAAGATCGTCTTCAGTAGTACTGATTTCAATACGTATTCTTGTGCGTCTGTTCTCTCTCGTAATTGAGCCTAAACCGCGTCCGTAATTAACTCCGGCAACATCATCAAGACAAATGACTCTCCCCTTCTCTCCAGTGACCGGAAGATTTAATACCTGCGCTAAAGTTTCACGGTCTTCTTCCCGCAGTTCTGCGCTGGCTTCAATTTCGTGACCGTTAATTCGCACATCAGGCAAGCTGATTCCTCTGACTAAGCTAATAAGCCCTGTAGCGGCCATTAATGGATCAACCTTTAATCTTGAGGTTTTTTCTCGATCAAAACGAATCCATACTTCATCAGAAGTTGATTCAAGATCAAGATCGACAGTCAACGCTTCCGGTATCATCTCCAGTCTGCGTTTGACACTATTTGCAATATCCAGCAATTTTATAGTATCATCACCATAAATGGTTACATACACTGATTCATCTTCACTTCCCCGCCTCCAGTCGGCGCGCATGTCAACGTCCGGCGGTGGTTTTAACCATCCTTTTAGGTCTTCAACAATCTCTTTGTGGGTCAACCTTTCCGTTTTAAGAATACCGATTTTGCGCGCTATCCTTCTTAACCCTGCGATCAGCCACATTCTCTCTTTTTCATCCTGCAGAAATATCCGCAGCCTGCCATATCCTCGTCTTAGTCCTGTTACAATTGTCTTAATTCCGTACTTTTCAGATCTTTCATATATTTGATTTTCATAGTACTGCATCGTTGAATCAACAGCATCAATACTATAATAGGCAGGAAATCTAAATGAGAAATACACGTCATTGATGTTACCGTTTTCCTGATCAGTTGAGATTACCTGTTTCATTGGAATAGCTATTGATGAAAGTAATAGCAGCATTATCAACAGTGTGTGCGCGCGATTTTTCAAAAGCTTGCGCACCATATTCTCAATGTATTCCGATGCTCTGGATATAATTCGAGGTTCAGATGCTGCGCCTGACATGGCAAAACGATTGACTGCCAACGGTATAAAAAGTAAAGCTGTCATTAAACTTGCCAGCAAAGCTATTATTACAGGCATCCCGATTCTGATAAGAAAGAAAGAAGTCATCCTGTCACCACTCATAAACATAATCGGAAGGAATACTACCATAGTGGTCATTGTTGCCAGAGTAATAGCCAATCCTACTTCATGAGCGCCATAGATAGCAGCCTGTTTCCTACTCATTCCATATTGACTATTGGTGTGAATACTTTCTACTACCACAATAGCATTATCAACTACAAGCCCCACACACAGCATCAAACCTGATAAGGTAATAATGTTCAGCGACCAATCCATGAAATAAAGGCATGTAATTGTTACGAGCAATGAGATAGGTATCGCCATTGTTATAAAGAGTGTCATTCTAAGACGTCGCAGGAAAAGAAATAATACAATAACAGCAAATAATCCACCCCAGTATCCTGCCTGCTTTAGGTTATCAAGAGACGATGTAATATATTCACCCTGATCAAAAAGAATGTCAAATTGCAAACCAGCCATCTGTGGATCATCTGCTATCTCATTGATCAGATTTTTTACATTTTCGCTAAGCTCGACAGTATTAGCATCGGATGTTTTAAAAACAGTGATTTCAACAGCCTCACCTCTGCCAATACGCTGAATCCAATTTCTTCTCGGCGTTGAATAGGTAATATCAGCAACGTCTTCGAGATGTAGATTTGCGGTACCGATAGGCAATCTACGTAATTCATCAATATTTTTAATTCTGCCATCAGCTCTCATAATAAGTTTTTTCTCACCATCATCGATGCTTCCACATGCAAGAGTAAAATCAGCGCTTTGCAATTCACGGATTAGAACACCAACATCAATATTGCATGCCTTCAGTCTTTCAAGGATAAATTCGATTCTAATTTGTTTAGTTTTATCGCCCCAAATCTCAATTTTAGCGACGCCATCCAGCCGTTCTAATCTTTTAACAACGCTTTCATTGATAAGCCTGTATGGATCTTCATAATTGCCTGTAATTGATATACTGAAATAGGTTATAGGCTCCTCAGATTCGGAATATCGCCATATATAAATATATCTCAGGTCTTCAGGCAGTTCAGGTTTTACTCTCTCCAGTCTGTCACGTACTTCCTGATAGGCTACATCCATATCTACAGACTGATTAAACTCCAGTCTTATAGAACATCCGGTTTCTCTTGATTCAGTGCGAATTGTCTTAATTCCCTTTACAGTCCAAAGGTATTCCTCAGTAGGAATACCAACACGCTCCTGATTTTCAATTGGGCTGGAATTAGGATATGCGAGCCAGACATGCATGAATGGTGGATTAAAACCTTCAGGGAAAAGTTCCAGGTGAATACCGCGCCAAGCGACTATACCTACAACGATTAGCGATAGAAATAACATAATCATTGTGACCGGTCGTCTGATAGCAAAACCCGGAAGACCACCTTTGCCTAAGTTTGTGGATTTATTAGATAATTCAGACATTGTTTTTGTAAATCACAAATTCACACTTTACCTTTTCATTAGCTGATTGTGCCACACGTAAATAAAATGAGACTTTACACGGTTTCACTGAGATCCTTTTTACTTTTGTTCTTACTGATAATATTATAAAACAAAGGGATAATGATCAGAGTGATCAAGGTCGCAAAGCTGAGTCCAAAAATAACTGTTATTGCCATTGGACGACGGATCTCAACTCCCTCGCCAACACCCAGCGCCATTGGCAATAATGCAAGTATTGTTGTCAGTGAAGTCATCAATATTGGACGGATACGAGCTGCTGCGGATTCTAATACAGCCTCATAAACCGGTTTACCATCCTGAACTAATTGATTGGTATAATCAACCAAAACAATAGAGTTATTCACTACGATTCCAGCAAGTACAATCAATCCCAGGAATACCATTACCGAGAGAGAGATGTGCAAGCTCCATAAAACAGGCAAAATACAGGCAACAGCAAGCGGTATTGTCAACAGGATAAGAAATGGATGACGAAATGATTCAAACTGCGACGCCATTACTACATAAACGAGGAATATTGCAAGGAGAAATGCAAATTTCAAACTAGCGAGTGACTCTTCCATTTCGCGTTTTTGTCCGGAGATCACATAATCATAACCTTCGATAAGATTCATTTCACCAAGTGATTCCCCTATAACAGCATCAGCGGTTTTAAGGTCTGATTCTATTACATCAGCAGTTACAATTGCAGATCTAACACCACCAACCCTGGTTATTTCGGCTGGACCTTCGACCAGTTCCAAGGAAGCAATATCAGAAAGCGTGACAGGTATTTTCTGATCAGGATTAATGACCAACCTGCGTAATTCATCTATACTTTCTCTCTTTTCTTCAGCAATTTTAATTCTGATATCTATTCGTCTTTCGTGCTCTTTAAAGCGTGTTGGTACATTGCCAAGTATTTCAGATTGTACCCTTTCAGCAATTACACGAGCGCTGAAACCAAGACGCGCCAGTTTATCGCGATCAAATCTTATTATAACTTCAGGATGACCGGTTCGCACAGATGATTTAACATCTGCAAGCATTGGAAGCTTTGATAAACGGTTTTCTACTTCAATGCCAAGTTTTCGTAGTTTATCAAGATTATTACCTTTGAGTATTATTTCAAAAGGCTGTTTAAACGAGAAAAGTGTTGGATGTGTTATCAGTATTTCAAGAGAAGGAATGACAGATACGATTTTGCGAACCTGTTGTACAATAAAAGCTTCTCGCTGCTCAGTATTACCTCCCTGTTCCATTAAAACCGAAATTACAGCTTTATTTGGTCCACGGGTTGATTGCTCCGCAGACATAAGCTCGCCGCCAATTCTGCTGGAAATCTTTATGACGCCTGATATTTGCGTTAATTCCATTTCAATAGGATGAATTATATCCGCTGTTTTCTCAAGCGATGTTCCTACAGGTAGTGTCAATTCTATGTCAAACATTCCTTGACTTACATTAGGTATTAACTCGCCGCCTAATTTTGGAAGCAAGATAAAATATGATACAAAGCAGAGAATAATTACACAAAAGATAACTACGCCCGGTCGATGCAAGAGTCTTCTCAGAACACTGATATAAAGATCTGTTAAATGAGAAATACCATTTCTGAAAGATGTGCCTATCATAGCAATAAAGGAAAATTTACTGCTAATTCCAGGTGAGGCAGCCTTATAAATAAGCCAGCGAACCAATTTCAATTCATAGTAAATCGACCAAAACAGCAAATTCAAGATGAAGCTTAGAATCAGTTTGATTAATAGATAAGAGATGTAGAACAAAAATGACAAGATACGCTTTATTCCGGATGAACTCTTCCATCTCTGATAATCATATATGAAATCATTCCATACTGAAACAGGCGTTGATTTAGGAGAATGCCAATCTTCACCTTCATCATTAGTGTTAATTCTAAGCGTTAACAGCATTGGTATAAAAAACAAAGCCATTATTACTGATACACTTAGCGCAATTATAACCGTTAAAGCCATATCACCAAAAACTTGTCCGGCAATACCACTAACAAAAACTATTGGGAAAAATACAACTACTGTTGTCAGTGTTGAAGCGGTTACTGCGCCTCCAACAATTTTAGCGCCCTTTACAGCAGAAATCACTGCCTCTTCACCTTCTTCACGCCGTCGATGTATCGATTCTATAACTACAATCGCATTATCAACCATCATACCGACGCCGAGCGCTAAACCTCCCAGTGACATGATATTCAGACTTACACCAGCAAGGTGCATGGCAGCGAAAGCGCAGATCAACGAAACCGGTATGACAACTGCTACAACAAGAGTGTCTTTCAAGCGTCCAAGGAAAAACAGCAGGACAATTACAGCAAGTATTCCACCAATCAAGGCGGCTGACTTAACGTTATTTATTGATTGTGCAATAAATTCAGCTTGATTAGATAAGAAATGAATTTGAACACGATCGGTAAGCATTTCTGCAAGCGGTTGAGGTCCTCGTCTTCTATTTTCTTTCTTATTCTTTTCCTTCGACTTAGTGATTTGCTTTTTTTTCATTTTATCATCAAGACCAAAAATCCGCTTCTTAACCAAATCTGATACTATAATGGGATTTGCATCGGATTCTTTATATATCTCAATTTCTACAGCTTCCAAGCCTCCTACTCTTGCAATTGTCTGTTTCTCTCCGGCTCTCCTTTCTACGATAGCTATATCACCAAGTCTTATAATTTTATTATTATCTGAGTAGATGACCACATCGGAAATATCATTAACACTGCGGAATTCATTCAGCGTTCTCAGAATAAATTCGGTTTCACCTTCCTGAAGTCGTCCGCCGGCAATATTTACATTTTCAGAGGCAAGACGTCGATTGATCATCTCCATAGAGAGATTCAGAAGATCAAGCTTTACCGGATCAACTGAAACCCAGATTTCAGCCTCTTCCCCACCCTTTACTTTAATTGCTGCAACACCGGATAGTTTTTCTAACTCTCTTTTTACAATCTCATCTGATATTGTTCTAAGTTGAAGAAGACTCAGCGAATCCGAAGTTAAACCAATGCGAATTATCGGATCTAATGAAGGATCATATCTAAGTATAAGAGGCGGTTTTACATCCTCAGCAAGAAAAGTAACATCTAATTTCTCGCGAACATCCTGTGTTGCGCGATTCATATCCGTATCCCAATCAAATTCAAATAGAACATCGCTGACTTCCGCTCTTGATGAAGATGACATTTCGACAAGATTACGAACAACACCAAGTGATTGTTCTATCGGACGTGTAACGGCATCCTCAACCTCCTCAGGCGCAGCGCCCGGATATTCTGTACGAACTGTTAACGATGGATAGGAGATTTCAGGCATCATATTGATTGAAAGCAAACGGTAGGATAGAATTCCGAAGACCGTCATAGTAATTACAATCATTGTAACCGAAACAGGTCTTCTTATCGAAAAATGGAATGGGGATTTTTTTATTTCAGGAGGAAGCATACCTCCTCCCTATCTTGTTGGATTAACTATCATGATCTTCGCAGAGTCGCGAAGTGTAGCCTGACCTTCAACTATAATGCTATCACCAGGGCTGATACCTTTGATTATCTCAACAATATCACCGGCTTCAAGACCAAGCTCGACTTTTTTCTTTAAGGCAAGACTATCAACAGATTGAAAAACAATAGGAATACCAGCTTCATAGACAAGTGCTTTACGGGGTATTTGTTGTACATCATGATGAGTCTCAAGGGTAAGTTCCAATTCAATGAATTGACCTGGTTTAAGCTCTCTGTTTATATTTGAAAGCTCAAATGTCGCCTTTATTTTATTGAATCCTGGATCAACAACTGGACTAATTCTAACAAGTGAAGCCTGGTATCTCTTTTCAGAATAAGATTTCTCGAATAAAGATACAAATTGACCAACTTTTAACTTAGAAGCGTCATTAGTTGAGACCCAAGTATCCACATGGAGTATTTTGTTATCTACGAGTTTAAACAAAGGTCTTGAAATATCTATACGGTCTCCTAAGCTGATATATCTCTCAGAGATAACACCTGAGAACGGCGCAGTGATATTGGTTTGCGATAATGCAAGCTCTGCCTGTTGTACTCGTAATTCGTCATCTTTGACTATTGATCTCAGTTTATCAATGTCATCTGTTGAGACGCCTTGTTTAGTATATAATTTTTCCGCTCTTTTAAGACTTGCCCGATCTGTTTCGAGAGTATTTTTTGCTCTTTGAAGTGCAAGGGCTTGTTCATCGTTTTCAAGTTGAGCTAAAACTTGACCGGCAGAGACTTCACTGCCTTCTTCAATGGAAAGTTTTACCACCCTGCCGATAGATTTTGAGAATATTGCGACATCACGGTCTGCTTCAAGCACACCGTCAAGTCTGAGAAACCTCGATATATCCCCTATCCAGGAAGGGCAAATAACAACAGGAGATGAAACGGCTTCAGTGTTATCATTCTTTTTTTTCTTTTTTCCTCCTATTTTTATTTCGCAGCTAACCGCTGAAATTAGAAGCAATAAAAGAAAAGTCAGTTGAAGTAAATATTTACAAAGACAGTAAATATTAGATTCATTTTTCTTTTTTAATTCATTCACAGAGTACCTTGTGTGTATAAATCAAACGTAGGATACCTTAAAAAGTCTATTTAACTAATTAGACTTTCAAATTAGAGATATGTTTCAGGTTCTTATGACAAAACCAACGCCTATGCTTTTTTTAGAGTAATTGATGTATTTCGCTAATAATAAACCCGCCCAAATACATGGACGGGTTTATTATTTATTCACATAGTAAAATCGAAAATTCAAATTTACTTGATATTATTGCTATTGCGTCCGGATCCGGTAATAATCTCACCATTCTCATTGTACTTGAAGAAGCCTTGACTTGTTTTGACGCCCAGATGACCTGCGCGTACAAGCATTCTAAGTAATGGGCATGGTCGATATTTAGCGTCACCAAGATCATGAAACAATGTTTCCATCCACTTAAGGACTTGATCCAGACCAATAGAATCAGCCATTGCAAGTGGACCAGTTGGGATTTCGTAACCGATTCTGATTGCAGTGTCAATATCTTCCGCAGATGCAATGCCTTCCATCAGCACCTGAATAGCTTCATTTACCAAAGGGATAAAAACTCTGGTTGTAACATAACCTGGAGATTCAAATACCTCAATTGGTGTACGTTCCAGTTTTTTCGCAAAAGCCATTACTTTTTGGAATGTATCGGCAGAAGTATTTAAACCTTTTACTACTTCAATAAGCTTGATTTTCTGGACAGGGCTTAGAAAGTGCATTCCAATGACCTTGTCTGGTCGTCCTGTCACGGATGCAAGTTCTGTTATGGATAATGTCGAAGTATTCGTTATTAGAATTGCTTTATCCTGACAATACTTATCAAGTTCTTTAAAAACAGCTTTTTTCAGTTCAAAGTCTTCATTCAGCGCTTCAATTATTAACTGCTGACTTGTTATTTCGCTGAATTCTACGACTCCTTTGATACGAGACAGAATTGCTTTTTTCTCTGATTCTGTCATAGACCAACGTGAAATCTCTTTATCAAGGCTTTCCTTGATCAAATCGAGAGACTGTGCCAATGATGTTTCATTCTTCTCGATTAGTAGAACTTCTATTCCTCGTTTAGCTGCAACAATGGTGATACCTCGTCCCATTGTTCCACCGCCAACAATAACAATATTATCCATAAACTGGTTATCGTTGGCTGAAGCGTTTCCCTCAACAAGGTTGATTAGATCTTCCTCACTCATTATTTTATCCTTAGGCTTTCATTTTAAGTTCAGATGAGCTAAAGAAGAATGCTGTTTCAATAGAGCCGTTTTCTGGTGAATCGGAACCATGCACAGTATTCCTCTCAACGCTTTCACCGTATTTGTTCCTGATCGTACCCTTTTCAGCTTTACTTGGATCGGTAGCTCCAATAAGCTGACGCCATCTGTTCACCGCATTACTGCCTTCAAGTGCTATTACAACCACCGGACCGGACGTCATATATTCAATCAGACTCTGGTAAAAAGGTCTTTCACGATGAACTTCATAAAACCTTCCGGCGGTTTTCCTATCGAGTTGAAGCATTCGAATCGATAAGATAACCAATCCAGAATCTTCAACTCTGTGCAGTATATCTCCAATAATATTCCTTTGAACACCATCGGGTTTAATGATTGCTAATGTTTTTTCCATTATATTGAGAAACCTTAGTTAACCGGATTTTCCTAATAATTCAAGAGCAGCATCGTAACCAAGTTGGAAAGCTTTTTTATTTGCATCTTCAGTTCCACGAGGGGCTTTTTTCAGCAGAGCTTTTCTAAGTGATTCCGGTTTGACAATATTAGTCAGACCTGCCATAGCGCCAAGTGATACAGCGCTGGTAAAGACCATTTTGCGCATTTTCTTCTTAGTAATCTCAATGACTGGAAGTCTGTAAACGCGGTATTTCTCGTCAACTTCATGGACTAATGATGGGTCTATCAGAACAATACAATCGTCCTTAAGATCCTTAGCGAATCTATCCCACGAACGCTGCGCTAGGCAAAGCATGAAATCAATTGCCGTTGTGCGTGGAAATTCTATTCTTTTATTGTCAATTATTACATCAACTTTTGTAGGTCCGCCTCTAACCTGGGCGGTATATGTTGGGCTGTCTGCGGCATATAAGCCTTCATAATTTATTGCAGCTTCAGCAAGAACGTCACCTGCAAGAAGAATTCCCTGACCGCCGACAGCGGCGAAACGCGCTTCGTAATGACCACTCATTTTCTCTCTCTTAAGTTTAACGTGAGGCAGTTGCCCGTTTAATAACTTCGTCGTAGGCTTCGCAGTATTCTTTACGACTTTCGTCTTTATGAATTAAGCCGACAACATATTTACCTTCAAGCTCCTCTTCACTCATCTTAACCGCCTGACGGACATTAACAGTCTTTTTCGCGACATCATTGATTAAATCAATCGGATCAGCAAGTCTGTTACGGCGACCATATTGAGTATGACAATTGGACAGAACTTCAATTACCGCAAATCCTTTGTGCTCCAATCCACCTTTGATAAGGCGTTGCAATTGAACACCAGATCCAACGTGAGCGCGAGCAACATAGGTAGCACCTGCTGCTTTACACAATGCAGAGACGTCAAAGGGATGATCGGCATTGCCCCAAGGTGAAGTAGCTGCTTTGGCTCCGGTTGGTGTTGTAGGTGAATATTGACCACCGGTCATGCCGTAAATATTATTATTAACGATAATCATCGTAATGTCAATATTCCTACGACAGGCATGAATGAGATGGTTCCCGCCGATAGCAGTAGAATCTCCATCACCTGAAATTACGACAACATTTTTATCGGGTCTTGAAAATTTCACACCGGTAGCAAAGCTCAACGCTCTTCCGTGTGTTGTGTGTAAAGTGTACATATCAAGGTATCCAGGCGCCCGTGATGTGCAACCGATACCGGAAATGAATGCAAGATCATTTTTATTTATGCTCAGTTCATCGAATGCGGTGAGAATTCCCTTTACGATGATTCCGATTCCGCTACCTGGACACCACATGTGCGGCATGTGGTTCATTCTTAGATAATGTGCTAATCGTATTGTCATTATACCAGCTCCTTGATCTTAACAAGAATTTCATTCGGATAAATTGGTACGCCGCCAACCTTATTAACTCCAACTATCGGAGCGTCACAATGAGCAACTCGTTGAATCTCATAAATCAACTGCCCAAGATTTGCTTCCGGAACCACAATTCCTTTGATATTTTTACTTAATTCTCGCAGCTTATCTTCAGGGAAGGGCCAAAGCGTTATTGGTCTAAATAGTCCGGCTTTTATTCCGGCAGCACGGGCGTCACTGACAGCAACCATTGCAGCACGAGCAGTCGAACCGAATGTTACGATAAGTATATCTGCATCCTCTGTCATGTATTCTTCATAACTTTCAAACTCATCAACTTTACTCATGACTTTTCGGATCATTCTTTCCTGCTCCGATTGTCCAAGTTCTTGGCTGGTTGTCGGAAATCCCGTCATATCATGGTTTAAGCCGGTGGTGTGATAGCGATAACCACTGAAATAATCTGCTATGGGCGGAACGTCTCCAAAAGAAGGATCATAAGGATTGTAATCCTCCGGTTTTACCGTAGGACGTGGACGTTCTATCAACTCATATTCCGATGGATCCGGAATTTCAAGACGCTCCGAGAGATGTCCAAGGACTTCATCTATGAGAAGGAATACCGGTGTACGGAATTTCTCCGCGAGATTGAAAGCTCTGATTGTTTCGCTATAGACTTCATCTGAATATGCAGGCGTAAGCGCTATAACCGGACGGTCACCGTGGGTACCCCATCTTGCCTGCATAATGTCAGATTGACCAATTGCAGTGGGTAAGCCGGTAGAAGGTCCTCCGCGCATTACATTAACGACGACACAAGGAGCTTCTATCATGCAGGCATAACCAATGTTTTCCTGCTTGAGTGAGAAGCCAGGTCCGCTTGTGGCGGTCATTGCTTTCATGCCGGTTAAGGATGCGCCAATAACTGCTCCCATCGCTGCGATCTCATCTTCCATCTGAATAAACTTGCCTTTGACTTCTGGAAGTCTTTTTGACATCACGTGGGCAATCTCTGAAGAAGGAGTAATCGGATAACCTCCGAAAAATCTGCATCCTGCAGCAATTGCCGCTTCGGCAACTATTATATTACCGGGCCAGAAGACGACTTTGCGTTCGATATTTTTGTTTTTATCCAACTGTCTTCTTCTCCTTCTTTTTTGCCTCTTTCTTTATGTTGTACACTTCAATAGCAAAATCAGGGCATTGAACCTCGCACAACATGCAGGCGTTGCAGTTATCCATATTTAGAATTTCGACAATTGCTCCCTCCCACCTATCGGTGGCAGTTACCATGTGCAAGACATCTTTTGGACAAACTTCAACACATAGTTCACAGCCTTTACAGTAATGTCTGTGAATCACTATTGTAGTTTGTCCGTCACTGGTTGTTGTTTTAACCGTGTCTTCAGCATGGACTTCCGATTCATCACTGATAACTGGTGTTACCGGAGCCATTTTTTTATTATCACTCATTAAGCAAATCCAAGCTTTGAGGAATTTTGTTGAGCTTTGCCGGAAAAGTACCGGCAGGGCGACGAATTATCAAACCTTACAACAACTAAATATTCAAATGTAATTACTTGCGAAGCACTTTTTGCATTGTGATACCGATTTCAGCAGGGCTTTCAGCTACATGGACGCCAGCTTCATTCAAGGCGCTAATTTTATCCTCTGCTGTACCTTTACCACCTGCAATTATTGCCCCTGCATGCCCCATCCTGCGTCCGGGAGGTGCTGTGCGACCTGCAATAAACGCTACAACGGGTTTTGTTACATAATCAGTGATAAACTGAGCAGCCTTTTCCTCAGCATTACCGCCAATTTCACCAATCATGACCATTGCTTCTGTATCAGGATCATCCTGAAACAGCTCTAATAAATCGATAAAAGTACTTCCAATTATAGGATCACCTCCGATACCAATGCATGTGGACTGACCAAGTTCAAGCGCTGTCAGTTGACCAACAGCTTCATAAGTCAACGTTCCTGAGCGCGAAATTACGCCTATGGAGCCTTGTTTATGAATGAACGCAGGCATAATTCCCACTTTCGCCTTGCCGGGTGAGATTGCGCCAGGACAGTTTGGTCCGATATAACGGGTAGTACGTTTTTTCATGTACTCGTTCACTTCAAGCATATCTCTGGTGGGGATGCCTTCCGTAATGCAGATCGCCAGTTTAACGCCAGCATCAGCAGCTTCCATTAGAGCGTCTGCTGCAAATGGAGGCGGTACGAAGATACAGGAAGTATTAGCGCCGGTTTCTTTAACTGCATCAGCAACAGTATTAAATACGGGGACATCAAGGTGTGTTGTGCCACCTTTGCCTGGTGTGACGCCTGCAACAACTTTAGTGCCGTATTCAAGCATCTGCGTGGAGTGAAAAGTACCTTCACTGCCGGTAATGCCCTGAACTACGACGCGTGTATTATTATCTACTAAAATGCTCATTTATATTTTCCAGATT
The DNA here is from genome assembly GCA_021734165.1 of bacterium. Lineage (GTDB taxonomy): Bacteria > Electryoneota > AABM5-125-24 > Hatepunaeales > Hatepunaeaceae > JAIPJL01. The sequence continues at coordinate 8,989 of JAIPJL010000022.1, read as the reverse complement.
TGAATTAGTTCAGAATTTTTAAACTACCGCTGCCACAACTTTTTCAGCGCCGTCTTTGAAATCATCTGCAACAATGAATTCAAGCGGTGAATCACGCAGCATTTTTGCCGCTTCAATGGCGTTCGTGCCTGCAAGCCTGACAACAACAGGGACTTTGACATCGAGCGCGCTAAGCGCATCAATAACGCCCTGCGCAACGCGGTCGCAACGTACAATACCACCGAAAATATTTATCCAGACGGCCTTGACATTGGGATCGCTGATGATGATTTCAAAACCGGCTTTTACAGTTGTTGCATTAGCAGCGCCACCGACATCAAGGAAGTTTGCGGGTTCACCGCCGGTTAGCTTGATTATATCCATTGTTGACATAGCAAGACCAGCGCCGTTAACCATACAGCCTACGTTACCATCCAGCTTAATGTAATTCAGATCAAACTTCGAAGCTTCGATTTCAGCAGGTTCCTCTTCAGCAAGGTCGCGGTATTCAACAATATCCTTATGACGATACAAGGCATTATCGTCGAAGTTCAGTTTTGCATCAAGAGCCATTACATCACCGGATCCTGTAACTACCAGAGGATTGATCTCAGCCATTGAAGCGTCAGTTTCCTTGTAAGCACGATAAAGAGCGCTAATGAACTTCACAGCGGATTTTACCTGACTGCCTTCTAATTTCAACGCATAAACCATCTGTTTGATCTGGAACGGACGTAGTCCAACTGCCGGATCAACTTTTACTTTAAAAATAAGATCGGGCGTCTCTGCTGCAACCTTTTCAATTTCAACACCACCCTCTGTCGAAACCATGATCACGTCCATGGCGCTTTCGCGATCAAGGACGACCCCAGCATACAGCTCACGGGCAATATCAACACCCTGTTCAACTAACAGTCGTTTTACTATACGACCACCCGGTCCGGTTTGATGGGTTACAAGATTCATACCAAGTAATTGCTCGGCAAGACTACGAACTTCTTCGAGCGATTTAGCGATTTTTACACCACCGCCTTTACCTCTACCACCAGCATGAATCTGTGCTTTAACGACAAATACCTTGCTGTCAAGTTTTTTTGCCACTTCAACGGCTTCATCCGGCGTAAAAGCAGCGCCGCCATCGGGAACGGCAACGCCGTATTTGCGAAGGATTTCTTTACCCTGATATTCGTGTATCTTCATATCAACCTTTTAATAGTGTTTATGATTAACTTCTGTTATGGAACAAATTCGGTACCCGCATCACCGCGGATAGCAGCATCGACCTGCTCTACTGCGCAAATTATTGATCGTTCTCCACCCTGCTCAACGAATCTTACGGCAGCTTCAACCTTTGGACCCATACTGCCAGGTGGAAATTGACCCTGTTTCATGTATTCCCGCGCTTCATGTATGCGAATCTTACGCAAAACCTGCTCATCAGCTTCACCATAGTTGATCCGGACAGCATCTATATTCGTCAAAATGATAAGCTCTTCCGCTTCTATCTCATGAGCAAGTATGGCTGCAACAAGATCTTTATCGATAACAGCATCTACGCCTTTTAAGCCTTTTTCGGGATCTCTATAAACCGGAATTCCACCGCCACCACCGGCGATAACTATTACTCCTGATTGAACAAGCTCTCTCATAGCGGTTCGATTAACAATTCCCAGCGGTTTGGGTGAACCTACAACCCTGCGCCACTTTTCCTTTTTAGTATCGAAGGGTTTCATAGTCCACCCTTCGTCATTCATATACTTTTCAGCGTCTTCACGCGAATAGATACGACCGATGTATTTGGTTGGATCTGAAAATGCAGGATCATGCTCATCAACGAGTACTTGTGAAATTAATGTCACAACTCGTCTGTTGAGACCTTCCCACATAATACGGTTTTGGAGGGACTGTTCAATCATATAGCCGATTGCGCCCTGTGTATCTGCTACCAACAACTCCAATGGAACTGTTGGTAGCTCAGATGATGCTAATTCAGTTCGACGGAGAGCTATACCAACCTGAGGTCCGTTGCCGTGCGTTATAGCAAGGTTATATCCCCGCTTAAGCAATTCAACTATACCACCGAGGCTTCGATAAGTATATTCAAATTCTCTGGCAACACTCTCAACCTTTTCAGGCGGTGAGATTGCATTGCCACCGAAGGCTACGACAGCTCTTCGTGCGCTAAGAGATGACAAGGTTAATTGTCTCCCTATAGCTTAGAGAAATGAGCCGAGAACATCGGCAATAGTAGGTCTACCGATTTCCTGGAGATCATAAGTGACCCTCACGGTCGGTTTGTTAATTTCTATGATGCGTCTCAGATCAATAGGAGTACCAATTACAACCACATCAGCATCAGAAGCATTAATTGTTTTCTCAAGATCGGCAAGTTGCTCATCTCCGTATCCCATCGCAGGAAGGATACTGCCGATGTTAGGATATATCCGAAATGTTTCTGAAATCTTACCAACTGTAAATGGACGCGGATCCACAAGCTCAGCAGCGCCAAATTTCTCAGCCGCAACCACACCAGCTCCAAACGTCATTTCACCGTGTGTTACAGTTGGACCGTCTTCAACAACAAGAACACGAGCATCTCTTAACATTTCCGGTTTATCAACAATTACAGGAGAAGCTGCATCAATAACAATTGCTTTCGGATTCAAAAAGCGAATATTATCGCGTACTTCTTCAACATCTTCAGGATTGGCGCTGACAATTTTATTGATTACAACAGCATTTGCCAATCTTAGGTTAAGTTCACCAGGATAGTATGCCAACTCATGACCCGGACGTAACGGATCCACTACGGTTATCTGGTAATCAGGTAGGTAGAACGATAGATCATTATTACCGCCATCCCAGAGAATAATATCAGCTTCTTTTTCAGCCTCTCTTAATATTGCTTCATAGTCAACACCTGCATAAACTACATTACCACGCACGATATGAGGTTCGTATTCTTCCATTTCCTCAATTGTGCAATTATGTTTTTTCAGGTCACTAAGTGAAGCAAAACGCTGAACTTTCTGTTCCACGAGATTGCCGTAAGGCATGGGATGACGAATAGCGACAACCTTTTTACCGGCATCCGTGAGAAGCTCCGCCACGCGTCGAGTAGTCTGGCTTTTACCACACCCAGTGCGAACCGCAGTAATCGCAATAACAGGTTTGGATGATTTCAGCATGGTTTCACGAGGACCAAGCAGCTTGAAATCTGCACCGGCAGACATTGCAAGCGCCGATTTATTCATTAAATGCTGATAAGGAATATCGCTATACGAAAAAACGACTTCGTGTATGTTCTCTCTTGTTATTAGCGTAAATAGGTCTTCCTCTGGTACAATCGGAATTCCATTCGGGTATTCAGCGCCAGCAAGTTCAGCAGGATAGCGTCGATCATCAATGTCCGGAATCTGAGCCGCTGTGAAAGCAACCACTTTGACGTCAGTACGCCCGCGATAAACTGTATTAAAGTTGTGAAAATCGCGCCCGGCAGCGCCCATAATCACTATTCGTTTTTGTTCCATCTATTTATGTCCTATGTCAGGTTTTGATGCTATTTTAAGCAGGAATTAAAATGTAAGATTAAAATATAGCACATAAGACTCTGTCTATCAACCGTTAATTCACAAAATTTGATAAACTTCTAATTATGCTCAAAAGTAAACACGACAGGTAATATAATATTTACCTGTCGTGGAAGTTATTAATTCATGATTTAATGTGATTGTCGGGTTTGAGACAAACCCGACAATCACGGGTTGTCTATAGCGCTATCACGTTTCATCGCTTAACGGAAAAGCAATGACTTATGTGTCATTTCACAAGGGTGAGATGACGCCACTAATTATATTCAAAAGTTCACATTACTACTTCAGATAAATCAACCTTTGGGATACACTATTATTACCAGCAAAAACTCGGAGGTAGTATGTTCCAGCCGCAAGTCCGTTTCCGGTAATCATAAGATTGCGCTCACCTACACCACCAATACCTTTGTCGATTAATTGTAACTCACGTCCTTGATTATCAAATAAAATCGCAGTATAAGGCAGTCCTGGTTTCACAGAGAAATTAACGTTAACCTGATGATTGAATGGATTTGGAAAGGCAGGATCGATCAAAATCGACCTTACGGTTCCATCAGGTTCAAGAATTATTGGTGTACTGTTCCATTCGTTTGTTACTAAAACCCAGATAGCATAATTAAAATAGCGGTGCAAACCATTAGCGCTTATATCATGCGTTGTCTTCCATTGATTATTTGCGCTATCCCACCACTTACTACGATCTTCACCATTAACAAAATCTGACCAAATTGCAAGTGTATCAACCTGTTCGTTTTCCTCATTCTGGATGACTTCAACGCCAACGTGAAAATCAAGAGGCTCTTCCTGCTGCTGTGCTGAGATATTAAGATTACTAATGTCAATCACATTTAATATGATCTCATGATTCTCATCATCAAGACCAAACGAAAGATCCTCATTTAATATATCTATTGAATCAATTAATTCTACAGGGTAACCAGATAAATCTGCCCATTCACCGCTCCACCAGAATATTAAACGCATGCCCGGTTCGCCAATAGGACCACCATACGAAACACCGTCTTCATCCTTCATATCAGAGAGTGGAATATGTACTTCAAGTAACTTATAGTCTGGAAATGGCGAAGTAAATCGAACGTTGTAATATTTATCACCATATTCACTGGGATCTAACCAGAAATAAAGCTGCTGATCGGCATGACAATATCCGATCAGCGAATCTTCATCAGCGGAGAAAATTCCAGGATTATTAATTTGTTGATCCGTTGTGCGAAGAATTCGATCATTATCAGCGTATGCAGTTAAACTCGTTAAAAGAAACAAAGTCAATGTGATTGTGAAAACTGTTTTCATTACTACTCCATTCAAAATGGTTGTTAACTCAAAATGATTGATGTTAAAATGTTCTTGAATTTTATAAAAAAAGGTAGTCGATTTTTACCTGAGCAAAACCACCTTCTGAACAGCATGACTACCGTTAAAATCAACTCGCAGCAAATACACACCGCTTGCGAGATCTTCAGCGGTGAAGACAAACTCATGTCTGCCTGCGAAATATTTACCGGATGCTAATTCCAGAATACGCCTGCCTGAGATGTCATATATGTATGCTTCAAGCCTGCCTGCTACCGGAAGCTCAACGGGAATAACTGTCTTGGCGTTAAACGGATTAGGATAGGCTTTACCTAAAGTAAACGCAACTGGATTATGTTTTTCCCTTTCATCGGGAATGCTGTTAAATCCTACTTCAAGTAAAATCGGTAATTCAATCGTTTGGTCTAATGAGTTGGTCTCAATCCGAAACGTGGAACGAAAACTCATCCCATCGCTGTTATCAGGAGCGGTAAATATAAATGTTATCATGTCATCTTCGTCTGGCTCAACTCTACCAGAATCAGGATTAAATCTAAGCCAGTCATTGTTATCGCTAAGATGCCACGCTCGGACAATTCTCTCTTCTCCATCAATAACTGTCCCCAAAAGCGTCCAGCCAAGTGGATTATAACTCATGGATACTGTCAGACCGTTACTTGTGATCAGGTTTTCGTCAACGGTTGTCAGGTTAGTTAGAAAGCGAACATCATGTGTCTCGGGATTTGCCCGGTATAATAAAACCTGATTTTCTGTTGCATCACTTACAAACATCAGCAGCTTATAACCTTCATCAGCATTTGGATACCAGGCTAGCGCTTTGACAGGCAGTTCATTTGGGATAGTATCAAGAACACTACCATCTGTATCTATCTTATATAATGCCTGATTGTTGCTTCCCACCCATAGATTATAATCTTCATCAAACGTCAATGCGCTGTTAGGATTGTACGTACCTTCAAAGCTCCTGACAAGTTCACCTTCAAGATTAATAACATAAATATAACTACCGCATCCGCCGTATAAATTCTCACCATCAAAGGCAAGATCCTGAATACCTGAGCCGCCACAACCATCGGGTTGATTGTATCTATGGATCATCTCACCGGAATTATCATCTATTACATAAATATAATTCGGATCCGCATTATCATGGCTGCCAGTGATATAAAACTTTCCATTAATATATTCAGCGCCGTTTATCTTGTTATCATTGGTCGCTTCAGCGAAATGGAAGTCATTAATAACTTCAAATTCCTCGTATTTCTGTATGTATTCCAGCACAGCAGACCATATAAGCTCACCGGTACCGCTGTTGGTAAATATAAAGTGGCGTCGCTGAGATTCGTTTTCTTCAAGGTGTTGTGTAATTTCGAGTGAATCGGCAGAAAAGACACTATTACGAAGCTCAAAATTAACGCTATGTGTACTGTCTTCAATTACCAGAACCTCAGTGGTTTCACTTATATAACCCATTGCACTCACTTCTATAACATGCTCTGTTGCCGGAATGTTCCAGAAGTTGTAGTTACCTTCATCATCGGTCAGTCTTTCAAGATCAAAGGCTGCTATTCTTACCAACGCGCCTTCTATTGGCTCTTCATTTGCCAGAGAAGTTACAGTACCTTCAATTGAACCGGCGCTATCCAGAACTGTAATAACACCACTCGCTGGCAGTCCAAGACGATGATAAGCAGTCCATGACAGTAGCATTGCTTCTTCGATTGGAGTTTCAAATACGAGCGTTAATCTACCGTTGGCGTCGCTCGTGCCTACCACGTATATTTCATCATCGTTCCCACGGATACATATTTTGGCATCCTCAAGTGGCTCATTATTAAGGTTAATACCCGCGCTAATGCGTTCAATGCCGAGATTAAACCATTCCGGAATATTAATTTCCATATCCTGAGGTTGTGTCAGTCTTATTTCAAGCGCAGGATCACCTTGCCAGGCATAAGCTCGCATGTTCATACGTCCAATAACTGCATACCAGTCATCCGCCCAGTGATTGACCATCTCGGACATCGCCCAAATTTCTGCGTAGCCTATATCGTTGAGACCCTCGTCAAACCAACCTTTAAACAATGTTGAATCAAAATAACCATTTCCTCTTGTATATGTCGAGATGATACAACCATGCGCAGCCATTGATCCACCAGCATCTTGCTTCTGAAAGCTCTCCATCAGGCATTCACCATTATGAGTTGCAATATTTCCCGTCCAGCAAGCGCTTGAAATAAGAATAAAAGGTGAATTAGCGTTCTCTAACTGGTTAACTTCATCAATATCCCACCTTTGCCCCCGAGCGTTCCAGGGAGACCAAGCATTATTATCCCCATGACCACGGAAGTTAAAGAGTATGCACCCTTCACCATTAATTGTTTCAATTATTGCTTCATTCGTCGCATTATTATCAGTTCCATAGAACGTTATAAACTCAGGGTGAGGTTGTGAATAATTATATGCAGCAATTGCTTGTTTAGCCATTATAAAATGACGACCACCCTCACGATTGTCAAGTTCCCTGTGAGCGACAAGAATGGCTCTTGACAACCAATCACCATCATTATTTTGTTCCCAACCCCAATTTAAATAGCTCATTATCTTGTTTACCTGGACTTCTAACTCGTTGATGCTATCTCTGTCATAAACTAATCGTCCAACTGAAAGGTCAGGCAGGTGGTCTTCAAAACCGTCACCATCAGGTTCATCGAGGCAAATATACCAGTTATCGCTATGACTTCTTGTGTCGTCTTCATCCTGCCATCCTGGATCTTCCGGATCCCAAAAATGTATAGGTACGGAATCATCATTACGCGTATAAGCATCTCCTATGAGAAACAGATATTCTAATCCTTCCTGATACATCTCAATCACACGATCTTTAATCTCATACTCATCCTCGATGTCATCCCCAATCCACACCTCAGTACGCAATCCGCGTTCATGGTGAAAGTCGATTAAAGGTTGAGCAGTTTCTAAAGCTTCCTCTCTGACAATAACCAACATGCGAATCGGTTCATTTTCATCCGAATCAAGAGGTAAATCAACTAATGCCGGTGGATTGAGAATACTCAACTGATGAAGCTTATTCATCCTGGCGCTTGAACGACTAGGTTTGACAATATTATGAGGATTGCCGGGAGTAAAGTCAATTCTGACTGTGATTGATGAAGCTATTTCGAGCCTTTGTGTTGAAGGAATATAACGCAATGGTGTTATTGTCAAAGGAGCTACAGCTACTCCTCCCCACCCCTTAATTCTTCCAATACCCACATTTTCATCAGGTATCATTGATTTCAACGAATAGGCGTCTTCCGATTTTATGAATGCTCCAGGTAGAGATCCATCATCTCTACGAGGCAATTGACGCGGAAACAGATTAAAATCACCAAAGTACTGCCAATCTACACTAATAATCTTTACACTTGCATTTTTATTCTCGGGAATGCTGATTGTCTTCGTTAACATTGGTAAAAGAGGTTCGCCCTCTATTGATTTGCTCACGTCACCAATAGAGCTAAAATGCAACTTTTGATATACTTCTTTATCCTCTGTAATCTGGTCAATATAGATTCCAGAGATATTCATCCTGACGATCAGGTGATCAGAGCTTTCTTCAAGTATCTCTATATCAGGTTGAGCTGGAGACAATTCCGGCTGCAAAGGATGCCAGACATTCAATGCAGCATAAAGTTGTCCTGATAGCAATATTGAAACTGCAATCATAATTATTACTATGCTATTTATTTTCACTTTCATGATAACTCCCTGATGTATTGCTTTAAACTCTTAGTACACATGCTAACATGTGCTTGTATATACTAAGTAAGCTCCATTACTCAGTATGACGAACATTTGAAAATCCTAACGGATTAGTTTTATGTTTTAATTGTTTACCCATTCCAGCACAATTAGACCTAAATCCAGATCAGATACAAAAACGGTATTATCTTCCCTGATAACTATCCCTGAAGGCGCCGGAAGATTATATTTTGCTATTAAAACCGGTTCTTCCGGCTGGCTTATATCAACTGCAAAAACTCCGTCATATTTATCGAGGAAATATGCCGTATCGCCCT
>JAIPJL010000157.1 GCA_021734165.1 bacterium | reverse complement strand
ATAACGCCTTCAACACGGGCGTCAGCAACAGAATCGCTTATTGCATAAGACATTCTGAATTCCCAGGGATCGACGTCTGCGTTACCGGGAAGCTTTCGAGCCAGTGTCCAGTCTAACGGTCCGTTGCCGGTGTTTTCAACGCTGAATGGCATGTTGGACGTCAATCCAGGATCAAGATAAAGCGTTATTGCCATTGTTGAAGGTGTGAATTCAGGATGGAGAAGATTAAAATTGATCTCAAGTTCACCGTCCTCCTCAACCATCAGATCGTATTTTGTGGAATCATTATATCCAGGCTTCATGCATGTTATACTGAAAGTTATATCAGCGAGTGCATCGTTGATCCTCCAGAAGCCATCTTCATCGGTTAAGGCAGTAAATCCATGCAGAGTGCTAACAACAGCTTCCTCAATTGGCAGATTGGTTCTTGCATCAGTAACCCTGCCAAACAAAGCTCCCGAGCGATAACGAGGTGACGTTGCAAACAACAGCGCACGACGAGCCTCAAGCTCAGCGGATGTTACAGGATACACATTATTGAAAGTATAATTAATACCTGTAGTACCTTCAGGGCTGGAAATACCAACAGAAGCAAAGGGTGAAGCATTTGCCCATCCTGCTGCTCTACCCGTTACGTTATTAATCTCTTTATACTGAAAGAGTATATTCTGATCGCCTGTTTCAGTAATCCATACTTCATGATCATAAATAATAATTTGGAAGGTCAGATTACCGTTACCACCAGAACGTTGGTGCATTTTATACCATTCAATGATAAATTGAGATTCTTGCTCATCATAATAGGTATATACTCCTCCTCCATCGCCAAATCTTAAATCATCCCAGAAAGGAGCCATCATTCCAACTCCACCGCCAACTGCCCTGTCCATAGGCCAATTCTGATAGTTCGTTACATATTCCTGATCACCCATCGAGATAAATCCATTGGTAGCAATTGTTATCTGATCATAGATCCTGCCATAGAATTGTGTTTCAAAGGGTAAATCTATGACAATAGTTTCACCAATTTCATCGTTCGTATTTAGATCCAATTCGTTGCCTTCAAAATCCGGATCACGCTCTTCCGTGCTTATTTCGAGCCAGTCATAGTCCGGCGCTATATCCCAATCAGTATCCGTATCATCGAAACAAATATAGCCGTATCCATCGGGACCCTGAGGTGCATTTTCGCGCGCTTCCATAACTTGCAGTCTGAAAAAAGCGCTGTCAATGAAACCATCCTCCGTTTCAAAAACCAACGCAACATCATAGCTTGATCCCGGTACTACAACACGATTACCGGCAACCCTGAAACCATTTCCATTAAGTGCGGATGATTCATTTGGTTCGAGTTCCGGATAATTAGCTTCGTTTTCGACAACACTGACGCCCATCCCCAATGAAACCATTGTAGCAGTTGCTTGAGATGCTGCCATTCTTCCGATATTCTCAATCAAAGGATTTACATAGTCCAGGCTGTCCGCAATGATACTACCATCAACAATGTTACGAACAACAAAATCCGGAGCGACAGGATCAAACTGTATAGCTGTTTCACCAACTTTATTATTGTCTTCATCATGGAATATTATTTTAAGAGATGGTTTTGTTGAAGGTCTTGATGCTCCATCAGGGCAGTTCATAGAAACCGAAAACAGTACTCCATCCCGGCTCTCTGCCGATTCACCGCCGTTAATATCACCGAAATCCACTGTATTTTCATCAGATACTTCAAGATATGGTGATAAACCGGTTACAGTAGCTGTAACGTTATTCAATGCCTCATTTTGATTAAGATTCCGAACTGTCAAATCAACAAAGAAAACTTCACCGGGATTAACATAATCATCATCGTTTCCAGTATCTTGATCCAGTGACCAGCCTGTCAGTTCAATTCCTGCTTCAGGTTCAACAATCTCTATCTCATTCAGATTTGGCAAAATATTCCGACCGGTTACAGTCAAATACATCGTTCCTTCTTCAAACTCGACATTATCAGGGATAACGAACACTGCAAGACCTTCAGCATTCGTTTTCTTTGTCATCATAAACATATCGTCATAATCGGCATAATCATCTGAATCTGGGGCAGGCATATCACCTTGAACATAAATCGAAACCTGAGCGCCTTCAAGGTCTGTCTCGTTTTCAGCATCAAGCACATATACACTAACCAGCTTATCAGTTGGCGCTATTGTTGAGGTGTATTCAAGTTCAACTACTGTCGGAACTCCCCTCCAATACTGAATTGCAGGATCACCATAAAAAACAACGTCCGTGCGGCATTCTTCCCAATAATTATCCTCCTGACCAGGAATGTAAATCTCCGGTGAGAGAACACCCTTGATATGCGCCCATCCAAAGGTCATGTCATGCTGCAGGAAGCCATTAACAGATTCAAGCCAGATAATGCTATATGGCAATGTTTCCTGACCTCCCCAACCTGTCGAGGCTGCAACCGGTCCCATCAAATCATTGCTATTTACCGGCATTCGCAGCATATTCCAACACGTCCATTCATGGTGTCCACCAACATCGAGATCAATCGGATAAACACCTGTTTCCTCCATACCGTAAATATCATAACGCCAGTGGTAATTTTCTGCTCTGCCTATCATTACATTAGTACGATTATCGAAGGCGTCTTCGATATGTGGACCTATATAATCACCACCGCTATCATGGGTATCCATGTTTTCGTATGTTTCTACATCATCAAAACCGAGCGACTCCAGAACGCTCTTACCCCATCGCACATTTGTAGCCAAACTCACATGGTAGTTACCACCCCATCTTTGCGCATACACAAAACCGCGAGTAAACCAGTCGGTTTCTTCCATGTCAGGCGTTACTTCATAGGATAGTGTTCTCGCACTGAACAACTCCAAAGTTGCCTCGCTGCCTGCAATCCAGCGTGCTATTCCAACATCCGCATAATGATCGTCACCCTCAAGCTCAGCATAGTAATAGTCATTATGATTGCAGTTGTGAGGCCAGACGGATCGTCCTGCATCTGACGCAAGAGTCCAACCCGGATTAGGAGCAAGATTATCATAACTTGTATGATCACCAATGAGCATAACCATATCAAAAGGGGCTAATCCTGCTTCAGTGTATTCGCGATACCTGTCTCTCATATAACCTCTGACTCGACCGGGATTGCCTGCATCACCGGAAGATAAACTCAGAATATCAACCTTCCATCCGGATTTACGACGCCATTCAATAAACTCAGCGGCATATTCCAGGCATCTTTCATGAGTCACAACGAGATAATGACCGACATAATCCGGTTCGTCATCTTCGGGATCATCTCTGCCGATTATATCACTGTTTATAGCAAAACTGCGCAGAAATTTCATAAATTCCGGAGAACGATTGCGCCTAATCGGCTGATCAACGGGATTTATGGGTATTTCATTTGTATATCGGATTTCGGTTTTTATATTATCATGGCAGAGGTAAACATTTTCGCTGGGATCGTACTGAACCGGATAAGTGTCAATCCGTACCATACGCACACCACGCATTATTAAAGGTTCGGACATTTCAGCAATTTTGGATGGATATATATCCTGATTTTCCAGGGCGTCTCTTGCAGCGGTTTCTGCCAAATCTTCAGCCAAGCAGATCAAGGGAGTATTTTCAGCCTGGATGCGACTAACCTGACCTGCATCTACCACCAACTCAAGTCCTTTATCAGGTGGTACTATTACAAATCTTGAGATACAAGGCAGTTGCGGTTTCCCGTACTCAAAAGTAAAACCTTCACCTTCAATTGTGTAATGGTCAAAGGTTTGATTGTTTTCGACTACTTGCTCCAGTTTCACAGCGGATACGGAATTATTCTGTTCCGTGCTAAAGCTAACTACTGTTGATTCCTGGGACGAACTAAGAACTGCAACCGGGCATGGCAATGAAGTCATGTCATTGGTGAGCGCTGTCAAGGGGGCAGTGATTGTAAATAACAACGCCAGTGCGAGAAGAGCGACTTTTTGCATTATTTTATCCTTTTGATTGGCTTAAGGATTAGTTGGATCAATGGTAACGTTTAAAAATAACAAATTTTCATAGCAAATCAAAGTACAAATCAAACGATTACTGTTGATTCATTAGTGAAAAGAATCACGAGAAATATAATTATTTACAAACATCTGCATATTTATTAACTGCACATATTGACTACTGTTTTTTTGTATAGTATATTCTTGATACAGTTAAAATCAAACCAGAGGAGTTACAGATGGGAAATCCTGTAGTACACTTTGAAATCTGCGCAAAGGATATGAATAAAGCGCGTGAATTTTACGGCAAGCTGTTCGATTGGGACTTGAAACACTGCGAAGCTATGAACTACACCATGATTGAAGTAGGTGAAGGAGGCATAGGTGGTGGCATCATGCAGGCTGAAGAAGGAAAGTTTCCGCCTTACGTCGCTTTCTATGTACAGGTTGATGATCTCGAAACCAGCGTTAAGAAAGCTGAAGAACTTGGCGGGGTGATAATTTGTCCTCCGACATCAATACCCAATATCGGCAGGTTTGCCATGTTCAACGATCCGGACGGTAACATGATCGGGCTTTGGTCGAAGTAAGCGCTCTTTTTCAGAAAAGAACATGCCGTTAATCAAATTGGTTAACGGCATATTCTTATAGCTAATGCTATCTGATCAAAGAAATCTTACGAGTGAACATTTGATCAGATGTTTCCATACGCAAAAAGTATGTTCCTGAAGGCAGGTTGTTTGCATTGAAGCAAGTATTGCGAAAACCTGATTTCTGATGACCTTCAAACAGCGTGTTTATCAACTGTCCGTTAATATTGTAAACGTTCAGTGATACAAAAGCCTGTACCGGAAGGCTATATCCGATCAATATTGTGGAGTTGAACGGATTGGGATAGGTCCCGGTTATGGAAAAATCCATTGGCGTCATCGTCTGACCGTTTCTTTTTTTAACACCGTCCGTATAGAAATCATCGTCGATTCGCTGAGAATAGAGATTATAATTCTGCTGTGTCATATCGTCAAATGACCTTCCATCGATCCACGCAACGACAATACCGGTCTCCCCGTTCTCTTTAAGCCTGGCAATCTGAGGTTTCTCCTGCTTTAATGGCGCGCCACAGATAAGATTGCCACCTCTGTCCCATGGTTCATACCTTCTTCCATCCGGATCTAGGTGTATTGCGTATAGATCACCTTGTTCTCCGTAAGGCAAGTTATCCTCGACCCAAACTGCCCATAATCCGTTCTGACCGTCATGCTCCAACTGCAGGGAATGCTGATTATATTGTTCCGCGACAAGTTCGTAGCCCCTTGAATCAAATTCAAGATCGGGGAATTCTATATCCATATAAATTTTCTGAATGTACAAATCGGTACCATTCTCAAACTCTGAGCGGTGATCTTCCCAACCAATCCAGATGAAACCATCATTATCAACTGCCATTACGGGATCATCATGATCTTCACCATAGTCGCATATCAGTTCACCTTCTTCCATCCATAAAATATTTCCTTCAGTATCTACAAATTGACAATAGATATCTAAGCCAAATCGTTCTTCCTCCCCGTCACGATCATCCTGCCAGAGAAAAAAGAAACCTTGCGGGTGCTTCAGAATGCGTGGATTTGGTCGTTCCTCATCCAGGTGGTTTACCTCCAGTCCACCTTCTTCCCATATTAAACTACCATCCTGATTCACTCGCTGAGCGAAGACACCCCAACCTCCATCATCATAGAGAGTTTGCTGCCACAATACAACACAGCCACCTTCACCATCTTCAATAATGTCCATTGGCAATGATCTTCCGCCATCTGCAGATAGGTGAACTCCATCTCTCTGGAACTGATACTCTCCATCTGAGCTAATTCTCTGAATAAAGATAATATCCTCCTCACTCTCGCTCCAAACTACGTAAGCGCCACCATTATTATCGCTGCAAATCAAGGATTCATTCAAGTCCTGATTTTCCAAAGAGCATTGAATGCCATTCTCATTCCACATTGACTCACCTTGAGCTGAAAACCGTTGCACGTATCCTTTGTTGTTCCTGCTTTCCCGATCAGATTCAGTCCATGTAATAATGAATCCATCATCTATATTTTTCACTGCATCGACAGTCTCTACCATTTTTAAACTATCCGAATTGAATATCGACATCCCATTATCAGCAAATGTGAATTGAACACTGTCTTCATTGTCCATGCCAAATTGGAAAAAGGGGTTTTTGGTAGTATTTCGACTGTCAAGCCAAACTATACCAAATTCGCCATTCATATTTGAAAACAAAACCGGATTCTCAACATCACCGATCATCCCACTCACGAGCGAGATACCATTTTCATCCCAGACCGGTTCACCTTCTCTTGTTATTAATTGACAACCGAATCCTTCACTCGATATCGAAGCATCAGTCCAGTTAATAATACATCTACCATCAGCAGATTGAAAAACCTCTGGAGCGAA
>JAIPJL010000156.1 GCA_021734165.1 bacterium | reverse complement strand
TATGTGCGCTGGACTGAGAACAGGAACATGTCGGAGTATCTTCGCCTGATGTCCGAAGGTAGGATCAATGTCAATGCCCTGATATCCGCCACCTATCCCTTGGAAGACGCGCCCAAGGCATACAGCGATCTGCAAAAGCCAGGAGCCAAGCCTCTCATTACTCTTTTGTCCTATCCAGAATCTAAATCTGATATATCCCGCAGAGTAGAGCTGCTCCAACCCGCAACTAAGCCTCATACCGGTAAGATCCGGATAGCTGTCGTGGGCGCAGGAGGATTTGCCCAGGGGACGCACCTGCCCAACCTGCAAAAACACTCTGATTTGTTCGAGATAAAAGCCATCTGTTCCCATACAGGGCATAACGCGCAAACTACCGCCAAAAACTTCCAAGCTGGATATTCTACCACCGATTATAATGAGACCCTGTCCGACCCGGACGTGGACGCTGTCATCATCGCCACCAGGCCCCGTCTCCATGCACCCATGACCCTGCAGGCTCTTCGGGCCGGAAAACACGTCTTAGTTGAAAAACCCTTGTGCCTGACCAGTGAAGAGCTTGAGGAAATCCAGGCATTCTATGAAGGTTCTCACAACTCACAGCTCACCTCTCACAGCTCACCTCTACTTCTAACTGGCTTCAATCGCCGATTCTCGCCACATATCCAGAGGATCAAGGAAATGGTGGACAAACGCACCAATCCCATGATCATCAACTATCGAATGAATGCTGGATATATCCCCCTGGATCACTGGGTGCATGGCCCTGAAGGCGGCGGACGCAACATTGGCGAAGCCTGCCACATCTATGACTTGTTTACTTTCCTGACCAATGCCAGAGTCACGGATATAAATATCCAATCCATCCATCCAAAGACTGAGTACTACAGTTCCAAGGATAACTTTTCCTGCACTGCTTCGTTTGATGATGGTTCCCTGGGGACCCTCACTTACACCGCACTGGGTTCTAAGGATTACCCTAAGGAAAAGATGGAAGTCTATGTGGACGGCCAAGTATTGGTTATGGACAACTATCAAAACCTGGAAGTATTTGGATCAAAGCATAAAGGACTGAAGACCAAAACTATGAATAAGGGGCTTTTAGAGGAATTACAGCTTTTCGGTATGGCTATCAAGGGTGAACATTCCTGGCCTAATCCGTTATGGCAGCAATTTCAGGCTATGGAAATCGCGATTAACTTTGATAGAACATATAAGGATAAAGTGAGTTACTTTAGAATCAGATGACGGTTCTATCGGAACAATTAATTATTTTGCAGTAGGATCTTTTGAAATAGTCAAAAAGTACTTAATTTACGATGCCTTGAATTGGAATAATTTAAGGCAAATCAATGAAAAATTGTAAAATCTGTTCGACAATGCTTACGCATATAACAGGAGAATATAGAAGTTTATTATACTATGTCCTATATATGACGAACAATATAAACGTGAGAAAATTATAGAAAATTGATTCAGGAGTTTGGAATCTTTAGGAGAGTAGATGATGAATATTATGAACATGGTTAATAGACTGCCACATCCTTTAAAACAGCCTTTTAAATATATCTACGGTACGATTCATCCATCTATACGACTTAGTAAAACCTTCTGGGAAACTTATAATTTCCTCCAGAAATCGCAGTGGTGGAGCAGGGAGAAGCTGGAAGAATACCAGATAGAGCAACTGAGTAAGCTCCTTCATCATGCTTATACGAACGTGCCTTACTATCGACGGGTCTTCGATGAAAAAGGGCTGAAGCCAAAGGATATCCAGGATTTTGGCGACTTGAGGAAGTTGCCGTATGTGACGAAAGAGATCGTTCGAGATAATTTGCCAGATTTAGTAGCAAGGAATTATCCTCAATCTAAGTTGCAGTATGTGACAACTGGTGGATCAACCGGTATACCGCTAGGGTTTTATCGCGAAAAGGGTATATCCGGTGCCAAGGAGTGGGCCTTTATGCTCACGCAGTGGAATCGAGTTGGGTTTAAGATCGGCGATAGGTGTGTGGTGCTACGAGGTAATGTGGTTCGCTCTGCCAACAGCGGTAAATTCTGGGAATATCACCCGATAAGTAAAAACCTTGTCGTCTCGTCTTATCATCTGTCCGATGAGACTTTACCAAAGTATGTTGATAAGATCAGGGAGTTTAAACCTGACTATATCCAGGCTTATCCTTCGGCAATTACTATCCTGGCAAGGTTTATGAGGGCGAATAATATTGCGCCCTTTCCTAGCGTTAAGGCTTTGCTATGTGGCTCGGAGAATTTGTACCCGTGGCAACGTGAATTACTGGAGGAAGTATTTCAGTGCCGGGTCTTTAGCTGGTATGGCCTTAGCGAGATGGCAGCGTTAGCCGGGGAGTGTGAAAAAAGCACTTATTACCACGTGTTTCCCGAATATGGGATTTTAGAACTAATTGGCAATGATGGCAGTCCGGTGATTGATGAAGATAATATGGGTGAGATCGTAGCTACAGGTCTTAACAATTTTGCCTGTCCGCTGATAAGATACCGGACAGGTGATTTAGCACTGCCTGAGTACAGCAGCTGTGAATGCGGGAGAAATTACCCGTTGCTAAAGAGAGTCGAGGGAAGGTTACAGGAGTTTGTCGTGGCCAATGATGGAAGCTTTATAACGTTGGGGCCAGCTATATTTAGTATTCATCATGCAGAATGGACGAAAATTAAGCAGATACAGTTTTTACAGGAAACGCCTGGGGAATTGATAGTCCAAGTAGTTAAGGCCGCATCATATTCGGAGGCGGAGATAAAGGATTATGTTTTGGGATTGTTTAAGGCAAGGTTTGAAGGGCGATGTGAATTAGAAGTGAGATTTGTAGACCACATCCCTCGCACGCAAAGCGGCAAGTACCGTTTCTTGAATCAGAAGCTACCAATTGAGTTTGGGGATTAGAAATGGCAATCAGCAAAAAGGACCTGGAGTTAATTAAAAAAGAGGTACTCTTAGATCTCAAAACCTTAGTTGAGAAAATAGATATAGACGAATTAGCAACTTTCAACAAGGGTTATTACCGTTATCGGAATGAGCCTTATAAGAAGTTTGTTCAAAATGAGCTTGATACGTGGAACAGGATTATCGATTTCTATGCTTTTCGGAGAGGAAATGATTGCACGGGAATTCTTGACATAGGTACGTTCATTCCGTTTTATCCTGCTGTTTTGAAGAAAATGGGCTATCAACTCGAAGTTATCGAAAAGGTGAGTTTATATGGTGAGGCGTATAAGCCAATATCAGAGTATTTGAATTCGCAAGGGATAAGGATGCATGATATTGATATTATAAACGAATCCATTGATTCATTACCAAGGGGTTTTGATTTTCTGTTAATTGCTATATTGGAGCATCTTAATGGTAGTCCCAAAAGCCTGATCGAAAAGATTAAGAGCCTTATGGATACGAACTCATTGTTATACATTCATGTTCCGAATATATGTAAGTTGCCAAATGTTATTAGTATGGTAAGAGGCAAATCTTCACTGCCTTATTACCAGGACTATTATTTTTCTGACTATCCATTTGAGGGGCACAATCGGGAAATGACATTGGAAGAGCTCTCGATGTTATGTGAATTCTCTTCACTTGAGATCGTTGAAAAGGGCCGTGTAATTAAAGCCAATGCTAGTCAGTCGCGGGTAAGAAGAATATACAACGTCATTGAAAAGATCGCGCCGAATTACTCCGATTCCGTTTATGTCATTGGTAAGAAAAAAGGGTAGTATGGCAAATATAAGGCTACTTGCAGTAGGCGACATAGTTCTTCAGACTAAGGACAATGATGATCCTTTTCAGTCAGTAAACCAAGCTTTTGCTATGCAGCAATTGGACGCCGAAACGCGAGGATACTTTTAGGAAAAACATGAGTCGAGATTTCATTACAGACCTCGTGAAATATTTCCCTGCTCAGATTGCTCCAGCGTTGATGGGATTTATCGCTATCCCGATCGTCACCCGGCTCTTTCCGGCTGAGGACTATGGGAATTATGTACTTGTCAGAGCAACCGTGAACGTCCTGGCGATTATCGTTGGATGGATCAGCATGTCCATCATCAGATTTCATCCCGCATATGAGAGAGATAACAGGGCTGTAGAATTCCATGCTACCGTGGTTAAGCTTCTCGTTGTCTCCGTGGCTACACTAGCGGCCGTTTTCTTGGGCATCTTGTTTATCTTCAGATCGTATTTCACAAGTCAGTTGTGGCACCTCCTGGTCATAGGGGCTGCGGTCTTCGTTCTGATGTCCGGTTTTCAGGTATTGCAACATTTCTTTAGAGCCAAACGTCAGGTCAACCGCTTTACTGGCTTTCAAATCTGGCATTCTGTGGCCCCTTTAGGTATTGGCATAGGGCTCGTCATAGGCTTCCACTATGGTATCGAAGGCTTGCTCTGGGGCTATGTGTTGGGCGTGGGAATTGCTGTTCCTCTTCTATGGAAGATGACTGTAGGAGTAACACCTAGCATCAAGACCAAAGAGTTGTCAGGGGCTTTAACAAAGGAGATGGCAAAATATGGGTTCCCCTTAGTAGCAGGGAACTTGGCCGCCTGGATATTGAGCCTTTCTGACCGCTATATCCTGGAGTTTTTCCGTGACGCCCAGGAGGTAGGCGTGTACTCCGCAAGTTATGCCATATCAGAAAGAAGTATCCTTCTTCTAGTTTCACTTTTTATGTTTGCTTCAGGGCCACTGGGCATGAACATTTGGGAAAAGCACGGGCTTGAGAAAAGTCAGGAATTCATAACCAGGGTTACAAGGTACTATTTGCTGCTTTGCCTGCCTGCAGCAGTAGGCATCAGCATTCTAGCAAAGCGAGCCATTGGAATCCTTACTGGCCCAGAATATCACGAAGGCTATCAAATTGTTGTTTTTGTGGCATTTGGAGGTTTTTTCTTAGGCTTGCAACAGAGGTTCCAGACTGGACTCACTTTTCATAAGAAAACCACACCCATTATGACCGCCATAGTAGTCTCAGGGTTATTGAACCTTGGACTTAATTTCTGTTTGGTACCTATATATGGCTATATAGCAGCGGCAGTTACTACTTTTATTAGCTATGCATTCTACTTAATGGCAATGATTGTTATCTCTAGAAGATATTTTGTATGGGATTTCCCTTTAAGATCCTTAGGCAATGCTATTGTTGCTTCAATAGTAATGGGAGTAACAGTATACCAAATAGATAATGTAGCGACCCCATCTTATTTGATAAATCTAATTCTTTGTATAATTGTTGGAATTGTGGTATACTTAGTAATGCTTTTTTTGCTTCGTGAACTTCAAAAAGAAGAGATGTATGAAATGAGGATGATTGCACGAAAGATGTTAAGACAATAGCAGTGACCACAGGTCACTAAATATGAAATGATAAAAATAGGGTTAACGTAGATGAAGGAACTTAATTCGAATTTCATTAGACATTAAAAGATGAAGAAAATACGTATTTTATTATCTTAGGGTGGTTTTAAGAACTCTCATTAATGTAGATCGGATCTATGACGGAGAATTTGAATATCTGCGAAATACAATTAACTGGAATAAACACGCTCATGATATCAACAGAGATTGGGGGAGTCTCTGCCGGATCTAGTCTTAGATATTATTGGCTTCCCTCTTACCCGGAGACTACTGGCTACAGTGTACCCTCTTTCATCAACTATTATCACCTAACCAATGAGCAGTAGTTGGAACCCCAGTTTTGGCTATATATGGGCCTACTGATATTTATCGAACATCTCCAAAGCGTTACAGTTCGAAGCACCAAGTGGTAAGGCATGATTTGCCTTGTAGCCCATGTTTTCGTTTGCAAGGTGATGCTGTTGTATCAAATTGTAATTTTCGGAAATGCTTAGAAGATATAAGTGTTGATGAGGTATATGAAGTAGCTAAACAATTCATTACACATTCGCCAATTAATTATACTTACTAAATGTTACATTATCTCAAAAAAGCATTGAGCCTTCCACCGCATATAGCAGCTCAAAAGGCTGTTAAAAAAGCATATATATATATAGCAGATTGTTGCCAGCGACGGGTTGATTTACGGCGTGATACGCGATTTATCAACTATTATCCTTATAAAGCTTATTCTTATGTATCATTGGAAGCAGCAAAGTTATTTGCAATGAGTCGTAAAGATGTAGAATATCTCTCCCAAATGTATCTTGATCACCATTTCGATCTCCTTGGTTCCGGCTGGACGCAGGTCTTTCATGGAATTCGATGCAGGGGGCTTGAAGGGTATCGGTATGAGATGGGCGGAGCGGTACATGCCGATCCTGAAGGACAATGGCTTGAAGGACGGGTAAACAATGCAAACCTGGAAGAATCAAAGCGCATCTGGAAAGTGATTTTTCACAATCAATGTTCCGGCCCTCCGACTCCTGACTCCCGACTCCCGTCTTACACCCCCATCGACTGGCATCTCGATTTCAAATCCGGGTATCGGTGGTCAGAGAAAACATGGTGTAAAGATATCAAGTTTGGTCACAAACTTGGCGTTGACATTAAAGTCCCTCGGGAATTGGCACGGAT
>JAIPJL010000155.1 GCA_021734165.1 bacterium | reverse complement strand
TTGCAAAAAGATAAGAGTTGATAAATAATCAATAAAATTAAAATCAAAGGTTTAAAAAATGAGAATCAGAACACTCTGCTTCAATTCAAAAACTTTCGGCATTGCATTGCTGATAATGATTTTTGTCTTCACATCTCAAACGATGGCCGTGGTCCCGTCAAATATTACGGGTCAATGGGAAGGTAATATTGAATTCTCTTCAGTTCAGCCTAAGCTGCTAATTAACCTGGAACCTGCTCAGGATGGTTCATTAAAAGGCGACATCAGTTTGCCTATGCAGGATCAGCACAACATGCCGTTAAAAGACATCTGCCTTGAAGGTGATTGTGTATCTTTTTGTTTATCAACCGAGCGAGCCGAAGCGCATTTTAAGGGCGCTTACGACGCTAAGATGAATACCATTTCCGGTGAATTCATTCAGGCTGGCTGTAGCTATCCATTCCAACTAAAGATGAAAGATGAAGATCAATCCTGTCTGGAAAAATGATGCATTCAATCTCAAACTAAAAATCCCGATCTATCAAATTAGATCGGGATTTTATTTATGTATTGTTATGTATTCACTGAATTACTTCGATCCCGCTGTCCTTGATGAAAGATCAGGTCTGCCGGGTTCCATGTCCTGAATCAGGTTAATAGGTGTCACCACACCTGTTTCTGCATTTATAAGACAAACATTCCAGTAGATTCCCTCGCCGCTTGTAGGTATATCAAACGACTGTTGAAGACCTTCAGAGTTGTAGATTGACGCCTTTGCTCCCGAAGCGGTAAGCGGACCTTCACCTGCATATTTATGAACGTAATAATGATAATCACCCTCATAAGCTTCATAAATCGTCATGGTCTCAGGTCCATAGCCATCAATGTCATCTATGTCAAGCCAGACAAACGGCGCATTTAGACTATCTCCGATGGAAGCATAATAAATATGGAAGTATTCATCGTTAATAGCAGGTGTTTTTAAATGCGAATCTATATCATTAGGATTTTCACCCCAGGTAAGAATAATCCGCATTACGCCAGGATCGTTGAATTCCGGTGAAAGTGCAAAGTGAGCGGTTGTTATTGAATCCGCATGGACTTCTACAACATAGGAAGCGCTTATATAGTAACCCGTTGCAATGGCATTCATAGAATAAAAACCAGCCGGTATATTTTCTATCAGATAATAACCGGATGTATCGGTAATTTCAGTAAAATGTTCACCAACTATTGAAACTTGAGCGTCCGGTATTGCAAGACCATTTACAGCATTACTTACAACGCCACTGATTTTCCCAACCGCGTCTGAATGCGCCAATCGGAAATTCAAAACTGTTGTTTCATCGGCATAGATTTCAATGCGTGATTTTACTGAAACCACATAAGTAACCATAATCGCTTGTACTGTGAAACGCCCTTCAGGAATCCCTGTAATTTGATAAGTTCCATTGCTGTCGGTAACATCTGATAGATTTTCACCTAACAACTCAATGGTAACTCCCTCAATTACATTACCTGTAGCAAAATCGGTTACTACACCCTTTATTGAACCATCTGCTGAAGAATCCCAGGTTTCACAGCCAATCAAGATTAATAATATCGATGTTAAA
This sequence comes from bacterium, assembly GCA_021734165.1. Taxonomy (GTDB): domain Bacteria; phylum Electryoneota; class AABM5-125-24; order Hatepunaeales; family Hatepunaeaceae; genus JAIPJL01. Next base: position 5,011 of record JAIPJL010000155.1, on the reverse strand, counting down.
AAAATAATGATAGTTCTCATTAACGATACCCTGTAATTTCGTTAATATCCTCATCCACATTTACAATGTCTGACTTTCTATACTTAATTGCCCTGAATCTATCAATATTAAATGTTTCTCCAAAAGGCGCTATGAAAAATCTGCCGAGCGAGGCAGGGAATCGATCCGATATTTCTGAGATAAGCTGCTTGGGACTGTTAGTTCTCGGACTAAGGTGAGCAGGAATAATCATATCAAAATTCTCAATTCCCAATTGTTCGATTGCATTAAGGGTTTCGCTGTTGCTAAGATGTGTCTCCGTGATTCTTGCTTTTAAAAAATCATCATAGTCAGGAAACGAAGCCAGCATTTCTTCATTATAGTTAAACTCTATCATTGCTACATCCGACTCACATAAGTAATCAAGATGCTCTTCGGTAAGTCTCCCGCAATCTGTTAAGTAACAGAGGTTTATTGAGTCGATCTCTTCGATCATGAAACCGAATGTGTTTACTGTATCATGCTCTACTTCAAAGGGACTTATTTTAAGGTCATTTATCTGTATTTGCATTCCTGCTTCGAGTGCAAGCGGATGTGTATTGCTTAATTGATGGGCTCTAACCATATATGAACTGTGATTCATATAAACCGGTATATCAAGCTTTTTACTTAATGTATCAAGTCCTTTTATATGATCTGAATGCTCATGAGTGATAAAAACAGCATCTAATTCATTTAATTGCTCGCTTCCAATTATCCTACGTAGTTGCCGTAAACTTAAACCGCAATCAATAAGAATAGAAGCGGAGCCGGTTTTAATAAACGTACAATTACCATCCGATGAAGAAGCGATGGGAAAAATCTTCAAGATAAGCCTCTTTTAGCGACCTTATAAGGTTGGTTATTATAAAACAGTAATATAATGAAAATCAGGTGCATAAGTCAAGAATTGTTCTGATTTTTCAGAATAAACTAAAGACGACTGTTGACATAGAATCAATCACTTCTTTGATGTGATTCTCTTGACGAAATGTTTTTTAGTGATTATATTGCATTTAGGTTAAGTAAATAGTAATTCCTTGAGAGAGAAAGATGAAAAGAACGAAATTCAAAATATCACTTACCGGAAGTGGCGTGTTTCCAGAAACGACAAGTGTCGGTGATTGAACAGACAAAACGATTTATATAATTACTATCCAAACAGAAAACGAAAATAATGATTCCTACCCCTACCCTCTCGGAATATCTGATTGGAATGCTATCCTGCCTTCCGATTAATTTCAGGACAGTGAAGTCATTTACTCTTATTCTATCAAGTTATTGTTTTCTGTGTTTTTAATGTGCTTTTATATTAAAATACTTAGTGTATTACTTTTAAATGTTGACATTAGACGTACTACATTGTAAATTATAAGTAGCTTAATCAGATTGGGAAAAGTTGCACATTTGTTGGTTCAACTTGAAACCCATCCGCACATGACCAGAAGAAGCCCGTTCATCAGTTAGTTCGGAATTATCCCATCACAATCTGACCGTCATTAACATATCGCAGATATCGATCTGTCGTTTTCAGATTGGCTATTTCATTGTCCATTTAATTAACAAAATCGAACATTGAGAAATACTACCACTCCCGATTCAGGTGAACACCGTACACCTCAACAAAACGGTGAGATTAAAAAACCACTTATTCGACGCGTCCGTAAACCGATAGAACCTCCCCGTACTGTTCCTGAGGTTCCGCGCAACAATATCGACACCCCCACAGATCAATTCTATCACAGGTCTCCAAACGGTGATATTGATAATGGTGGTAATTCCTTTTATGAAGGTGAAATAGTTGAATTCCCCGGAGTGTCTGCTCCACATGAAGCTGGACTTGATCTTACACAGCTTAAAGCCATGAAGATTTCCGAGTTGCATGAAATTGCACGCAACTTACTTATTGAAGGATATGGCGGTATGCCCCGTCAAGATCTGATCTTCAATATCCTGGCAAAACAATCGGAGACTTTCGGATACGCTTTCGCAAGTGGAGTGCTTGAGATATTACCCGATGGTTACGGTTTTCTTAGATCTCCAAATTCAAACTTCCTGCCCGGTCCGGATGACATATATGTTTCACCATCGCAAATAAAACGCTTCGGACTTAGAAAAGGACACATTGTTACTGGGCAGATCCGACCTCCCAAAGACTCTGAACGCTTCTTTGCATTGCTGAGAGTTGAAGCGGTTAACTTTGAAGGACCTGAAGACGCCAGACATAAAATACTCTTCGATAACCTGACGCCCCTGCATCCTAACAGGAAATTCAATCTGGAGATTGGCAAATCCGAACCTGAAATGCGCATCATGGATATTTTCACACCAATCGGAATGGGTCAACGCGGGCTCATCGTTGCGCCTCCTCGCACCGGTAAAACCGTATTGTTGCAGAAAATCGCCAATTCCATCGCCACAAATCACCCTGAAGCATTTCTGATTGTCCTTCTGATTAACGAACGTCCCGAAGAAGTCACAGAGATGGAAAGAACTGTCAAAGGTGAAGTTATCGCGTCCACTTTTGATGAAAAACCAGAACGACATATTCAAGTTTCCAGCATGGTTATTGAAAAAGCAAGACGACTCGTTGAATATGGTAAAGACGTCGTTATCCTGCTTGACTCCATAACTCGCCTGGCAAGGGCTCATAATGAAGTTATGCCTCATTCGGGACGTATTCTCTCTGGCGGCGTTGACGCTCAAGCATTATATGAACCGAGAAGATTCTTCGGCGCTGCAAGAAACATCGAAGAAGGCGGTTCTCTGACCATTATTGCCACAGCGCTGATAGAAACAGGCAGCCGAATGGATGATGTGATCTTTGAGGAATTCAAAGGAACCGGCAACATGGAATTGGTGCTCGACAGGACACTTAGCGACAGAAGGATCTATCCGGCAATGGACATTAACCGCTCCGGAACCCGTCGCGAAGACCTGCTGCTTAGCGAAGATCAACTGAATCGTATTCACATACTGCGAGGTATATTGTCGGATTATAATACAACAGAGACCATTAAATTCATCATTGAAAGACTTAACGCAACAAAGAACAATGAGGAATTTTTCAGAACGATGAATCAATAGAAGGGGTTATAAATACAGCATAAAACGTCCCAGGTTATCTGATCAATATAACCTTATTTGTGAATATTCGGTTTGAAGCATCCATTCGTAAAAAATATAGTCCTGATGAAAGTTCACCCGCGTTCAAGATCACCGAATAGAATCCTGATTGCCTGTATCCCTCAAACAGCGTCATTACTTCCCTTCCCGACAAATCATAGAGCGCCAACCGCGTAGGGGCCGATTTATCGAGCCCGTAAGTGATGGTGGTTGTGGAGTTAAACGGATTGGGATAAGCTTCGTACAAAGCAAACTCATGCAGGACGTTCGGCTCGTCAGAAACGGAATTTACGTAACCATTGCCATCTAATAAGACTCGAAGGGCCTGCCTGTCGCCGTAAGGGATGATTAGAACAGCAGCATAGCTCGTGTCGGCTGAAGGACTGAACAAAACCGGCACAAGGCAGGTGTCCTTCGGATTGATTCTCAGCGGCAGCTCAAGCGGACAAGTGAAGGCTGCCGTATTACTTCCCTCAAACCAGACTGTGTCTATCACAGCATAACGCCTGCCGGTGTTGTAGATTTCAAATTCCCAAACGGAAGTTGAATCAACATCAAGCTCCCCAAAGTCGTAATAATCAGCTTCGGTTTCAAGCTCGAATGGCAGCACAACCGTATCCGGCTCCGTGCGTACAAGCCAGCAGCCTAATTCTGAAAAACCACCAAGTAAATAACCCCCATCCTCCATTAAAAGAACTGAATATGCTTCGCCACTGATTGTTGGATTCCAACCGTGATATCCAAAAGAAGTACGCCACAGAAACTCACCGAAATAGTCAAATCGCCATAGTCCATAGTAACTAGAATGACATGCAACCGCAAAACCGCCGTCGGAAGTTTCGACCAGATCCCTAACACTTACCCCTCTAACCTCTTCATATATATGTTCCCAGATCAGGTTTCCCTCGCTATTAATTTGCACAATATAAGGATGAGTATCATAAGAACCATTCCCATAACGTGCACTGCCAATTATACAGATGGCGCCATTGGACATCAATAAACTCCTGGAACTTACATCTGAATTTTCGAAACCATAAGCCTCTTGCCAGATTAGTTCACCATCTGCATCGATCTCAGCGGCATATGTATCATTAGAACCCGCTCCAAATTCATTTGTCCATCCTGTTATGAAGTATCCTCCGTTTTCAGCATGCAAAATACTGGAAATATCAGTAGCATCGTCGAACTCTTGCCTCCAAATTACGGAGCCATCTTCATCATTGACTTTGACAATTACATTTTTTGTGTTGAAGATTATTTCATCGTCGGTCGTAATTGTACATCTCATACTTCCCATGCTCGGAGATGGAAAACCATCATCTCTATAATACCGCATCCAAAGTGTATCACCGACATCATCAGTTCGAATCAATACACATCCGTGACGTATTCCACCTAATACATAACCACCATCAGGTGTTTCGCTGACTGTAAGACCAACATCTGAGCCATGACCGTTGTTATAAATACCAGGATAGAACTGACGCCATTCAAGGTTTCCGAGCGAATCAAGTTTCATTAACTGAAAATCAGCATCACCACGATCTTCATCTCCTGCCCAGCCATGCGTACCAACAACATAGCCATTATCTGCTGTACAAATAACCTGCAGATCATGTCCTGCATTACGAACACTGTTTGTCCATAAAGTATCAGGTTGACTGTGTGCTTTAGTTGTTAAAACAAGAACGGTAATGCAGGTGGTTGTAACCACCTGCATTATCAAATTGCTGAAATGTTTGTTTATCATTTAATAACCGCTATTTTCCTTGTAACAGAATGACCGTCGATTTCGAGATTCAGAAAGTACGACCCTGCAGGCATTAGCGAAGCATTCCATACCAACTGATGCTGACCGGAATTG
>JAIPJL010000021.1 GCA_021734165.1 bacterium | reverse complement strand
TGTCCGCAACCGATCCTGCCGGATTACCACTTACTATAGAGTATTCGTCTGAGAACCTGCCGGAAACGGTTCAGTTCACAGACTATGCTGATGGTACAGGTTCATTCAACTGGCAGACCACCGCTGATGATGCAGGAAGCTACACAGCAACCTTCAACCTTTCCAACGGAGAGGCTGCGGTTGATCCGATTATAGTATCTATAACTATAAGTGAAGTTATTGTTGAACCTCCGGCATGGGTTTCATATCCAGAGACAGAGATTACCGTTAACGCAGGTGAAGTCGTTGAATTCGATCTGTCTGCAACCGATCCTACCGGATTGCCGCTTACTATAGAATATTCGTCTGAGAACCTGCCGGAAACGGTTCAGTTCACAGACTACGCTGATGGTACTGGTTCATTTAACTGGCAGACTACCACTGATGACGCAGGCAGTTACACAGCTAATTTCGCATTGAGTAACGGGGAACATGTTATTCCTGCTGACGTTAACATAGTTGTATTAGAGGTGGTTCAGGAACCTGAATGGATTGAACTTGCTGATTCCTACGATACTGATGAAGGCATATTACTTGAATTTACAATAATTGGCAAAGGTGCAGATCCAGCTCAAACTTACATCGAATACAGCTCAAACAATATACCGCAATCAGTTATTTTCACTGATTATGGTGAAGGCACTGCCGCTTTCTCATGGCAGCCAACCAGCCTGGATGCGGGAGATTATACTGCTGCTTTTACATTAATTTGCGGTGATAAATCTATCAGAAAAGAAGTTGCTATCAAGGTTAATGATGTTGATCAGCCACCGGAATGGATAGAAATTCCGATTGATAAAACAGCAGAAGCAGGTGATCTGATTGAGATTTCTGTTATGGGTGTTGATTATGATGCTGATCCGCTAACGATAGATTTCATTCCTGATAATCTACCTGAAGCAGCTACTTTCAATGATAACGGTGATGGAACCGGAACACTTTCATGGCAGACAAACGTTGAAGACGCTGGATTCTACACCGCAACTTTCAAGCTTATCAGTAATGAACTTTCAAGTGAACGAACGATAGCTATAACAGTTACTGAAGTTGCTCAACCACAAAACGAAGAAGAACCTGAAGGTGAATAGGTGCATTTTAATTCAATTTGAAGGAAATCAGCTTGCTCTCAGGATTATGAACAAAAATTTCAAAATAGCTGTCAGTACATTTTCGGTTTTGCTTTTCGTGATGTTTCTGTCATGTCAATCGTTATTAGCACAGGACACTGTTCCCGTTGTTGAGGATCCGAAAGCTGTCACCGAAGATTTAATGATAGAACAGAATGAAGAGAGTCTTAACACTGAAGAAGTGGGTGCAGATTCAACTGATAACGAAACTACAGTCGATGATCTCCCGCCTTCTGCTGACGATGTATTAATGAATGCAGAAGAAGCTGATGCTAATTGGCGAATGTGGATGCAATTAGATGATTACGGTGAAAGAGCATACTGGTTTCGACGTTCCTTTGAAATCGTAGATCCGCCTGCTTCAGGAAAATTATATATTACCTGTGATGACAACTATAGTCTTTACGTAAATGGTTTTTACATTGCTGCTGATGAAACTGATGAAATTGATTGGATGGATGTCCATGAACATAATATCGGAGAATGGTTAAAACTTGGAAAAAATACAGTAGCAGTTGAGGCAATTGATGTGAACTCCACCAGACAGGGTTTAGTTGTAGCTGTTGAGTATTCTACAGTACCTGATATCGATACACAGCTTGATCGCATGATGGAAAGAGAGTTAGACAAACAAAATATTGCACGTGATGAGCAGATTAAACGCGAAGCCGCAAGAACAGCGCTTCGTGAGAGCCAACTGCAACCCCCAACAGAACAGGAATTGAAAGATATGCGATCTCAAGAAAAGAATAAACTGGATTAGGAGAAAAGATGATAAAAGCAAAATTTATTATTTTAGCTGCGATAGCTTTATCATTTTTAAGCACTACTGCATTCAGTCAGGATGATGATCTTGTTATGCTTGAAGAGATAAGAATCACCGTTGAACCCGAAATGCCAAATGTTTTTGTAACTATACCTCGTCAGAATCCCACAATTAATGTGGGTGAACTCAAAAGACCCGAAGAATCAAAACTTTTTGGTGAACCTTTAGCGGTAAAACCAAAATTAAGTGACATTGAGGTCAGTAAGGTCGAAAAAGCCAAAAAAATGCTTGCAAAAGACAGGAATCAATAACTATATTTCCGACTAATTAGTTTTGCAAGTCAACACTGATTATTCACTATTGAAATTAACTAAACGCTGTTATGCGTGATTTTCGTAAAGATCTAACGTTCGGAGGCAACCTTGAATTGGTCTGAACTTTTCCACCAATTCAGTACGGAAAGTAGCGGTTTTATGTTCATGTGGATTATCCTCTTCTTTTTAATTGCTGTAATAGCAATAATCATTGAAAGAGTGATATTCATCTGGGCTAGATCCAACATCAATGCCAAGCGATTCATGGCTGAAATCCAGAAACTGGTTTCTGCCGGTGATTTTAAGAAAGCTATGGCGCTGTGTAAATCTGCCGGTCAAAAATCTCTACCACATGTATTTCTAAGAGCTTTAACCGTTGCTGATCGCAGTGAAATGATAGACTTTCGTTCAATTCAGGACGCAGTTGATGAAGCTTCTCTTGAAGTAATGCCTAAACTTCAGTTACACACTAACTGGTTGGCAATACTTGGTAATATCGGTACATTGACCGGTCTGTTAGGTACGATCTTTGGTCTAATTCAGTCATTCGCAGCCGCTGGCGCTGCTGGTGGCGGACAGGCTGCGTTAACTCAGGGTATTTCTGTAGCTATGTACACAACTATGTGGGGTTTGTGTGTCGCTATCCCTGCCATTATAGCGCATACATTTATATCTAATAAGACACAGGCTATCATTGATGACATCGATGAATATTCTGTTAAATTAGTACATTTGCTTACCGGAGCAAGATAAGTGCTGAAGAAGATTAACCTACCTTCTAAGAGACGTGAAGGAGGGGAAAAACCACCTGAGCCAGACCTGACTCCCATTATGAGTTTAATGGTTGTTCTTATACCGGTTCTGCTTCAGGTTGCTCAGCTTTCAGATATTGCGCTTCTTGAGTACAAACCACCTGCAGAGGCAGCAGATGATAGTGGTGGTGGAGGTGGTGGGGATGACGAAGAGAACACTGATGAAGAAAAAAATCTCAAACTTGATCTTCTCGTTAATCTTCATGAAGATGGCGTCATTCAGGTCAGTATGTACAACAAGCTGGATTTAGGAGAACATTTCTTTGAAATTCCAGCAGCTCCTAATGGAAACTATAATTTCAGAATTTTGAATGACAGCCTCTACAGCATCAAAACTCGAGAAGTTGGTGAACCGACCGGCATTGATTCTGTTTTGAATGAAGAAACTCAGAAGTACGAAACATTTAAGACATATAGAGTTGAAGACGGACGCCAGGTAAAAATCACTGCATTAGGAAAGACGCCTTTCCAGAGCATCGTTGATATCATGGATGTTTGCAGGTTCAAATTAGGGGATGAATCGAAAGAACTGTTTCCATTAACGGAACTTAGACAGTTCCAGTAAACGATAAATACCAGAGCTTATCGTTTAGATTGGATTTTGTATTCCTTTCACTTCCTTATAATATAGAGGCAAATTAAGATGGCATACGCACCATCTAGCAAATACAAAAAAAAGGAGAAGGCTGCGCTGACTCTGAACTCGATGATGGACATGATGACAATAATTTTATTGTTTCTTATTAAATCAATGTCCACATCAGGCGCTATGGTTAGACCTTCTCAATACCTCGAACTCCCCGAAGGCGCTCGTAAGGTGGAGCCAGAGAAAAAACTGGCAATACTTATTTCACCTAACGGAGTTATGGAGGATATGGAATCCACACCAAGGGTAATATCTCCTGCTAATGAACTCGATAATGCTTCAAATGTTATATTACCAGGTTTGGAAGCTTTTTTAACCAATCAAAAAGCGTTTGATGAAAAAGCGGGGATTCCATTTAACGGAATTGTTACCATTCAATGTGATAAATCGGTTCCTTATGACTGGCTGCTGAAGGTGATAAATACTTGTGGACAATCAGAGTACGATGTGATTGATTTCGTAATTTTAAAGCAAAGCTCCTGAGAGGACTCTATGGCTCAGGTAATGACATTTCCAAAGGAATTAGAACGGCGTTTTTGGCGTGATGCTGATTTTACGTTTTTAATTATCTGGTTCCTAACATTTTTAGTTATAAACTCAACTGTTTACTATCTACAGACAAAACCCCTTGTTCCACTTTCTGCTGAGCAAGTCGAAAAGTTCAACCAGGCGATTTTCCGTATTCAGGTCGAGAAGAAGGTAGTCGAAACAGTTGCAGAGGAAAGTTCCACTGGAGCTTCCAATGTTACTACGGGTGACGAAACAGAAGTTGCAGAGGAAGCTACAGACGAAGTTGTACAGGTTTCTGCAGAAGATAGACGTGCCCAAAGAGAATCAGCAAAAGCTGCTCGTGCCGCTGTTGCTGAAGCTCGCAAACAAGCAATTGCTAATCGAATCAAGATACTTGGTGGACCAACTGCACGGAGCAGAAGAAGTTCAAGGCGCAGTGGCGCTGCAGCAGGAGCTGCTGTCGGTTTATCTGATGGTGGAGGTGGTGGGGTAGATTTGAAAGGCGCTCTTGCAATCGTTGGTGGCGCTGATGCTGCAGCTAAGGTCAAAAGCGCTCGTGGTGGCGGCGCCGCAACTGGTGACATTGGTGACATCTCACTCGGTGATCTTAGAGGATTCCTTTCCAACCCTGATAACCTCTCAGCTATGCTTAACGAAGCTCCTCTTAAATTAAATAAGCGTTCGGTAACTTCACGAGGCAAGGGTTCCAAGAAAAAGCAGCGTAGCCAGGCAGCTATCGGAAACATTGTTTCAAGCAACAAAAATGCGGTACAGTACTGCTACTGGACTTACAAGCGTCGTGATTCCAACCTTAAAGGTCAGGTTGTTATTGAGTTTACAATTGCTCCTGCCGGTGATGTAACAAGAGTTCGCTTCCGTAAGAGTGATTGGGGTCGCAACCCGTTACAAAAAGATGTTGAAAATTGCATAAAAAATATCATTATGCAATGGAGATTTGATCCAATTGCAGAATCTGACGGTGATGTAACTGCTGGAGCTACGTTCATCTTCGAATAGAGACTGCTTCTGAACGCAGTAATGCGAAATTATAAATGGGGCTGTCTTACGACAGCCCTTTTTTCTTTAAATGGAATTAACATGGCATTACGTACACATAATTGCGGTGAATTAAAAACCAAAAATACCGGACAATCAGTGAAACTTGCGGGTTGGGTTTCACGCAACAGAGACTTAGGCGGATTATATTTTTTCGATCTACGTGACAGATACGGTAAAACTCAGATAGTCTTCGATAAATCTGAGGATTTGGCACAACAAGCTCGAGGCCTTCATACTGAAGATGTTGTCCTGATTGAAGGTTCTGTCAGAAACAGACCTGATGGAATGATAAACAGGCAAATGGCAACCGGTGAAGTTGAAGTTACCGCTGATAGGATTACAGTGTTGAGCAGAGCGGCAGCGCTTCCATTGAGCGTTGAAGATGATCAGGAACCAAACGAGGAATTAAAACTTCGCTATCGCTGTCTTGATCTCAGACGTCCAAGAATGATTCGTAACCTTGAAATCAGACATAAAGCCATGCAATCTGTTCGTCGTTTCCACGATGAGCAAGGTTTTTTAGAAGTAAGTACTCCATTTCTTATTCGCAGTACTCCTGAAGGCGCAAGAGATTTTATAGTTCCAAGCAGAATTCATCACGGATCATTTTATTCACTACCACAATCACCTCAATTATATAAACAAGTTTTAATGGTCGGAGGTATTGATAAATATTTCCAGCTCGCTTACTGTTTTCGCGATGAAGATTTACGTAAAGATCGCCAGCCTGAATTTACTCAAATTGATGTTGAGATGTCATTTGTTGACGAAAATGACGTCTATGAGCTTGGTGAAGCAATGATGAAACGCCTTGTCAAGGATACAATCGGTTTAGAAATCACTACTCCGTTTCTTAGAATAAACTATTTCGATGCAGTAAATCAATACGGAAGTGACGCGCCCGATCTACGATATAAGCTGCGGATCCGACGTGCTGATGAATACTTCAAAGATTCCGGTTTTAAGGCTTTCGAGAGTGTATTGGATAATAATGGTGGAGTGTTCGGAATCCTTGCTGAAGGTAAAGGAAACCTATCACGCAAAGAACGTGAAAAGTTAGAGGAGTCTGCCCGGGATTATGGTCTGGCAGGACTACTGACTGTGCCATTTGCCGAAGATGGCTTGAAGGGTATCATCGGTAAGTTGTTTTCGACTGAAAAACAAACTGAACTCTGTAAGTATATGAACGCCGGATCCGGTGATTTGTTGATGTTTGCAGCTGGCCCGGTAAATGACACGCTTATTGCATTAGGACGACTAAGGAGACAGCTTGCGCAAGGTTGGGATTTAATACCCGATAAGGAACTGAAATTCTGCTGGGTTGTAAACCCACCGCTATTTGAACCTGACGAAGAAACCGGAGGACTAACGCCTGTTCATCACGCTTTCACCGCTCCTATAGACAGCGACATTGATAAACTAACGACAGAACCTGAAAAAGTAATCTGTCGGGCTTACGATTTGGTGTTAAATGGAGTAGAGATGGGATCCGGAAGCATACGGATCCACGATCCGGAAGTTCAACGTAAGGTTTTTAAGGCTATCAATATCAATAGAGATGAGGCAAACAAACGCTTTGGATTCTTATTAGAGGCATTAAGTTTCGGAACACCCCCTCACGGTGGGATAGCGCTGGGATTTGACCGACTGGTTATGATGTTAGCCGGTGAGTCATCTATCCGTGATATTATAGCGTTTCCTAAAACTAACGTTGCTTCCTCATTGATGGACGGAGCGCCTTCACCCATAGATGATGAGCAACTTGCTGAGTTAGGTTTGAAAATCATTGGTAAGCAGAATAATAAAACAGCCTGATTTACTGTCATCTTTAACGCTTCATCCGTTTTCAGCGGATGAAGCGTAACTTGGCAGTTAGAAATTACATAGATTTATACTTAGCAAAAACAAACCACTATTCATTCACAATAACACTATCAATTATTTCCGAATTAACATCCCAAGCTTTGAAGACCAGTTTCCCTTCGATTACCTCCAATGTACAAAAATGCAGCTTGCTGAAGCTTATCTGACTGTAAGGACTTTCCCTTTCCTTTTCGTACAATGGAGCACCCCCGCCGCCTGTAACTATATGATAAATCCCATCGTAAAATGATCTTTCGTATTGGTGGTTATGACCTGCAAAAGTAATATCAACGCCGTATTCCTTGAATAGTGGTAATAATGCAGATCTAACCCCCTTCTCGTCTTCAGGATGATGTCCGGTTGTAAACAAAGGATGATGAAGAATTACAGAAGTGAATTTTGCTTTATTCTGTCGAAAGTCTGAGACAAGCCATTGATACTGTTCACTTGAATCGCTTAAATCAAGATTACTATCGAGGAAAATAAAATGAATGTCGTTTCTATCTACTGAATACCATAGCTCATTGTTAGGGAGTTCAAAATTATTAACATAGAGATCAATATCACTGTCATGATTACCTCTTGCCGGTAGAAGTCCTGATTTTTCCCGAACCGGTTCAGTTATCTGATTGAATATTTTCCATTCCTCTTCATTTTCACCATGATGCACTAAGTCTCCTGTGTGTATGACAGCCTTCGGTTTGAACTGCATGAAAGCTTCAACAACCTGTCGATGTTTATCGTGATGAGTACGGGAATCACCATATATAACAACGCACTCCGAAGGTTTATCTGTTTTATCTGTTTCGCTGAACACAACCAAAGGAGTCAATAGAAGAATAGTCAAGATATAGATGAATCGCGCCATTTTGTTTCTCCTGAAATTGAGATGAACAAACTAATAATACAAAATCATCGATAAAAATACTATATTAAATATACCGTATTTGTCTTATTAGTATAATAACCTACTTATGAAAACGCCTTTTAAGCTAACAAATCCATTTCACAATTTAAAATACTGATAACAATGTTGCCTATAACACAAAATTAGCTTATTATTAACTTGAACAAATATAAGGATTAGCTTGTACTTCGAATCACTTGATATACGCGGTTTTGGCTGCTTAAGAACCAGTGTTAAATTTACTAAAGATAAGCTCAACCTGGTTATTGCTGATAACGAAGCGGGAAAATCAACTTTGGTTGATGTGTTGCTTGCCGCCTTCTATGGCATTGAGACTGACAACCGGAAATCAAACACCAAGCGTCCGCACTATAAACATGTCCTCCCTTGGTTAAATCCGAATGAATTTGGTTTCATTCTGGATTTTGTTGCTGAGGATGTGCACTGGAGGATAGAACGTGATTTCAATAGTAATTCCGTAAAAGTCATTGATCTCAACAATGAAAAGGACTTAAGCGCCCATTATCACAAAGGTCGTGGAAAGTACCACATCGGTGAAGATTTACTGGGACTTTCATGTGATAATTTTTTAAAGAGCTTCTATTTAAGACAAGAAGACGCCTCCTATATTCGTAAGGCAGGCGATTTGACGTCTCATGTCCAGAAAATCGCTTCAGTTGCAGACGAAAAAATCACCTCTGACGCCGCAGTAGAAAGACTCCAGCAATCATTGCTAAAATACCCCCTCTCCCCTACTTCGAGCGGTTTGAATATTGATAATACAATCAAAAGATTTAAGAATGATCTAGACTCGGTTAATGATGAAATAAGATCACTCGACAGACGTCGAATGGAAATTGAACCTGATTGTACCAGATTAGTTGAGATTGAACGGAATTTGCATGAAGCAAATAACAAAAAAGACAAATATCAACGTTTTGCAGATAGAACAGAATTAGAAGAACTGACCACCCAATTGAATTATCAGAATGATATACAACGAAAAATTGAATTATTAGAGCAAGATTCGTTAGAACTAAAAATATATTCTGAATTCCCTGCAAATAAATGGGAAACATTAATCAGCCTGACAACGAGTTATAACGATATTTCAACTTCTATTGTAAAACTTGAAGAAGACCTTGGAATCAGAGCAATTGAGCCTTTAAAAGAACTTGAAAAGGAATCTTTTGCATACGAAGACCTTCAGGCAATCACAGAGCAGGACTTGCATGAGCTTGAAGCATCCGTTTCACGCCTTGATGACAGACGTAGCAGGTTTATTGAAATTCGAAAAGAACGCAATCAATTAAACCGGCAAATGCAGAACGAGGGTTACAATAAAGATGATCATGAACATCGAAATGATTTGTTTCAAAATCTTGATCATGATAAACTTCAATTTGTAAATGAGTACAGCAAGAAATCAGATGAGGAAGAACAGGCTTATCGTAGCAGCCGGGCAGCACGCGGCGCACTACAGGAACGTAAAGATAGAAGCATTTCCGCAAACAATCGTAAACGCGGCAAAGCTAAAATGGTTCTTAGCTGCGCTGCTGCAATAGCAATTATCGCAGGCACTACCCTGATAATCTCGCACGGCGCCTGGTATGGTTTGCTGCTTGGCGGTCTGTGTATTATCACTATGGCAATTGGATTTGCTATGTACAGTTCCGCAGCAACTCCAAGATCATCGGAAATTACTTCAATTGATATGGAACTTGCTGTCGTTGTTAACAAGGAAAAAGAAGCTCAAAAAAAATTGGAAATTATGAACGATGAGCTTGAACAGATCGCAACCAAACTTGGCTTTGACAATACTGATATATTACTGAATGAATACGCTGAGTTTAAACAAATTGACGAGCTTATAAGACCGTTACTAAATATTGAACGTGAACTTGATACTGCACTTCAATACGCACTCGAAGCTATTGAAATGGTGCGCCCATTCTTCGAAAAAGCAGGTAAAAAATCACCTGAAGGGGCTGATGCTGTTCATACTATTCACGATTTTCTTGAACGCTGCCGTGTAGCGGTCAATCTTAATGTGAAAATACGGTCTCTGTTATCATTGAAAGAACAGATGAATGCTGATATTGAAAAGTTACTTTATGAGAAAGACGAAAGCTATCAGGGAATTAAAGATATTCTAAAACTTTCCGGAATCGAAAGTGATCTGAATCCTGCAGAAGCGGTAGAAGTCTTTAGAGAAGCTCTCGAAAAATATCGAGAATATCGGATCATCAACCAAGAAAAATTACCACCGTTATTACGTGAAGTCATTTCAGAGGATAGCCTGTCGGAAAAAGAAAAACGACTTGTTTACCTCCAAAACAAACTTAAAGATATGGAAAAATCTGATACTCCCAAACAAAGTACAGAGTTTTATAGGGAAAAAATAGAGAACGAGATCGCAAAAATCGAAACATTTAATGAGGAAAAAAACGAAATTAATCGCCGTATAAGCGCTGTTTATGATCAATACCAGGCAACATATCCCGAATTATTGGAAAAAAGAGATAAACTTGAAGAAAAAATCCAGCGTGCTAAGGCATTTCGTGACGAAATAGAAATTTCAATTGAAATAATGAAAGAGATCGCACAGCAAGTTTATGGTTCCTGGGCGGTTGCTTTATCAGAAGAGACCACCCCTTTATTGGAAGCTTTGAATCCCGCATATACAAATATAAGATTCAATGACAATCTGACCTTCAGGATTACTGACAACAGGAGAAATAAAGATATATTTTCAGAAGAACTTGAAAATATACTTTCATCAGGCGCTCGTGATGAAGTGTTTCTCGCAGTAAGACTTGGAATAGCGAGATATTTATCGAGAACTTCCAAAGATACACTGCCGATAGTGCTTGATGAACCGCTTGCAATGGCTGATGATGAGAGATTTCTTAATGGCATGAAGTTCTTTCTTGATCCATTATCAAATGATCACCAGGTGCTGATTATGTCATGCCATGAACAGCGTCACATCTGGTTGAAAGAACAACTGCCGGATTTGTTCAAAAATAAAGTACATATAGTGAATATTGGATTAGAATAAAATGCCACGCAATCAAATTAAATTCCTCCATTTAGCAGATCTTCATCTCGGCAGATCATTCCTTGGAGGCAAACTGAAACTGCCATACGAAAAAGCCAGAAAACGAGTCCGCGATCAACAGGATGCCCTTATAAAAGCAATCGAAATCGCTCAGAATGAAAAGGTTGATCTGATTCTTATTGCAGGTGATCTCTATGAAGAAGAGGGACTTACCGGCGCTATCGTAGCTTTTATGTTTGAAGTTTTAGGAAATGCAGGAATTCCTGTGGTAATCTCGCCTGGCAATCATGACTACTATTCCGTCAGCAGTCATTATTCTAATGAGATCACGCAAGTGACTGCAGGCAGGCGCTGGCCAGATAATGTCACTATTGTTAACAGCTATGATTTTACACACCTTGAGTTGTCGGAGCTTCCAAGTGTTGTAATTACGGGGATTGCTTATCATTCAAATCAATCCGTTAAAACAAAAAAACTCCGCGAGATTATTAAACCACCTGACGCAGAAATACAAATATGTATCTTTCATGGTTCAAGAGAAGGTTTTCACACTGAAGGTAAATTGATAACCATGCCTTTCAGCGATGCAGAGCTGCTTGCACAGCCCTACAGCTATACAGCGCTTGGTCACTACCATAACCATTCAACTCTTAAGGACAAAACCGGAAAAATAAGAGCCGCTTACCCTGGTTCACCAATCGCATTATCAGCATCTGAAACAGGTATTCATGGCGGTTTATTAGGAACAATTCATGCTGATGGAATGCAAGATTCTGATCTGGAACATATCGAACTTGATCCTCGTCGTAATCACCGAATTAATCTTGATATTACCGGCATTTCGCATATTCAGGCACTCGAAGCGAAGATTTCAGAAGCGTTACAAAAAAAAGACGTCAGGAAACAGGATATGGCATTGGTTAACCTTAGCGGTAGCTTCCCACAAGGAAGCAGAATTGAATTTGATGAGGATTTTCTTAATGATAGCTGTTTCCAACTAACAATTGATACATCTTCTGTTCAACCTGAATGGTGTTTGGATGAAATTGACGATTTAAAAAAAATAACCACAGAAGGCGCTTTCAGTACCAGACTTATGGAGTTGATTTCCACTGCTGAAGCACGAGGTGATGAATATCAAGTAATCAAACTTAGAAATGCGCTCTTCTATGGTTTGGATGCGCTTAATGGTCGTCAGATCATGCCGAGATAAGTGATATGAATATTAATCAAACACCTTTCCATGACAAAACAACCGGCTGGAGATTATACCGTAAATATCTTGTAACAGGCTTCCTCGCGCTTGCTCCACTTGTCATTACGATCTTCCTGCTCTGGAAGAGCTTTATTTTTCTTGACGGATTGCTTGGAGATGGCATTAACCTGATATTGCGTGATGTTCTTGGCATAAGTTTCTTTGGGAAGCATTTTATTCCCGGTATCGGTTTTATTGCTTTATTAATTCTATTATTTATTGTTGGATTTGCCGCACATAACGTTTTTGGACAGTGGCTGCTTAAAAGACTAAAACTGCTCATGCGTAATGTGCCTATGGTTAATCGTATTTATTATGCTATAGAACAAATCAGCGCTGCAATTTTCTCCGGCAAACGTGAAGTATTTAAGAAGGCTGTGCTTATCGAATATCCTCGTAAAGGAATTTACTCCATTGCAATAATGACATCGGAGAAATGTGGTCATATTCAGGAATTTCTACCGGAAGATTCTATAAGTGTATTCCTGCCGACGACACCAAATCCTACATCAGGTTTCCTGCTCTATGTTCCCAAAAGTGAAATTATTGAACTTAATATCAATGTTGAGGAAGCGCTTAAACTGATAATATCCGGCGGAACAATCAGCGCACTTGATGATGAAACTGATACAGCATGAAATTGAAATTGGTGTAAAATTATTGAAAGACTCTGTAAGTCTTGTTTTCCTTTATTGTTCTATAGATAGGACATTACTTCTTCTTTATTTATTCATCATAACCGCTGTTTTGCTGTCAACCGCAACTCCTTTGCAATCATCAACAAATTTAAACACACTTATAACGACTTTTAATAAAGGTCTCGATAATGACTTGGTCGAAAGTCGTTTGAGATTCCGTTCGAACTTTACAAATGGAAGATTTATGACCTGCAATGAGGCAATAAGCCTTAAAGTTCATCAGATCTCCGGATACAGCAGACAGTGGAAGCTCGATCAAACTTTAGTATTCGAGTATTATCATCCATTAGATAACAAATTTATTTTACTAACAAACACTTCTTTGAAACGTTTCTATGATCCCGGCAGTTCCCGAAATATATATTTCGCTGCCCCTTCACCTGAAATACCACAGAATTCTGATATGCGTAAATCCTATACAGGCAGCAGTTTTTCCGCTTTAACCACTGACATCAGCACATATTATTTAACGCAAGGTATTAAATACAGTTACAGCGATGAAGGCAGTGTAGAATGCGCCGTCGGTCCACTTTTTGATCGTCGGAGAAATATCAGTGATAACGGCTGCCATCTTGAGTTTGGGGTCAACCATAAATTGCATGAGACGTCTTTGAATGCTGACGGATGGTATGAACGTCTTAGATCCGGATCAGAGCATGGTTTATCTGCTGATTTAATTGGCGAATACAGTTTTTTAACCGAAGGATTAGACGCCTATGAGTTGTCTTTTAAACGAAATCAACGCGGTGAATATGATTTGAATTCGGGAAACCGCGGTCATCGTAGAGATGAATCCTTCAGCCTTTCAAATCACCTTATCAACGATACAGAAGCGCCTCTTCAGGTCAGTTGGGACTCAAACGTATCAAACCAGGTCACTTCACATACAGGTCTATTCAGGGAATACAAAGATCGTGAATTCACTTGGCAGAATGAAATCGGTACAAGCGTTGAATTTTCCGGTATTAGAACCGGATTAAGCACAGGAATCGATATTCAGGAACAACGATATGATGAAGCAATTGCACAAGGACGAAGGAATTTCATACGTCTTGAATCCGAAACCAAGGAAACTTTTCTGGACAGCGCTAATGTTAATGCCCGTGTAATAAAATACCGATATGAAACGCCCGATGTTAATGACTTTAATGATAGAGATGAGCTGCGCTATTTAATTAGTTTCAGTGGCGCCAAAAAACTGACGTCTGAACTTGGACTTCTTTTTGGTATCGAAACAAACCTTAACCATCTGGTTTATATCCATGCTAAACGCAGCTCTGAAAACCGTTGGACACGCGCTTTCTCACTATCTTGTGAACTTCCCTGGCAACGTAAAACATTCAGAAATAACTGTCGTTTTGCAGTGGTATCTACCTATACGGTTTATGATTTTCCGGTATCCGATACAGACATGAGTCGTGTTTATCGTTTTTTTTCTGCTGAAGATTCGCTCTCTATTGATTTAAGCAAACATTTTCGCCTTGAATACAGTAATTCCATAATACTCGACGAACATGGCAGGTTCAGTTGGACAGAATGGAAAGAGGATGTATCTGAAGACGGATACAGTTTATCAAGTAAATTAATTCCGGTTTATCATCAAAAAAGTTTTTCGCTCGGCCTCGGCTGGGAAATTCATCACAGATACAGTTGGCAGCATCAGGCAAATGACTCGAAAATCAGCAGAGAATCGGTTAAATCTCATGGACCTGTACTATTTTTGAACTCAAATCCATCATCCGGATTTAAAGTTATCACAACCAGCAGTGTGCTGCATGTAAATGATAGATTCCGCGGTTCCTATAACTTACCGGAAATAAATTGCTGCTTGACTTGGACGTTTTAGAGTGTTAATTTTTGTACTTAAGATGGATATTGTTATATACATCATGCAACTGGTTAAATTTGGTTTTATGAAAGGTTTTTGTGATCTGTAAGATCATGTTTCAAAATGTGTATGCCCTCTGCCTGATTCTGTTCTTTCAAAATACAGGACTCATTGCAGCAGCATCTAAAGACAGCTCTAAGAATGCCCCAACGATATATGCAATTGAAGTCACCGGTAATCAAATTACATCAAGTGAACTTATAATTCACGAGATGATACTTAAGCCCGGCATGATTGCAACTCCGGAAGCATTAGCGTTAGATCAGAAGAACATCGAGTCCCTTGGCCTATTCAACCGGGTACAATTATCGCTTGTTTCTGACGCCGACAGAGCGGTCCTTCAGGTTGAAGTTAGCGAACCGTTTTACATATATCCATTTGTTTTCGGCGACTATAATCCTAATGATCCCGATTTTAATTATCTCGGATTAGGATTATACCACACAAATATCAGAGGACTCGGCATCCGGTTGAGTGGGTTTTACTGGAATGGTTATCGAAGAGGCATTTATGTAAATTATGATGATTTATGGTACAGCTACGGTGGCAAGTACGGTTTAAAAAGTTCTGTTTATTTCGCTGATAATGAGGTTTTAGATCCATTAGATGATTATTATCGCGCTTACTCACAGCGTTATATTGTTGGCTTTCGCCACCGTCTGGGACATTCGAGGCAGTCTTTGCATTTTGAACTGCAATGGGAGGATACAGAATGCGAATCGGAATCTTATACATTGACCAGAGGTTCTACCGACCGAATTGCTTCGGTTAAATTGATGCTTGAAAATGACCTGCGCGACTATCAGTATTATCCATCATCAGGTATTTATACGCTTTGTGAAATCTCCGGTAATCGGGTTGTGGATGTTCCGCAAGGTTTTTTCTTAGAGCAGATCGATCTTAGAGGTTACTCTGAAGCAAATAATTTGATTTTAGCTGGACGAATCTGGGGGCTTGCAGCGCAAAACAGACTCCCTTTCCATAAAAGAATTGTTGTACATCGCAGATATATGAGAGCAGGTAAGATATACGAATTTCCAAAAGGAACTGCTCTGGGATTAAACATGGAAATGCGTTTTAACATTTTAAAGATGCGTTATTTTAGTTTTGCGCAAATTCCCTTTGCAGGAATATATTTACGTAACCTTGGGGTAAGTCTCGAAGGTGTGATATTTGGCGATATAGGTTTTCATGCAGCTTCCGAAGCAGGATTTGATGAGAATCTGACTGCGTGGGGGGGTGGTTTTCAGATGCAGGTTCCGTTTATAAAAACGATCCACTTTTTGGTGGGTTGGACACCTACTGATAGATTAGATCAGCCGTCACTGACATTCAGAACAGGAGTGACTTTCTAATTGCCTCGTAATCCATTCATTATTGCTGAAGAGGACATTAAAGGCTCTACTCTGCGAATTACAGGCAGTGAAGCAGCTCACCTTAGACGTGTATTACGCGCACAACCCGGATTCAAAATTACGGGTTTTAACGGTAGAGGCGACGGATGGCTCGCTGAAATTACTTCAATTGGAAATCATGGTATTCAATGTCGGATTATAGAACCACTTCCGTCGGAAGTAGCGCGAAACACACATATCAGTATTGCTGTTGGAGTTATCAAAGGTCAGCGTATGGATTGGGCAATTGAAAAATGCTCTGAATTGGGAGCGGACGTTTTTATTCCGCTTCTAACAGATTTTAGTGTCGTGGAACCGGGAAAAAATAAAATTGAAAGGTGGCAAAGCATAGCTATAGCTTCAGCTAAACAATCACGACGTTTAAGATTAATGAGCATCACTGAACCTATTAAGCTGTCGGATTTTATTGATACACCTTATTCCGGTAAACTAATTTCAGATAAAAGTAATAAGATGACGATATTTGCTTTGGATAATGGTATTAATTCAATACATTTTGCAAAGCTAAAAGAAACGATTTTAAGATCAACACATGTTACGGTTCTGGTGGGTCCTGAGGGTGGTTTCTCAGATAATGAAATTGAGTTATTAACAAGTAGATCAATTAGAATAGTTAGTTTTGGAAAAAGACCCTTGCGAACTGAAACGGCGACTACGGTTATACTGGGACAACTTAACGATATAGTGGAATGGAAATAAATTGAAGAACATAATCAGAGTCATAATCGGTCTTATCGAGCTGGCACGCCCAGTCAATATGCTGATAACTGCGCTTACGGTATGGGTTGGTGGAATACTCGCTGCCGGCAAGGAAATGATCTTAAGCCCTGAGTTAATCTTAGCTTCCATCGCAGCAATGCTTGTAGGCGCTGGAGGCAATGCTATAAACGATGCATTTGATGACGATGTTGACGAATTCAATCGCCCAAATAGACCTATACCTTCCGAAAGAGTTGATAGAAACCTTGCAATTGCCTGGGCAAGTGTGCTCACCGCTGCCGGAATTATAATCGGAATAATGTTAAGCCTGACTTTGGGTATCTTTGCTTTCGGTATAGCAGTAATGCTCTGGTTATACAGTTTAATGTGGAAACGCAGCATCCTTGTTGGTAATTTCACGGTTGCTTTCTGCGGCGCTGCTGCATTTATCTATGGCGCAATTGCCGGTGGTAATCCAACTGGTGGTATGTGGCCCGCGCTCTTTGCTTTTCTTATTCATAATGGCAGAGAGATTATAAAAGACATCGAAGATATCGAAGGTGATAAAATGTGGGGCGTGATGACTTTACCGGTTGTGTCAGGCCCGATTGTTTCTCAGCGAATTGCAGCCTCAATTCTGTTTATTTTGGCTATAGTTACAATGGTCCCGTATTATCTGAGAATATACACCATCAAATATCTTATTGTTGTTGCAGCAATAGTTGATCTGCCTTTACTGATAATGATATTTCTACTCTGGAGGGGTCTTGAGGATGAAGGATTGGTTCGCGTAAGCAAGACTTTGAAAGTATTGATGCTTTGCGGTTTGGTGGCGTTATATGTCGGATAAGATTGTTCTTCCGGAAATAGTTCTTGCTTCATCTTCCCCAAGACGCCGAATGCTCCTAAAACAAATTGGCATTCCATTCAGAGTAATCCTGCCTGATTGTCAAGAGCAAAATTCTATACATAACAATTTCATCGAGTCGGTTGTTTACAACGCTAGCTTGAAAGCAGAATCGGTTCTAAATCTAAGCAATGGAACTGCTGTGCTCGGCGCAGATACTGTGGTTGAGTTGGACGGTAAACATCTGGGAAAACCATCATCTCCTGAAGAAGCGCTTGAAATGCTGCATAAGCTCTCCGGAAAATCTCATTTCGTGCATACTGGTATATCATTTATCGATCCTATCGGTAATCTGAGTTATCAAGACCATGATATAACAAAGGTATCCTTTCGGGAGTTGCCGGATACAGAGATAGAAGATTACGTCAACTCCGGTGAACCGATGGATAAAGCCGGAGCTTATGGCATCCAGGAAAGAGGTGCTCTACTTGTCAGAAGAGTTGAAGGTTGTTTCTTTAATGTGATGGGATTGCCTATCAGTAAATTGTGGGAAATACTTTTAAAATGGTCACTGGAAAGAAGTAAATGATTTCCTAATAATACTCTAAATTTAAACCCACTCCGGTCAATTTTACATTAGCGCCTTCCGAGATCGCTTCAATAGAATTATCATCCGTACAATGACAGGGATGTATCACAGCAGGCTTCAACCGTTTTAAAGTCTCTTTTACCTTATTAAGATATGATTTACCAGGATTTATCAAATGAAAACCGCCAATAACATCTCTGATCCGATTATCTTTGCAAACTTTAATTGCGTATTCTATAATATTACAGATTCCCGAATGAGAACAGCCGGTGATGATAACAAGTCCTTCGCTTGATCTATATACTAATGCGGTGTCATCAAACAGATAGTCATCCTCCTCCTTGCCATTGATTATAATTCTTCCGAATGGGTTTTGAGCTTCGAAGTTATTCTTCCTTTCAATCTCACCAAGATAAACAAGTTTATCAGTCAACCATATCGACGTTTTGCTAAGCTTCATCCTAAAATATTCTTCTAAATCTTTACGACGTAATAATGTTCCTTTCTCTTCAAATCCTCCTATCCTGCGACTGTGAAATGCTGAAGGATGAGCAATCAGAGTTGGTTTGTCTGTCGATGATTCATTGTAGAGCCGGAGTAAATGAGATAATCCGCCTATGTGATCATAATGTCCATGTGAAAATATAATAAAGTCCAAGGCGGAAAGATCTATTCCCATTTTTAAAGCATTTTCAAGGAAAGCGTTAGATTGTCCTGTGTCGAAGAGAATCCGCGAACCACTCTCCTCAATGAATATAGATAATCCATGTTCAGTTACTAGCGCATTATCAAGATAATCTCGATCATCGATGAGTACTGTCAGGTTCATGATTATAGATTTTTTACACCGGAAAAGAAAAGGTTAGCAATTATTCCAGACAAAGGCGGAAATACCAAAATACAAGAAAGTCTGATCAATGTAAACTTCCATCCTAATATTCCAACCTCCATCGGCAGCCTGTTGATAGCCCACAACGACCAGCCTGTCAGGAAAGCGACCATTGTACCGGGTCCGGCTCCAGCTTTTAGCATAGCCGCAGCTATCGGCAAGTTGACAAAAGGACCACCCGGCGTCAAAGAACCTGCAATTGATCCTAACATAATACCGCGCAAACCGGATTCAGCGCCTACCCATTTTGTAATACTTTCATAAGGTATCAGAACCTGAACCATACCGGCTACAATAAATGCACAAATCAACAGAGGGATTATCTCTAATAGAAGCGAAACGGTGTTTTTCAATCCGACTATGTGCTCACCGTGACCACGGTTATAACCTATGGTCAGCATTACTATTGCGAATACTCCCATAATGATTGTGGGAATCAACATGCTGTTTTTACCTTTCTTCTTACCCAAAAGATTCTTCTCCACCCTGTTGGTATGTTAAATTAATCACTGAATTTATTTCTGAATAATCTGACCAGTTTTCGATATAAACCACTTCCGATCATTTCATCAGCCTTGTTAATTATCCGCTTTACGAGAATTAGTATATCCTCTTCACCAGCCCAGTTCCGCTGGATTACCTGCGGATCAATGCTATTCAGCAGGGAGTTCAGAACAAACGCCGCTAAAGCTATATCATCAAGCAGACCAACACCTGGTATTGGATCGGGAATTAAATCAATCGGAGAAATGAAATAAGCTATAACAAATAATAATTGAGCTTTTTGGGTTGGAGTCACATCTTTATCAAGCGACAGCTTGACTATAAGATGAAACAGATCCGGAGCCAGGACGACATACTCCATCCATTTGTAATCAGCGCTTTTCTCACGCTGCCAATCGTGAACCTTGATGCGCAGTTTCTGGTAGAAGTCGTGTTCTTTATAAGGTAATTCATGAGTACACATCTCAACCCTCCAAAATTATAATTTAATACAAAAAAACGGTATGGCATCAGTCAAAATCTGATACCATACCGAATTTAAAACATCATGAATACTAATAGGCTAAATTCGACTGTCCACATCCTTAACCGCAACTTTCACGGCGTCGAGTGAGACATTAAGCAGAGCTTTTTCATCGTCAGTCAATTTAACTTCAACGATCTTCTCAACACCTCCGGCACCGATCACAATCGGCACACCGAGGTAGTAACCGTTAATGCCGTATTCACCTTCAAGATACGCAGCACATGCCAGAACGCGTTTTTTATCAAGCAGGAATGATTCTGCCATGACAATTGATGAAGCAGCCGGTGAGAAGAAGGCTGATCCATTACCGAGCAATTTAACAATCTCTGTTCCAGCTTCGCGGGTGCGTTTGGAAATGGCGTCTATCTTCTCCTGAGACATTAATTCGATCAAAGGAATACCACCTACCGTGCACAGCCTTGGCAGCGGAACCATTGTTGGTCCATGACCACCCATAACTGTTGCAGCAACATCTACCACCGAAACGTTCAATTCCATCGCAATGAACGAGCGGAAACGTGATGTGTCCAGAATACCAGCCATTCCACAGACCATATTCTTGGGGAAACCTGTGACCTTACGGAAGGCATAAACCATCGAGTCGAGTGGGTTTGTGACGATAACGCAAAAAGCGCCCGGAGCGTATTTTTTGACATTCTGTGCAACATTGGTGATGATCTTGACATTGACGTCAAGTAGATCATCGCGGGTCATACCGGGCTTGCGAGGCAGTCCTGCCGTAACTATTACAACGTCTGCTCCCGCTATGTCGGCATAATTTGAAGTACCGCTAAGGTTACAGTCATATCCACCGATTGCGGTTGATTCTGCGATGTCAAGCGTCTTGCCTTTGACCATTCCTTCTGCATCGGGGATGTCGAGAACAACCACATCACCAAGCTGCTTCTGTGCACAAAGCAAAGCTTGGATGCCGCCTATCTGACCACCACCGATTAGTACTATTTTCTTACGAGCCATTGGTATTTACTCCTGATTGAAAGTTTTTGTATTTTATGATATGTTAACTAAATGCTTGAATTTGATCTGTTTAATTCTGTCTGTATGCTTTACTTCTGTGGCATACTTTATATACTACTACTTCTTTTTTCTTTGAATTAACTGTGTAAATAATCCTCCAACTCCCAACGCGAAGACGATATCCATATCCAATTTTGAGCTTAACTGATCCTTCTGGAAATGGATCAGATGATAGCTTGATTATTTTACTGTCAATTCGTTTTATAATACTATCAGCTAAGTTCAGCATTTCATGCTGAGCGCGAGGAGTAATTTCTACCCTCCACTTCAAACAAGACGCCCCTCTTTGCGAAGCTCTTCTCTGAAAGTCTCATAGTCTTTAGTCGGTTCATTTTGTTGTGATGCAATGCTCAACGCATCTTCTAAATCCTCAAAGAGCGAATCATTGTCTAATAACCGACGAATCAAATCCAATCTTTCCGATTCGTCCAAGTCATTAACGATCTCTAATACGTCACTTACGCGTTCAGTCATGGCTTGCTCCAATTTAATCACATTTTAAACCTTTTGTTTTATACCAACAGGATTATGTTATGTAATTAATAGCTGTTCATTTGCTACAATTGTACAAATTCTCTGATTACTATCTCACGGTTTCTCATAAAGCGTCTTACCATATTTATTTGCAGGATATGTAATACCACCAATTATATCTTTAGTCTCAGCAAATTCTTTCTAAGTCACGCAAACAAGTTGAACAGAAGTTGACAGGTCTTTTAAGCAAGTTCGTCTTATTTTATATGTATCTTCATAAGTCAAATGTTTTTTAGAAACAACAAGAAGATCAACATCACTGTCACGATCCGGCTTACCATAAGCAAATGATCCGAATAAAAATATCTTCACCGGAGCAACATGCGCTACAATCCTGTCAACGATTTCTTTAAGCTGTATATCCACCACTTTAACCTGTTGTTACCGATAAACATCACGATAATAACGTGCTTCACTATATCAACAAAATTGAATACGTTCGCGTTCGATCTCTGCAATAGCTTGTTCAAACGGTATTGTTTCGTCACCTGACGCTTTTGCTACATCATAAGCGCGAATTTCATCAAGCTCTTCCTGATCTTCAATCAGTCGATTGAAATCATCAATATCAAGAAGCACACTTATACGATTTCCTTTTTCGTCAATCACATAGCGCGCTTTAATCATTCCGGACATCATTTAATCCGCATACACACTTACAGCATTTCTTCCGCGAATGCGTTCGAACTTTACTCTGCCGTCGATCAAAGCAAATAGCGTGAAATCTCTTCCGCAGCCGACGTTGCGTCCGGGATGATGCTTTGTACCGCGTTGACGTATGATAATAGTACCCGTTGTCACCGATTCACCACCAAAACGTTTGGTTCCAAGCATCTTCGGTTTGGAATCTCTACCGTTGCGGGAACTCCCACCACCTTTTTTATGTGCCATTTTCTATGCTCCCTGCTCTATGGATTTAACCTTTACGAGCGAATAATCCTGTCTGTGACCACTCTTGCGACGCATTCCACCGCGTCTCTTGAATATACGCGAAATCACTTTGGGGTACCTGCCATGCTCAAGCACCTCAAGTGTAACGTTATAATTCAAGTTGGGTTCACCTATCTCGATTTTATCATCATTACCGATCATCATTACATCGGTAACGGAAATCTCTTCTCCTGGATTCATTTTAAGCAAATGAACCTTGAGAATTTCTTCGGGTGAGATGCGATACTGCCTCCCACCTACTTTAATTACTGCAAACATTTTATCTGATTTCCTGTATTAGTAGCCAAGTTTACTAATATACTATTTCTTAAGTAGTGAAATCAAGTGAAACTCAACATTTCATCCATTCCGCTGCACACTTCCATCCATATATTCATCCGTGACTTCTCTATTAAGCTTTGGCGAAAATGCCTTAAACTGATCAATCTTCAGTTCTTCGTCTGTTTCGATTGAAATAAAGACCTTGTTAGCCCACATTATTCTAGCGATTCTGCTGTAAACACCACCGGTTAAAAACGCTCTTACAGCAGGATTAAGTGTCAGCACAAGCCTTCTTTCGCGTGTACGTGATGTAAAACGTTTAATCCACCTTTCAACTGTCGTAACTACGGTCTCCATCGAAGATACAAGCCCGCTGCCGTTGCAGTTAGGACATGTTTCGCGGAAAGTATATAGCAGCGAAGGTCTGATCCGCTGGCGGGTCATCTCCATTAATCCGAATGGACCGATTGGAGCTATATCCCATCTCGCTCTATCCATACGTAAAGCATGCCTCATCTCGTCAAAAACCTTGCGACGATTGCTCTCTTCTAATAAATCAATGAAGTCTATTACGATAAGACCACCAATATCGCGCAAACGCAACTGTCTGCTGATCTCTCTTGCTGCTGCGAGATTGACCTTCAGCGAGTTTTCTTCATGATCCTTCTTACCGGCAAAACGACCGCTGTTGACGTCAATAGCAATTAGCGCTTCAGTCTGATCAAAATACAGATATCCTCCACCAGTCAGCCATATCTTACGTGAAAGACATTTTTCAATTTCTGATTCAACATTATACTTATCAAAAACCGGTGTTTTCTCACGGTAGAGTTGTACTCTATCTGTCAGATTTGGAGCAACATCATTGACGTAACTAACTATCTCATTGTAGATTTTCCTGGAATCGACAATCAGGCTTGTAACATCAGGTGAAAAAAGGTCTCTAATCGTAGATGACGCCAATGAGGCGTCTCTATGTACAAGTCCGGGTCCTTTGAGATTATTAATCCTTTGTTCGCACTTACGCCAATTTTTGACCAGTCCTTTTAAATCCGCTTCTAATTCTAGATCCGATTTCTCTTCCGCTAAAGTCCGGATAATGATACCAAAACCATCCGGTTTAAATTTCGATACAATTGCCTTTAAGCGGCGTTTTTCACGATAATTTGTAATCTTTCGTGATACACCGATAAACGAATCGTTAATTACAAGAACTATACCTCGCCCCGGTAAAGAAACATGGGATGTAACGCGAGGTCCTTTCCTGCCAATAGGCTCTTTAACTACCTGAACTAACAACTCTTTCCCCACCTTCAGATCGGACGGTGACCAACGTTTTCGATTAGCATTACTGGAGCTATCACGATCAATCTGATTTTCACCATCTTCCTTCAGTAGTTCATTTCCCCCACCAATATCCGAGAAATGTAAAAATGCATCACGCGTCCATCCAATATCGATAAATGCCGCAGAAATACCCGGCATCACTTTACGAATAACGCCTTTGTAGATGTTACCAACCATACGTTCATTTTCCGGTCGCTCAACATGCAATTCAACCAGCACATCATTTTCTAAAAGCGCTATACGGGTTTCACTGGTGGTAGCGTTTATTATAATATCTTGTTTCATTATTCCAGTTTGTGTTTAACTCTGATCAATGCTTACCTTATAGTAAAAGATCAGATTATTTCAATTTCTAATTATGGATAAACCTTAAACAATCATTTGTATTTAGATTCATCCAGGAAGCCTTTTATCATAAGTTCGTCACACTTAAGATACGAACTTCCTCATTCATCCCGTTGATTAGATTCCGTCCCGCCCCAACGGGATCTAACTTCCTGCCTTTTATCCTCTTCATCTTCAATGTCAGGATATGAGCTGTCCTATCTAATTCCCAGTTCAGCAGCCCCGAATCATCATCATCATCAGGAATCTCAGAATTAAGTATGGAAATAGTAACAGGTCTGTCAAAACGCAGCCTGTAAAACTTTTGATCAGAAATTTCATTCTGTCGGTTATCCTTTCCGCTAAATTCCTCAAGCTGAATTGCTTTAACACCTGATGGTAAGACAGAACGTAATCGTTTCAACCAGTCTTTAGTTTCAAGTTCAACGGATGTTTCAAATTCAATCCATAAACTGCTTTTACCGAACCCAAGAGGAATCGCTTGGTCATAAGTGACTTTGGGGCGTGGATTAAAGCCTTGTGTGTAATTTAAACTTAATCCTGATCTTAATAAAGACAAAGTGACAACCCTCATCAAATCGTGATGTCCTAAGTATCTGGCGTTCAATAACTTGGTGAAGATTAAGCGATACCTGAATTTGCTGTCATTATCCTGTATTTGCTTATCGCTCTTAGGTTCAGGTTGCAAAATAGCTTCTTTATTCATTGAAGCGCTTTCAGAAATAACCTGATCACATTCCCTTTTAAGACCACAATTGTAACACGCTTCTGTCTTACAATCCGACAGTGTTACAGCATTATAGGCAGCTTCGAGATCATCCTGCCTGAAACGTCTCGTAAAACCTTTATTAATAAAACTCCAGACTGTGGGTTTCTCAGAGTATTGCGGTTTCAGCAAATCAGACCAATCCGGGACATATTGATCCATCGCATTTAACCAGCGCTCTTCAGAGAAATTTCCGCTCCATGCTTCTATACCGGTTCCTTGCTCAGCAACATATTCGATGACACGTGACATATTGCTATCTCCACGCGCTAATAACAATTCAATGCAGCTCATACGCGGATCATGACGAGAAATCTTTACACGACGTGGATTAAGACGTTTTATAAATAGATTCTGACGATTAGTCAGTTCTCCAATGTCAAAGAATTCCTCTTTTTCGAATATAGAATGAGGCTTGGGAATAAATGGCGATACCGAAACATGCAGGCTTTTTCCTCTTGGGATACTTCTCTGTAGTTGCTGTAGAAGGATCGAGCCCTCTTCAATATCACCTAATTGCTCAGTTGGCAACCCAACCATGAAGTAAAGTTTTACAACATTCCAGCCATTTCTCCAGGCTCTTTCAGTTGATTCATGAAGCTGCTCTTTTGTCAGGTTTTTATTTATCACATCTCGCAACCTTTGACTGCCAGCTTCAACCGCAAATGTTATCCCTGATTTCTTGCCTCCCGTATCAACCTTTGCCATCTCCTCAGTAAAAGTTGCCGGTCTGAGCGAAGGGAAGGCAAGCGAGGCATGTCTTTGGGATAATAAATCTGTTAAAGCGTTAAGTAATTCCGGCAGTTGGCTGTAGTCTGATGTTGATAACGAGAGCAGACTTACTTCATCATATCCGGTGTTTTTAAGTCCTTGTTTAACCTGGTCGACAATTTCCACTACAGGTCTCTCTCGTACCGGTCTGTTTATCATCCCAGCCTGACAGAAACGACATCCCTGGGTGCAGCCTCTCATGATCTCAATTGTGAGTCTGTCGTGAACACCGGCGGTAAGCGGAACCAACGGACTTGTCGAATAGTACTCTGGTTTTAATGCAGAAACGACACGAGCCCTGATCTTGCTTTTATTGCCGACTAACTCATCATGCAGAGCAAAGTCTGAATTGCCTGTCAGATTAGGAGCATAGACACCTTCAATTTCAGCTAAAACGCTCCATTTCTCTCTGCGATCAGCAGTTTTAAATTCTTGAGTCCGCATCAGATTAAGCATTTCAGGAAGCGCCTCTTCCCCATCACCTACTAAAATAACATCAAAGAACGGCGCAACCGGTTCCGGATGAAATGCGCATGGACCACCACCGATTATCAACGGTTCATTTTTCTGGCGATCAACAGCATATCTTTCTATTCCTGCAAGATCAAGCCCTTTTACAATACCAGGATAATGAAGTTCGGTTTGCAGGGTGATCCCTATCGCATCAAAATCGCTTAAAGGTCTGAAGGATTCAAGGCTATAAAGCTGAATTTTATTCTTTACGAACCACAGTTGCATATCCTGCCAGGGCAGGTAGGCGCGTTCACACGAAACTCCCTCTAATCCGTTTGCAATATGATAAAGGATTTGGAAACCATAATACGAGATGCCTATATCATAAACATCAGGGAATAACAAACAGAGTTTTAAATCAATATCCTGTTTGGGTTTTACTGCATTAATTTCACCGCCGATATAACGTCCGGGTCTTTCAACTGTAATCAAACTGGCGTCAGGTCTGAAGCGTCGCGAAGTATCTCTATCCAATGTAATTTGCCATTACGCGATAACGATCAATTCCCTCTCGATCTGGATTGGGCGCAATCTGAAAGTTAAATACAGAGTCACCACGCAAATCTGCAAATGACACGCTCACTTTTGCTCGTGAAATCAGGCAAAGATAGGATGCAAGAGGATTATATTCTGGGGATAGATTTACCGCTAAATCAGCTCTTATATCTAATATTTCATCTTTCAAGGCTCTAACAGGCATACCGAATAAATTCAAGCTGCCTTTATTAATCTCGATTATCTTCGCTTCAACATCCTGTGGCAGAGATGCTCCGATTCCCGGTAATGCAACAACAGTAAGTTTCACGCCTTGGAAACGTTTCTTTATGCGCATTATAACAATATCAGCAGCCTTAACATCTAAACCATCACCGGGCCAAAACAAAAGACAATTGAGCACATCATCCCAGCAGTTTCTTAGGGATAGTTCTTTTGACTGTCTGCGATTAATCGAAAATCCGATCATCAGATTAAGACATTTATCATGAAAGCTGTTTCTTAGCTTTCTAAGCATCCTCAAAAATCCCACCTATTTTCACAAAACGAACTCGTGTAATCCTTTTATTTATAACCTCTTCAACAATAATATTATAACCTTCAAATTCAAAATGCTGTCCTTCATCGGGAACTTCACCTAATTGACTGTAAACAAAACCAGCTACTGTATCATAAGCTTCACTATCAGGAATAAGTCCAAAGCTAATCTCCTCATTCAGGTCATCAATACCGGCTCTGCCGTCAGAGACAAGATTGTCCTCATCAACACGTTGCAACTGTGGCTGCTCTTCATCATATTCATCCTGAATCTCGCCAACAATCTCCTCAATAATGTCTTCCATTGTCACCAATCCCGCAGTACCGCCATATTCATCCACAACCATTGCAATATGAACCTTCTCGGTTTGAAATTCAGTTAAAAGGTCATCTATTTTCTTTTCTTCTGGAATAAATATTGGCGCTCTTAGCAGCTTTTCTATTTTAAAACTATCAGGATTGCCGGTAACACTAAGGAGATCCTTAGCATAAATAATACCTGCAATATCATCGATCTTCTCTCTGT
This sequence comes from bacterium, assembly GCA_021734165.1. Lineage (GTDB taxonomy): Bacteria > Electryoneota > AABM5-125-24 > Hatepunaeales > Hatepunaeaceae > JAIPJL01. Next base: position 7,297 of record JAIPJL010000021.1, on the reverse strand, counting down.
AAACTGGTATTCGTGAGTGTCCACATTTTACAATGGTATCAACGATTGTCTCAAACGAATCATCGTCCCTGACGGTAACCATATCTATACGAGGTACCATCACCTGCCGGACGGTTGTTTCCCCAAATTCAAATATGGAATGAATCATTTCGCGTTCTTCCAGTTCAAGTTCTCCACGCTCATGACCAATCTGAACCAATGCGCGAATCTCCTCCTCAGACATCCCTAAGACAGCATGTTTCTCCACGCCAAGCGCTCGTGATAGAGCGGTTGTCAGGCGTGACAAGGGAAAAGCAAATGGAAAGAGTAAAACACAGAAAATTTCTATAGATCTTGATGTAGAAATTGCCCATTTCTCCGGAGTTCGTATAGCAAGTAATTTTGGTATCAGTTCTGAAAAGAAGAGAATCACAATAGTTAGTAAAACAATCTCAATTGTAATCACAACACTGGTATCGTAACCATATTTAGCTGCAATATCCGCAGCTATAAGCGCTGTAATTGCTGCTGCAGCAGTATTGACAATTGTGTTACCTGTCAATATTGTTGCGAGAAGTCGTCGTGGATCATTCATCATTTTTGCGACTCTTCTCGCTCTCGGATCAACAGATAATCCAAGTTGTTCAAGTAGTGTCCGACTTAACGAGAAATAAGCGCTCTCAACACTTGAAAAAAACGCTGACAGCACAAGCAAAACAACAACGCTCGCCAGTCGGATCAATAAGTCATAATCCAACAGAACCTCTTTGATAGAATCTACTTATATAGTTCTCGCCATGTTCTATTATCGTCTTCAGCGAGACATCATCGTTGTGATCCATACCGCATAAATGCAGCATTCCATGAATAACCAACCGAATTAGCTCGGTCTCCTGCGTAACCTTATGATTTACAGCCTGGACATTAACCCTGTCAAGACTAATATAAATTTCACCTTCTATTTTCAAATCATCTCTTTCACTCAGATCAAAAGACAAAACATCTGTGGGTTCATCAATTCCCAAGTATTCACGATTTAATTGCTGGAGTAAATCATCATCGGACAAAATAATCGATAGAAAACTTAAATCGCATTCTTCACCTTCTAAAACAATAATCACAATATCTTTAAGTTGTTTTTCAACTGATGTTCCTACTTCACCATTTGTACGATAAACCTCTATTAAATCACTGTCAATCAATCAGTTAATCCTTTTCGTCAATTTTAACACCTTTAGAATCCGTCACAGCATCATCACCTGGAGTTAATGAAGGATACTGAATACGTTGATGATAAATACCCATTAATTCCTGAACAAAGGTTTTCTTTATAATCCCTATCTCCCTTAATGTCAGCGGACATTCTTCAAGATCACCATCTGATAATCGAAGACCAACAAGCTTATCAACTGTTTTTTCTATAGCTTCCTGTGAATGATCATCCATCGAACGAGTAGCAGCCTCAACAGCATCCGCGAGCATAACAATTCCGGTTTCTATTGATTGAGGACTGGGACCGGAATATCTGAATAGTGATTCATCAGCCACAGTTCCTTTTTCTTTTAATTCTTTTGCATAAAAGAAGGCAAGTTTGGATTTACCATGATGCTCACTAATGAAATCCTTGATAACTTTTGGCAGATGGTATCTGTCGGCGATTTCAAGGCCAAGCCTTACATGATCAATAACTATATCAGCAGATTTTGCAGGTGAAAGCTTATCATGTATGTTTGGACTACCAGCCTCCTGGTTTTCTATATAGTAACGTCTATTCTGCATTTTTCCTATATCGTGATAATAAGCGCCGGCTCTTGTTAAAAGCGCATTTGCTTCAATCGCCCTGGCGGCAGCATCAGCTAAACTCCCAACCATTATACTGTGATGATATGTACCCGGTGATTTCAGCGCCAATTCACGAAGCAAGGGACGATTAAGATCAACCAATTCTAATAACGTCAGATCGGTTGTAATACCAAAGATGCTCTCGCATATAAACACCAAACCCAAAACCAACATCGGTGATAGAACGGCATTTACAGCAGCAACACCGAAATCTGTGAATAAAGGCTTTCCGGATGTATAACTGATAAAATGAAAGGCTGCCACAATTGGTATATAAATAGCTATCAGGTAGAGACTGGCGCGCATTACATCACTTCTTGTTTGTACTTTTTTTACTGCAAAAAGCGCTATCCCTCCAACGAGAACGGTAGAAAATGTGGTCGGGTAATCGCTACCGTTTATTAAGCCGGCGATCAATGCAAAAGCAACCGTACCTGCCATTGCAACACCTTTATCAACAAGTATTACCAGAAGCATTGCACCTATTGCGGCTGGAAATAAATAGCGGGAGAGATCGTATTTTACAGGAACAAGTACTTGAAATACATGCACTAAAGAAATCACTACAACAATTAATAAAATCAATTTAGACTGCTGCCATATTTTCGGTCTGATGATTGAAATAAACAATCCCGTCAGAAAGACAATCAATGAAGCAATCAGGAAATTACCGATTGTGGGCAGCATCGCTTTAATACCACCCTGCAATTGACCAATCTCAGCACGTTTTTTAGCAAGTGAATTCAGCTTATCAAGATGCTCTTGTGTGACTCTGATATTAGAGCCAATTATTAATTCATCTTTTTTAACAAATCCTTTAGCAACCGGAACTCTTGCGATGGCGTTTTCCTTACGCCTTTCCGTTTCATCACTGTCGTAAAACAAATTTGGTTTTACAAACGGTTGTAAAATCTCATAACCGGCGCTTATAGCGCCATCAGGGAAATCTTTATTCTCTAACAACGATGTTAGCAGAGAAGATACACGTTCAAGAGCTTTGCCGGATGTCAGCAACTGCTTAAGCTCATTAGATTCTTCTTCAGCGCCATGCAGAATAACTACCGTTTGGTTATTATTTGAAAACTGTGCGGCAGGTATATTTATTAATCCCTGATTATAAACATAAAGGAGTATCTCACCTATATATTGTCTAAAATACCTTGAATATAAGTTATTTTTACCCTTTTGCTCAACCTCATACAGGCGTATCAAAAATTTCCAACTATCCGTTGAAAGACGAAATCCATACAGATTGAATAATTTTTCACTTCCTTGTGTGAGAAGAGTTGAATCCTCCGGTGTAAGTTCTTTCCTACGGTTATTCAGTGTGTTAATTATCGAAAGTGGAAAACCTTTTATTATATCGTATGAATCGCTCATAAATTTTAACAGTTCACTATGAGAATCTTCCTTTATAGAATCAATAACCGTAAAAACGGGAAATACATTTCTGGCAGCATCATTTCTTTCTTTCTTGAGATCATCAGGAGCCTTCAATATCTCAAAATCGAAGGGTGCTATTACTGCACGTGATGAAATTGCGCCTAACTCAAAGCTAGCAAACTCTGTAGATTTATCACGCGGCGTCAACACTGTTAGCAATAAAACAAGCGCAATACCAATCAACCAATGCCACCATTTTACCAAAGGCGCTGTCTTTGGAGTTTCATTTATTGAATCCGCTTTTGTTATTTCTGGATCGTTGTCCAATCAAAATCCAATTTATCAACTCTATTAATAGTGTTCATACTTTTTCACGTGTGTTATTATAGGCTCGCAAAATATCGGCAACCAGCTTGTGGCGAACTACGTCCTTATCGGTGAAATCGATAAAACCTATGCCTTTGATACCGTTAAGCAGTTCTTTAGCTTCTTTTAAGCCGGATTTTTCGGGATCATCGAGATCAATTTGGGTAAGATCACCGGTTAATACAGCCATTGAGCCGACTCCGAGTCTCGTTAAAAACATTTTCATCTGACCAGATGTGGTATTCTGAGCCTCATCAAGGATAACAAATGCCTTATTAAGTGTCCTGCCTCGCATATATGCTAACGGAGCGATCTCTATCAATCCCCTGTCAATATAACGGCGCACCTGTTCGCGGGTAAGCATTTCATCAAGTGCATCATATAACGGTCTAAAATACGGATCCACTTTCTCAAGTATGTCTCCCGGTAGAAATCCAAGTGTTTCCCCTGTTTCAACAACCGGTCTTACCAGGATTATCTTATCAATTAGACGCCTCTGAAAGCGATCAATCGCCATTGCAACGGCGAGATAGGTCTTTCCTGTACCGGCAGGACCAATGGAGAAGGTAATAGACATCTTCTCCATCAATGAGACATATCTTGCCTGAAGAGCGCTTTTTGAATTAATAACAACCCGGGGAGTTTCTATTGTTATAACAACACCTTCAGATTCACCGTTATTCTGTTGTGGATCTTGGGCGCCAGCTCCGACAAGACGTAAAACGGTTTTAACATCATCAGTGGAAACATTCGACCTTGAACGAAATAATGCTTCTAAATCATGAAAAACCTTGCGTATAGGTTCGGATTCTTTACGATTGCCTTTTATAAGTATTCTACCGTCACGCGCAGTTAATTGGGATTCAAAATTATCCTCAATCAACCGCAGATTTATATCACCCACACCGAGAAGCCTGGGAAATATCTCATGATCTATCAGTATTTCGATTTGGTTATTATCTTCCTTCATAGTACAAAAAAGAATGCCCCGACCTTACGTTTTAAACGCAAGGCTGGGGCTTTAATTAATAAAGCGGATTGTATGTTCCTTACCCACGTTGCGAAACCATAGCAAGAGGCGTGATACCAAAAGGTATCCGCACCCCCCAATTTCTCTTCACTGAAATCTGGTTTCAGTTGCGTGGAATAATAAGGATCATTTCCGGGTAGATCAGGTTCGGATCCTGAATAAACCCTCCGCTCTTGTTGGCTTGGTAGATCTTCGTCCACTGAAACGGGTCACCGTAAACTTCGGCATATCCTGCTATCTTCTGCAGGTACTCACCTTTCGCGACAAGGTGTTCATCGCGTCCAATTGTCCTGGGTATAACCAACCGCTGATCTGGATAAATCAAGTCCGGATCGCGTATTTCATCGCGGTTGGCGCTGTAAATCCTCATCCATTTCCAGGGATCATCGTATATCTGCGGTTTACCGGAAATTTTCCAAAGATAATCACCACGTAAAACCACATACATATCATGTTTTGGCTTAGGCAGGGATGCTTTTAATGCTTCTATCCTTGCCGCCAGTCTTTCAAGCCTGTTGCGTGGTTCGCTTATTAAGGCTCTAATATCGTCTTGTAGAACTTTAACAGCTTCAGCAAGTTCATCTAACTCTGAAGCGCGCTGCAATAGGTTGTCCGGAGACAACCGAGCCAAGTCATTAACTCGTCCTTCTAAGGCTTCAATCTCTTTCAGAAAAGCCAGCATATCTTCTTTGCTGACTTTGAGCAGCGCATATATAGCATCCCAGGTTGCAGAAATTTCCGCTTCAATTTCAGTAATTCTGGCACGAAGGGAGTTGATGGCAGCCTGTTCAGTGTCGATTCCCGCTAAAGCAGTGGTTTCTCTATCTTTATATTTCTGAAGTTGAACTTGGTATTCTTCATAAGTCATCTTATCAGCAGCTAACGCATTACCGGTCATATTAAGCACAAAAACAGCGATCAGTAAAGCGATTAGACTATGTTTTGGCATGGTCTTCATTATTCGCCTCCCTCGATCTGTTCCGGCTCTTCTTCAACGGGATGATCGATCCGGTACGTTTCAAGTCTTTGTTTAACCAGTTCTAACTCTTCCTTTGCGGCAGCCAGCTCAGCCTCTTTACCGGCAAGCTCCTTTTCGACGTCACTGCGTTCAGCTTTGACACGATCAAGCTCCTTCTCGGCAGCAACAGCGGCTTTTCTTGCATTATCGAGATTCTGCAGGTCTTCCGGACTGGCGTATTTAGTGCAACTGACGCTCGAAAGCAGTCCGAATGAAAACACCAGAGCCAGCGCCACAGAGGTTACCCTCCGCGGTTTACCCATGAATCCTCCTTCATAGTTTGAGTAAAACATTTTATCCATGCTGCAAACTTAATAAATATCTTAAGTAATGTCAAGCGTTTTACCCTAATATACGCTAATTTTGTCGCTTGATTTCAAGGATTCATGGTTTTTGGGGATCAGGTTTTGCGAATTTAGGCAATTTTTTCTGCAAAAATCGAATCTCGCGGCAGTTTTCGGCAAAGAATCAGGGTACACAAAATTATCGTCACATCGTCACAGAATCGGCGGAAAGCCTTATCCGGTATGGGTTAGATGGTGTGACGGAAATGTGACGGAAAGGTGACGGAATGATTAAACACAAAGCACACAGAGATCACAGAGATTTGAAAGTATTTTTGGATAATGAAATATAGTAGCAAGTTACAAGAATTACTCATAACAGATTTAACAGATAAAGATACTGTTGTTTTGAAAAATCGATCAATTGACAATCTATTAATTAATAGACTAATGTTTAAATTTACTGCAAATTACATTATTGAATCCTTGATTTCCAAGAAGATAGATGTTTAATTAGACGCATGGTGTTGGGACTTTATTAAAGTTTCCAGCAGACGGCGGGGGGGCGCTGTAACGCCCTCCCGTCAACCCTCACTTATCTGTGTCTGCTGGAGTTTCATTTTAGATTTTAATCTCCTATTGGTTTATGGTGCGTCGTTCCAACCGTTTACGTCCATCCAACCAATAACTGCTCCGTTAATATAAACATTAATCCTCGGAGCGCCACCATTAGGATCGAATTTGAAACCAGCGCCTCCGAGTACAGGATTTGGATTGGAATCCGTAATGTTATCAGCATCATTCAGAACAACTTCGTTTCCATTCAATCGCGCATTGCCAAGAATGTCGGTTCTTTGCCCGTCTCTGGAGAGCAATACATCTTTGGTGCCTTCACCGCCGCCGATTTCCAGATCACGTTCGGCGAGCGCGATGCCATTTGAGTCGATGGTTCCTGCGCCGCCACCTGGTCCCACAGTCAGGTTACCGCTTAATTTGGAACTTCCGTCAACCTGCAATGTCCCGTCAATGTTAGCATTCTGATCAACGTCTAAAGATCCCTGAACCTGAGTGGTTTTACCGGCACGAGAAAGGATAACATTACGCGTGAAGTTCTGTCCACCAATCTTTAAATCCATATTGTTTGCTTCAACAGCATTACAGTCGATCACACCATGTACTTCATCTGCTCCTTTTCCTAAAGTAAGCAGTCCTTCCACGATACCGATATTCTGGATCTTGGTTGTACCACCAGCTCTGCTTATTAGAACATAAGTACCACCTCCTTCAGTTCCAAGTTCCAAATCATTACCACCAGATCCATTGACAGAACCACCTATGACAAAATCTCCATTAACATTTAGATCACCTTTAATTTTTGTAGTGTTCCCGTCCTGT